>DATIDT010000001.1:0-5185 GCA_035456125.1 Gaiellaceae bacterium
CGGGATCGTCGACGCGGTCGCGCCGTACGTCGTCGCCGTCAAGCCGCAGATTGCGTTCTTCGAGGCGCTCGGCTCGGACGGAGTCCGCGCCTTGGAGGACGTCTGCGCCTATGCACGGGCCGCCGGCCTGCAGGTGATCGCGGACGCCAAGCGCGGCGACATCGGCTCGACCGCCCGGGCGTACGCGGCCGCGTACCTCGAGCCCTCGAACGGCCGCGAGCCGCTCGCCGACGCGGTCACGGTCAACCCATACCTCGGGCGCGACTCCGTCGAGCCGTTCCTGGCCGCATGCCGGCGCGACGGCGCGGGGCTCTTCTGCGTCGTGAAGACGTCGAACGCAGGCGGTGCCGAGGTGCAGGACCTCGTGCTCTCCGACGGGCGGCACGTGTGGCACCAGGTCGCCGAGCTCGTGGCCGAGTGGGGCGACGACCTGGTCGGCGAGCACGGGCTTTCCGCCGTCGGGGCCGTCGTCGGTGCAACCCATCCGCGCGCGGTGGGCGAGGCGCGACGGTTGCTGCCTCGCTCGATCCTGCTGCTTCCGGGTGTCGGTGCGCAGGGCGCGACCCCGGCAGACGTCGCGCGTGCGTTTACGAGCGGCCCGGCGAGCGCGCTCGTCAACGTCGCGCGCAACGTCATCTACGCGTTCCGAGTCTCGGGAATGGACTGGCGCACCGCTGCGGCCGCCGAGGCGTCGAGGTACGCCCGCGACGTGTGGGCCGTCTCCGGCTGGTAGACACCGCGCATGGATCCGGCCAGGCGCCGCGAGCTGACGCGCTACGGCGCGCCCGCGGCCTTCCTCCTCGCCGTCACGATCGCGGTGCTGCTGATCAAGTCCGGCCTCGACAACGGCTCCAAGGAGCAGACCGTCGCCGCTCCGACGACGACCGCGCACACGACGACGTCCGCAGCGCCGACGACGACGATCACGCTCACGGGCTCCGCCACGGTGGACACCACCAGCGCGCCGGCGAACGCGCAGTACTACACGATCCAGAGCGGTGACACGCTCGGCGCGATCGCGTCCCAATACAACACGAGCGTCGACCAGCTGCTGACCTGGAATCCCGGGCTCGATCCGGCCGGACTCCAGCCCGGCCAGCGGATCCGGGTCGGCTAGCCTTGAGGCTCGTGAGGCTTCGCCTGCTCGTCGCTGCGGCCGCGACGCTCGTCTTCGCGACTCCCGCACATGCCGGCCCGCCCGCCGTCTCGGCTCGCGCGTACTTCGTCGTCAATCCGGCCACGGGCGAGGTGCTCGCGCAGAAGCATGCGTGGTCACGCGTGCCGATCGCGAGCATCACGAAGCTGATGACGGTGATCGTCGCGCTCGACCACGCCAAGTGGCACGACGTCGTTCACGTGCGCTCGGACGCCGCCGATGTGGGCGAGTCGACGATCAACCTGCGCGCAGGCGAGCGCATCACAGTCGGCGACCTGGTCAAGGGCGCTCTCATCCAGAGCGCGAACGACGCAGCCGACGCGCTGGCCGACTACGTCGGCCACGGGAACGAGCGTGCGTTCGTGGGGATGATGAACGCGCGCGCTTCCGAGCTGGGACTGACGCGCACGCACTTCGCGCGACCCGACGGGCTCGATGCGCCGGCCCACTACTCGACGGCGCTCGACGTGACGCGGCTCGCCGAGACGGCGATGCAGCTGCCGCAGGTCCGCTCGGTCGTGCGCGAGCGGACCGCCTCGATCTCCGGCGGCAGGACGCTGCACACGTGGAACGACTTGCTCGGCGTGTTCCGCGGCGTCTACGGCGTCAAGACCGGCCACACCTCCGCGGCAGGCTGGTGCCAGGTCGCCGCAGTGCGCCGGAACGGCGTCACGCTGTACACGACGGTGCTCGGTAGCCCGACGCGCTCGCAGCGGAACGCCGATCTCGCATCTCTCCTTCGCTGGGGCATCTCGCGCTACCGGCCCACGTGGGTCGTTCAGCCGCAGCGCATCTACCTCAGGGCAGAGGTGGGCTACGGCAAGGCCGCCGTGCCGCTGGTTGCCGCACGCGGCGCCGTCGGCGCCGTCCGCGTCGACCGGCCGCTCGTCGAACGCGTCGTCGCGCGGTCGACGCTGAAGCTGCCGGTCGCGCGTGGACAACGTGCGGGCGAGGTACGTGTCTACTCCGGGAAGCGCCTGATCGCACGGCGTGCGCTCGTCGCGCAGCGCTCGGTCTCGCGGCCGGGCTTCGCCCGCCGCGTCGGTTTCTACGTCTCGCGTACGCTCCATCACATCGGGAGCTGGTTCTCGTGATCGTCACCGTCACCTTGAATGCCGCGGTCGACCGGACGTTGACCGTGCCGAACTTCCAGCTCGGGCAGCGCCATCGTGCGAGCCAGGGCCTGACGCTCGCGGGCGGCAAGGGCATCAACGTCGCGCGGGCGCTGAAGCGCCTCGACGTCCCGGTCGTCGCGACCGGTCTTGCCGGCGGCCGCACCGGTACTCGCATCGTCGAAGAGCTGACGACGGAGGCAATCCTCAACGACTTCGTCCGCATAGCCGACGAGTCGCGTACCTCCACGGCGGTCGTCGATCCCACGACCGCGACGTACACGGAGATCAACGAGTGGGGCCCGCACGTCGAGCCTGAAGAGCTGACGATGCTGCTGGAGAAGATCAGCTACCTCGCGCGTGGCGCAGACATGGTCGTGTTCTCGGGGACGCTCCCGCGCGGCGTCGAGGACTCGTTCTACGCCGATGCGATTCGCGACCTGAATCGCCGTCACGTCCCGGCCGTGCTCGACTGCGAGGGGACGCCGCTGCGGCTCGGCGTCGAGGCCGAGCCGTTCCTCGTGTCGCCGAACCAGCGCGAGGCCGAGGGGCTGGTCGGCCAGGAGTTCCGCGACGACGAGGACTACCTGATGGCCGTCGAGCGGATCGCGGACATGGGAGCCCGGAACGTGCTGATCACGTCGGAGACGCGGAGCTTCGGGCTCTTCCGGGAGGAACGGAAGCGGTTGCGGTTGCGGGCCGTGGCGCCGCAGGTCGAGCCGGTCTCGGGCGTCGGCGCGGGTGACGTGCTGCTCGCGTCCTTCCTCGCGGCGCGGGCGGCGGAACGGTCGCTCGAGGACTCGCTGCGTACGGCGGTGGCCGCCGGCGCGGCCTCGACGCTCGAGGTCGGGGCCGGCCGCTTCGAGCCGCGCGACGCCACGCGCCTGCGGAACGCCGTGGACGTCCGCGAGCTCGAGCCTGTGTCGACCTGAGCGGTCGTTATCCTGATCCGATGGAGGGTCTGAATCTCGACCAGGCGCAGCTGGAACGCCTCGTCGAGCTCGACCGTAAGTTCTCGCGCGAAGGCCTGACGTTCGACGACGTGCTGCTCGTCCCGGCCGAGTCGCACGTCCTGCCGAACGACGTCTCGACGGCGACACAGCTGACGCGGGAGATCAGGATCGAGATCCCGATCGTGTCCGCGGCGATGGACACCGTCACCGAGGCGCGCCTCGCGATCGCCCTGGCGCGCGAGGGCGGAATAGGGATCATCCACCGCAACCTGCCGATCGACGCGCAGGTCGCGGAGGTCGACAAGGTGAAGCGGTCGGAGTCCGGCATGATCGTCGAGCCGGTGACGCTGCCGCCCGAGGCGCTCGTGTCGGACGCGCTCGAGCTGATGGCTCGGTACCACATCTCCGGCGTGCCGATCACCGACGCCGCGGGGAAGCTCGTCGGGATTCTCACGAACCGTGACCTTCGCTTCGCACCCGACGCGTCACAGCCCGTGACGGCGCTGATGACGGCGGACGGGCTCGTGACGGCTCCCGTCGGGACGACGCTGCGCGAGGCGGAGGCGATCCTGCACCGGCACAAGATCGAGAAGCTGCCGGTTGTCGACGGCGAGGGGCGGCTCCGCGGGCTGATCACGGTGAAGGACATTCAGAAACGGATCGAGTTCCCGAACGCGACGAAGGACGACCGGGGCCGGCTGCGCGTCGGCGCCGCCGTCGGCGTCGGCGCCGATGCATGGGAACGCGCCGGAGCGCTCGTCGACGCGGGCGTGGATGTCCTGGTCGTCGACACGGCGCACGGCCATTCCGTGTCCGTCCCGCAGATGGTCGAACGCGTGAAGTCGGAGTGGGACATCCAGGTCGTCGCCGGCAACGTCTCGACGGTCGAGGCCACGCGCTCACTCGTCGACGCCGGCGCGGATGCAGTGAAGCTCGGACAAGGTCCTGGCTCCATCTGCACGACTCGCGTCGTCGCGGGAGTCGGTGTTCCGCAGATCACGGCCATCTACGACTGTGCGCGGGACGCGACCGTGCCGATCATTGCGGACGGTGGCATGACGTCTTCCGGCGACATCGCCAAGGCGCTTGCGGCGGGCGCGGATTGTGTCATGGCGGGATCGCTCCTCGCGGGCACCGACGAGAGCCCCGGCGATGTCGTGCTCCATCAGGGCGAGCGCTTCAAGGAGTACCGCGGCATGGGCTCGCTCGGCGCGATGCGCGCCCGCGGCTCGTCGCGGGACCGGTATTTCCAGGGCGACGTCGAGGACGTCGAGAAGCTGGTGCCCGAAGGCATCGAAGGACGCGTGCCGTACAAGGGGCCGGTCGCCGCGATCCTGCACCAGCTCGTCGGCGGCGTTCGGCAGGCGATGGGCTACTGCGGTGCCGCAACCATCGAAGAGCTGAAGAAGGCGCAGTTCGTGCGAATCACCGCGGCCGGGTTGCGCGAGAGCCATCCGCACGACGTCACGATCACGAAGGAGGCTCCCAACTATCGGCGCTGAGATCCTGCCGCTGCCCGAACGCGCTCCGGAGGAGCGCCCCGTTCTGGTGCTGGATCTCGGTGGGCAGTACGCGCAGCTGATCGCCCGGCGCGTGCGCGAGGCGCGCGTCTACTCCGAGCTCGTCGGTCACCGCGTGACGGCCGACCAGGTGCGCGCGCGCAACCCGCATGCGCTGATCCTCAGCGGCGGACCCGCGTCCGTGTACGCGGACGGCGCGCCGCGCATCGACCCGAAGCTGTTCGAGCTCGGCGTTCCGACGCTGGGCATCTGCTACGGCGCGCAGCTGATGGCGCTCGATCTCGGCGGCAGGGTAGAGCGCACCGGAGTCTCGGAGTTCGGCAAGACGGCGATGACCGCGGTCGAGTCGCAGCTCTTTGCCGGGCTCCCGGACGAACAGACGGTGTGGATGTCGCACCGGGACACGGTCACGGCGCCGCCCGCGGGCGCAGAGGTCGTCGCCGA
>DATIDT010000002.1:0-23846 GCA_035456125.1 Gaiellaceae bacterium
GCGCACGTCGGCGAAGTCGAGGTTGATCAGGCCCGGCAGCGTGATCAGGTCGCAGATGCCCTGAACGCCCTGGCGCAGGACGTCGTCGGCGATCTTGAACGCGTCGATCATCGAGGTCGACTTGTCGAGCACCTCGAGCAGGCGGTCGTTCGGAATCACGATCGTCGTGTCGGTCTCCTTGCGCAGGAAGTCGACGCCCGCATCGGCCTGGCCGCGCCGCTTCGTCCCCTCGAACTTGAACGGCAGCGTGACGATGCCGACGGTCAGCGCGCCCAGCTCTTTCGCGATCCGCGCGACGACGGGGGCAGCGCCGGTGCCGGTCCCGCCGCCCTCGCCAGCGGTCACGAACACCATGTCCGAGCCCCGGAGCGCGTGCTTGATCTGGTCGTAGCTCTCCTCGGCAGCCTTGCGCCCGACCTCGGGCTCGGCGCCTGACCCGAGGCCCTGCGTCAGGTCGCGGCCGATGTGGATCTTGCTCTCGGCGTCGGAGAGCTGCAGCTGCTGCAGGTCGGTGTTGACGGCGACGAACTCGACCTGGTTGATACCGGCGTCGATCATCCGGTTCACCGCGTTCAGGCCGCCGCCGCCGACGCCGATCACCTGGATCTTGGCGAGGTACGAGCCGAGCGAGCCGGTGCGTGCGTGCGACAGGCGCGGCGCAGGCTCCGGCATCGGCTCGAAGTACTTGGTGACAGGAGGCTCGGGGATCGAGGGCGGAGCGGGAATCGGCTCCGGCGCCGGGGCCGGCGGGGGCTCAGGCTGCGGCTCGGGCTCGGGCTGCGGGCTCGGAACCGGCGGAACGGGCGTCTCGACCTCGTCCTCCCAGGTCGGGACGTGCTCGACCGTCGACTCGTGCGGCTCCTCCGCGGGCGGTTCCTGCCCCGCGGCCTCGCGCTCCTGCTGCCGTTGTGCCGCCTCGGTCGCCTTGAAGAGCTCGGCGAGCGGGCCCTCACGCATGCTCGCGCGTTTTCGCGCCATTGAGCACCTCCTTTGCGAGGTCGCGGTAGAGGGCGGCGGCGTCGCCGGTCGGGTCGTAGCCGAGCACGGACTGTCCTTTCACGGGCGCCTCGGCGTAGCGCACGGTCTTGCGGATCTTGGTGTTGAAGACGAGATCGCCGAAGTTCTCCCTGAGGATGTCGATCGCCTCGCGCGAGTGCAAGAGGCGCTTGTCGAACATCGTCGGGAGGATCCCCTGGATCTCCACCTCTGGATTGAGGTTCTCGCGGATCATCGACAGCGTGTTCTCGAGCTGGACGAGCCCGCGGAGCGAGAGGTACTCGCACTGCACCGGGACGATCACGCCGTTCGACGCGACGAGCGCGTTGATCGTCAGCAGGCCCAGCGACGGCGGCGTGTCGATCAGGATGTAGTCGTAGTTCGGCTTGACCGAGACCAGCGCCTTCTCGAGCGCGCGCTCGCGGCCGATCATCGAGGAGAGCGCAAGCTCGGCGCCCGCGAGGTCGATCGACGAGACGGCGACGTCCACCTCCGCCTTGCGGATGATCTCCTCGATCGGGAGCCGGTGGACGAGCACGTCGAACATCGAGCGCTCGATCTCGTCGGGGTTCCAGCCCTGGCTCATCGTCAGGTTCCCCTGCGGGTCGAGGTCGACCACGAGCACGGAGTGACCGCTCTCCTTGAGCGCGACTCCGAGGTTCAGCGTGGTGGTCGTTTTCGCAACGCCACCCTTCTGGTTGGCGAACGCGATGACCCGAGCCATAGACGGTTCCTTCTCAGTGGACGGTCCGCGTGTGTTGGGACGCGGAAGTAGGCGTGAGAGCCCCATGCGGCGCTCTTTCAACCCAGGATAGCCCGTTCCTTCCGATGACCCGCATAATCATGCGGGTTCCGGACGGCGCCCTAGCGGGCGATCAGGTCGCCGGCGGCCTGCTCAGGCGACTGGAGCTGGAGCCGGAGCGTGTACTTCAGCAGGACCGTGGCCGCGCTGACGAGCCGCGCGTCGCAGTCGCCCGGTCCCATGTTCGGGAGGACGAGCGTACGTTTCTTCTGGCCCTTGGCGATCGTTCTCGTCCCGGCGACGCTGCCGTTGCAGACCACCTGGATGCGCGCACGGACGCCCGTGCGCTTGGCGCGCGAGACGGTCGCGGTGAAGGTGACGCGCCGGCCCGGGCCGAGGAGCCCGAACGGGACGCTCTTCGTGTCGTGCGGCGTGAGCGTGCCGGTGCGGTTGACGACCAGCGGCGTGTTCGGCGCGGCCGGCAGCGCCGCGGGCGGCGTGCCGAGCGCGGCGAACATGTCGGCCTTCAGCTTGTCGTCGGGCGGGCTCAGCCACGTGATCGCGTAGTGGTACGACGGCCCCACGTGGATGGACGCGTAGTCGTCCGCGAAGATCTCCGGAATGCTGTGCGCCCACCCGAGCGAGTAGTCGAACGCGACCTGGCGGCTCGCGAAGAGCGCGGCCATCCCGCGGTCCTGCCACCACACGGGGATGCCGTTCAGCTCGGGGATGCCGGGATTTGGCGTCGACGCGTCGACGTGGTGCCCGTACTCATGGACCAGGGTGCCTTCGATGAACTGGTTCTTGCCGGCGGGGATCATGATCGTCGGGCGCGAGCCGACGTGCGTGTAGCACGCCGCCGCTTCCGAGCCGCACAGCGCCTCGATCTGCGGATCGGGGACGATCCTGATCGTGACGTCGCCGATCTCGTTGCCGTGCGCGGTCGCGCGCAGGACGTTCGCGTACCAATCGGTGTCGACGTTCTTCGCGCGCACGTCGAACGTCATCGGCCGACCCTGCAGGTCGGTCGTATTGACGATGGCGGCGCTCGCACCCGCCGCAGCGAGGAGCGTGAGAACGAGCGCGAGGACGGTGACGAGGATCTTCATCTTCACGGCCGCGCGGCTCATCGAAGCACAGGTAGCGGCGAAGCTGCAGATCCGGATGTAAGAACTAGGTAAGAATCGCCGCGCGCGCCGGGCGAAAGCGAGCGATCAGCGCCCAGACGCCGGCGGCCGCGACCACGATCGCGCCGACGAAGATGATGAGGCCCTGAGCCGCCACCGCAAACGCAAGCGCCTCGCCCTTGGGGATGCCGGCCACGATCAGGATCGCCGCACCTGCGCCGGCCTGTGTGGCGGCGCCGGCGGGTGCGATCGGCAGCGAGGCCGATGCAGCCGAGGCGCAGAGGAACGCGAGAGCGAGCGTGAACGAGCCGCCGACCGCCAGTGCGTTCAGCAGGACGAACACCGCGACGCCGCGAAGCGCCCACGAGACGGAGATCAGCAGCCAGGCCTGCGACGCGGAGCGCGGACAGGCGGTGTGCTCGCGCAGCCAGCGGCCGACCTTCCAGCGGCTGACGAAGCTCAGTCGGGCGATGCGCGGCAGGCACAGGACGAGCGCCGCAGCGGCGACACCCGCGGCCGCGACGAGCGCGAAGCCGACCTGGACGCCGCCGGAGTGGGACGCGGCGGCCGCGACCGACGCCATCGGCGCGAGCGCGGCGCTGTCGAGCAGGCCGACGACGATCAGGGTCAGGCAGATCGCACCGAGGCCCGCCGTCTTCTTCCCCGGAAGCCGCCGGACCACTGCGATGCGGATCGCCTCGTCGAACCGGCCGGGAAGCGCGACACCGCCGACCGAGGCGGCGCCGCCGGCGGCAGCGAGCGTCAGCGCCTCAGGGCGCTGCCCCTCGGGGAAGAGCCGCTGCCAGCCCCACGCCTTGAACGCGTACGCGAAGAGGAAGAGGACGCCCGCCGCGACGACGAGCAGGGGATCGGCGCTCGCGAGCGGCCAACCCGAGTGCACAAAGTGGAGGACCGTCAGGGCGGCTGCCGTGAGCGCGCCGCCCACGAAGACCGCGTTCACGGCGATCCGGACTCGACGCGAGCCGGCGAGACGACGTGCTCTCCCCATGCGACTCGATATCGGGAAGTCTTCGAGAAGCCTGGAGATCCGTTCGAGGGACAGCGCCGCGCCTTTCCGGGTCGGGTGCAGGAGTGTGGTCTTCGCGGGGAGAGGCGTCAGTCCTCGGGCTTGCCGTCGTCGTATGCCAGCGGCTTCAACCGGGCGTGAGGCCAAGACCCCGCCACTAGATCTTGTTCGACCCAGGGTAATAGCAAACGTCGCCTGCCCGTCGCGTGCCGTGCGCGAGAAATGACGCACCTTCGTCACTTGCGCGTCGCGAATGGGCAGCGGCGACGGCTGCGCCGGCTGTCAGGCCGTCGTCACCCGCGTGCAGCATCACTGGATCATGCGGCACCGGGTAGACGACGCCTCACTTCAATGGGCGAGCAGACGGCTCCTCAGTGGATGGTTCGCACGGTCCTCGGGACACAGATGACGCGCTCGATGCGTCGGAGCCCGAGCGGCGGCTCCTTCGAGACGGCGACCCACGGTATCCCGTCGACGTAGACGACATCGCCGATGCGCGTTTCGGATGTGTGGCAGTGGCGAACGCGATCCTTGCGGTGCGGCCGCCGCAGAACGAGTTCGTATGCAGGCACGTGCCGGTTCCGGTTCCTCCCACCGGGGAATTGACCGCGGGGACCGGGCGGAGGACGCGTTGAGCATATTCCTAATCCGGCTCATGGAGGTGCAGATTTGTCGAGCAACTTCATCGGGCCGATCGTGCTTGTCACGCGCGGGAGCAAAGTACGAGCGCTCGGCGTGCCCCGTGTGCGGCGCGACCCAAAGGCTCACGCCGCACAATTGCCGAAGGCTAGACCGCGCCGCTGACCGTGTCGATCGCTGCCTGGATCGCGTCGCCCAGGCCGCTCCACGTCACGGCGAGGAGCACGCCGACCACGACGACAGCCAGGATGAGCGCATACTCCACGAACGTCTGGCCCTGCTCGTTGCGCAGGCGCTTGAGCAGCACATCAGACATCGGAACCTCCCCACCTCGTTTTCAGGGGCGTATCGCCCCTCGCTGAGAGGTGTACCTCGGCTCGCTCGATTGGCTGAAGGCCCAAACCGGTGGACCGAGCTAGACCTTCAGTCCGAAACTAGTCGACCTCCTCGCCATCCCAGTAGTCCAGCGTCTCGATCCTCCCGATGACACCGACGCCGCGCCACATCATCTTCTGCGAGCGCGGGTACCAGCAGATGTCGCTCGGCTCGCGCGTGCCCCACGCAAGGAACGTCAGGCCGCTGTCGCCGCCGCGGAAGCGGTGCGCGTACCCGCTGCCCGGCGGCACGGCGACCACCGACCCAGCGCGCACGGGATGCTCCGTGTCCGGCCAGACCTCGAATACGCCGGTGCCGTCGAGCACGACGAAGATCTCCTCCTCTGCCGAGTGCGCATGCGGCGGCCCCGATGACCCGCCCGGAGCGCACTCGATGTGCGTCATCCCCGTCCAGCGTGAGCCGGCCGCGTCTGCGACGTAGCGGCGCGTGCAAGCGCCGAACGTGTCGGCCTCGACATCGGCGACGTTGGCGATGTTCGGCGCGCGCTCGGGCTCGGGCTCCGGCCAGACGAGCTCGGGCTCCCGATCCCACGGATGGCCGTCCTGCACCTCGACGTACCCGGTGATCGTCCACATCGACCGCCCCCGCGGCAGCTCGCCGCTCGGCAGGTACTCGCGCGCTCCGAACGCGAGGACGTCGAGGCCGTCGTCGCCACCCCTGATTGTGTGCGCTTCGTGGAAGTTCCTGTAGACGACGCAGTCACCCGCGCGGATCTCGTACGCCTTGCCGTCGAGCCACGTGAGACCCGAGCCGCGCAGGACCCAAAAGATCTCCTCGGCCTCGCCGTGTACGTGCGCAGGTGTCGGCATGTCGCCCGGGCTGAGCTCGAACCGGGTAAGTCCGCAGCGGTAGCTCTCCGCCGCGCGACCGAGATCCGACCAGGTGCCCGCCATCTGGGCACGCTCGTGCCGCCGCTTCTCGACCTCGTCCCAGTGCGCAATGCCCACGCCGGCCGACTCTAAGAGATGGGTACGGCAAGCGCCGCTGCGCAACGTTCGACTGCGTTCTTCGCTCGCTCACCTCCTTCCGTTCGTGCCCACGCCTCCGCGTCGTGGACGAGCCCGCGCAGTTCGTCGAGGAGGACGCCGGGGGGTGCGCCCTCGCGCTCGAGGGTCTCGATCCGGTCGAGCCGGGCCAGTACCGCGCGGGCCTCGTCCATGTGAACGAAACTAGCCGGCGAGTGCGCGCGTGTCTGTGACGGGAATGTGCCGAGTTGGTGCCGGACGCAGTCCGAGGATCGTCTGGTCCAACGTCTGGACGAGCGACGGCCGGTCGCCGTGCAGGATCGTCTCCACGATGGCGCGCCGCACGACATCCGGATCGGGATCGCCGGACAGCCGGTCCTGCAGCTCCGCGCGCGCACGCGGCGTCTCGCCGAGCAGGATCGCACCGCGGACGGCCGCAGCCCACAGTCCGTCGCTGCCGCCGAGCAGCGCCGAGAGCGACTCGCGCAGCTGCTCCGCCTGAAACGGCCCGTCCTGGAAACGCGACAGCTCCCAGCGGTCGATCGCCTCGCCGAGCTCCGGGTCGTCGTCCACCTCGTCGAGCTTCAACAGCATGTCCGCCGCCAGCGTCGCGCGGAACGCGTCGAGCCGTTCGGGCTCGCCCGCGGGTTGCGTCGCGGCGATCGGGACGACGGGGCGGATGCCGTACGGGCGCCAGTCCAGCCGCTCGAACAGGACGGGGCCGGCTGCGACAGGCGCTGCGGTTGCAAGACGAATCGCCGTGATCGCGTCGGCGAGCTCGCCCGGCGCGTCGGGCGCCTCGCTCGCGCCGCTCTCGAGCGTCCGCTCCAGCTCGAGCACGCTGAGGCGATCCGGCTCGCGGCCGAAGTCAGGCGGCAGCAATCCCTGCGCCTCCGGCCACAGCTTCGCAAACTCGCCCGCCGCCGCGACGCGCAGCCGCAGGCCGCGGCCGAGCTCGATCGTCGTGCCCCCGGTCGTCAGCCCGATCACCGGCGCGACGGCGCCGTACTGGTGGCGCTCGCCGAAGAGCGCACGCTCCAGCGTGGCATAGGCGCGGTCGAACGCGCCGTCGTCCCAGTCGAAACCGCCGCAGACCTCCGCCGTGTCCGTCAGGAGCGGCAGCAGCACGCTGCCGAACAGCGCCTCATCTTCACGCGCGCGAGGACCGGCATGAGCGCGCGCGAAGATCGTGGCGGCGGGCTGCCGCGTCAGCTCTTCGACCGCGAGCTGTGCGTCCGGACGCTTCCGCAGCGTGTGCGCACGGTGCTCGATGAACGGCTTCACGAGCGGGCGGTACTCGTACAACGCCGGCTTTGCGTACGAAGTGTGCTCCTCGAACGCGAACTGAAGCTCGTCGCCGCGCTCGATGTCCGCGAGCAGCGCCCGGAAGCTCCCGAGGCAGAACGCCCTGAGCTCGGAGTATAGCTGTGGAGCGCGCACGACCACGGCTTCCGTTACGCCGCGGGCGGCTCCTGTCCTCTCTGGCATTGCGGGCACCAGTACGCCATTCTCGCGTCGTCGCCTTGCGGCCAGGATTTGATCGGCGTCCCGCAGCGCGGACACATGTGGCCTTTGCGGCGGTAGACATGTCTCGTGCCTGGCACCCCGTCGAGGCGCGCGCGCATCAGCTCGTGCGCCGAGACGAGGACGGCGCGCAGCTCGTCGTTCGAGACGTCCGCGAGCGCGCGCCACGGCGAGATGTGCTGGGCCCAGAGCGACTCGGCCTTCCAGACGTTGCCGATGCCCGAGACGAGGCGCTGGTCGAGCAGCGCGTCGCCGATCGCGCGCGTCTGCGGCCCGGCACGGACCCGCTCCAGCATCGCGTCGTAGTCGGGCGGTTCGGCCAGGATGTCCGGGCCGAGCCGCCGCGCGATGCCGCGGTCGAGCTCGAGGACAGGTCCGTTCCAGAGCACGCCGGTGTGTCTGGCACCACGGAGGACCAGCCAGGGCGTGCCGAAAACAGGCGCGTCGCGTTCGAGCACGCGCCAGCGTCCGTTCATCCGGAGATGGCTGCGCAGGACGAGCCCGCCGTCGAAGTGGAGGAGGAGGTTCTTGCCGATCGCCTCGACACGATCGAGCCGGCGTCCGTTCAGCCGCGGCGCCAGCTGCTTCACCGCTGCGCGCGGGTGGGGCGTCTCCACCTCCAGCTCCTGGCCCACGAGCACCTGCAGCCGTCGCGCGGCGCGGTGGAGCGCGTCCCCTTCGGGCATGCTGACAGGGTATGCGCGCGGCTTTTGCAGGAGCGGTCGCCGCGACGGTCTGGGGACTGCAGGAGCCGCTCGACCGTCGCCTCTTTCGCTGCGACTACTCCGACGTCCGCCTCGTCGGCGGGCTCCACGTGCACGCGCTCAACGGCGCGTTGTTCGGGCTCGCGTACGCTGCCGTGCAACGGCGCACCGGGATCGATCAGCGGCGGCTCGCCGTTGCACTCGCCGTCGCGGAGCACACTGTCCTCTGGCCGCTGCTCGGCCTGTTCGAGCCGGAGGCGGTTAGGAGCCCGCGCGCATTCGCGCAAGGCGTCTACCGGCACGCGCTGTTCGGCTACGTGCTCGGTCGGCTCGCGTAGAAGCGTTCACGCCTTCAGCTCGAGCCCGTGCCCGGCACGCGAGCGGTCGGGTCGAAGGGCGCCGTTCTCCGGCACGAGCACACCGTCGAAGAGATCGTGCTCGACCAGGATGTGGTCGTGGAAGTACTCGATGTGCCGGAAGTCCGAGGCGGCGCAGCAGACGTGTGCGCTCGCCTGCGGCGCACAGTGCGCGGAGACCTGCAGTCCGTACTGCTCCGCGAGGGCGGCAGCGTTGAGGAAGCCGGTGTAGCCGCCGCAACGCGTCACGTCGGCCTGGAGACAGTCGACGGCCTGCGCGTCGAGCAGGTTGCGGAAGTCGGCCGGCACGAATGCGTATTCGCCCGCGGCGACGTCGAGCTGTGCCTGCTCGCGCACGAGGCGCAGACCGGCGAAGTCGGCCGAGCTGACCGGCTCTTCGAACCAGCGCACGTCCCACTCCTGCGCGTACCGGTGCGCCCACTCGACCGCCTCGTCGCGGTCGTACGCACCGTTGGCATCGACGAAGAGCTCGGCGGCGCCTCCGATCGCCGCCCGCGCCGTGTCGAGCCGCGCGGGATCCTCCTCCGGATTGCGGCCGACCTTCATCTTCACGCGCGGGATCCCGTCGGCGACCCAGCCGCCGAGCTGCTCCGCAAGCCGCTCCAGCGAATACGAAGTGAACCCTCCGGACCCGTACACGGCGGCCTCGTCCCGCACCGCGCCGAGCACGTCGACCAGCGGCTGCTCGAGCAGCCGCGCGCGCAGATCCCACAACGCGATATCGACGGCAGACATGGCCATGAAGCCCAGCCCCGGACGACCGATATTCCGCAGCAAATGCCCCATTTCGTGCCAGACACAAGAGGGGTCGCGCGCCGCCACGTCGGCGCCGCGGACGGCGGGCGCGAGCTTGTCTTCGATCAGGCGGACGGCCGCGTCGTGTGTGTAGGTGTACCCGAGGCCGGACGTGTCTCCGGCGAACACGCGCACGACGACGATCGTGGTCGAGTCCCATTCGAGCGTCCCGTCCGATTCCGGCGCGTCCGTCGGAATCGTCCGCGCGAAGGCGTCGACCCTATCGACCGGGGAGGAACTCGATGATCTTCTCTTTGAAGGACTGGCTGATGACACCGCGTGCCTCGGGATCGCCCTTGCGCAACGCCTTCAGCAGCGAGCGCGCCTGGTCGGTGCGGATGTGCGGCGGCAGCGGCGGCACATCCGGATCGCAGACCGCGTCGATCACGAACGGACGATCTGCCTCGAACGCCTGCCGCCACGTGTCGCCGATGTCCTCCGGCTGCTCGACCCGGACGCCGCGCAGCCCGATCAGCTCGGCGAAGTCGGCGTAGCGCACGTCCGGAATCCGCTGCGTGTCCGGGTTCATCGGATCCCCCTGCATCGCCCGCTGCTCCCACGTCACCTGGTTCAGGTCGCGGTTGTTCAGCACCAGCACGACCAGCCTCGGGTCGGCCCACTCCTTGTAGTACTTCTCCGCGGTGATCAACTCGGCCATGCCGTTCATCTGCATCGCGCCGTCGCCGACGAGCGCGACCGCCGGACGATTCGGATGGCAGAACTTCGCCGCTATCGCGTAGGGCACGCCCGGCCCCATCGTCGCCAGCGTCCCGGAGAGCGACGCCATGTGCGACGGCCCGAGCTGGAGGTCGCGCGCGTACCAGTTCGCCGCCGAGCCGGAGTCCGAGGAGAGGATCGCGTCCTCCGGCAGGTAGCGGTTCAGCTCCCAGAACAAGCGCTGCGGGTTGATCGGATCCGCGTCCTGCAGCGCTCGCTCCTCCAGCAGGCGCCACCACTCCCCGATCTCCTCCTCGATCTGCTCGCGCCAGGAGCGGTCCTGTTTCCGCTGCAGCAGCGGCATCAGCTCGACCAGCGTCTCCCTTGCATCGCCGACGAGCGCGCACTCCATCGGGTAGCGGATCGAGAGCATCCGCCCGTCGATGTCGATCTGCACGCCGCGCGCCTGCCCCGGCTTCGGCAGCCACGCGGAATAGGGGAACGAGGACCCGACCATCAGCACCGTGTCGCACTCGTTCATCAGCGTCCAGCTCGGCTTCGTCCCCAGCAGGCCGATCGAGCCGGTGACGAAGGGCAGGTTGTCGGAGACGACCGTCTTGCCGAGCAGCGCCTTCGCGACGCCCGCGCCGAGCAGCTCGGCGACCCGGGCGACCTCGTCGCTCGCGCCGCGCGCACCCTGTCCGACGAGCATCGCGACCTTCTCACCGGCGTTGAGGATCTCGGCCGCCTGCTCGAGCTGGCCGCGCGGCGGCACGACGCGCGCGGGCGTGTAACCCGGGGCGGACACGACCGCACCGTGCTCGCGCGGCGGCTCCTCCTGCGCCGGCTCCTCCGCAAGATCGTTCGGGATGATCAGCGCCGTCACCGTGCGCTGGTCGAGGGCGATGCGGTGCGCGCGGTCGACGAGGTGACGAATCTGCGCCGGCTCGTACGCCATCTGCACGTACTCGTGCGCGACGTCTTTGAACAGCGTGACGAGGTCGACCTCCTGCTGGTAGCTGCCGCCGAGACCCATGCGCGCCTGCTGGCCGACGATGGCGAGCACGGGCTGGTGGTCGAGCTTCGCGTCGTACAGGCCGTTCAGCAGATGGATCGCGCCCGGCCCGGACGTCGCGAGGCAGACCCCGACCTCCCCCGTCCACTTCGCGTGCGCGCAGGCCATGAACGCGGCCTGCTCCTCGTGCCGCACCTGGACGAACTTGATGTCTTGGTGCCGTTCGAGCGCGCCGATGATCGCGTTGATCCCGTCGCCGGGGTAGCCGTAGATCCGTCTGACGCCGTTCTGGGCGAGGCGCTCGAGCAGGAAGTCCGCGCTCAGCTTGGCCATACCAACTGGGTAGCCGACGTCCGCGCGATCTAAACGGGACTACCGGCGACGAGCGCCTGCGGCGACGCCTCCTTTGATCTGCGAAACGCAGCGCTCGACGTCCCGTTCCGGCACCTCGAGCGAGGCGTCGACGCGCTCCGGCCAGGAGCCCTCGCCGACGAACGGCGTCCGCTCGCCCCAACGGTTCATCGCCGAACGATCTGCCCCGCGCAGAACCGGCCAAACGCGGGGAGCGGCCCGAAGACCGCTCCCACGCCCCCCAGCCAACCGGTTGTTCTAGAGCGCGACCTGCGGACGCCTGCTGCGCAACACGGCGAAGACGAGTCCGCCGGCGCAGATCGCGATGCCAATGCCACCCGCTGCTCCGACGAGCGCGTCGCTCACGTCGAAGGTATCGGAGCTTGCGGCGCTGGTCGCCGAAAGTCGCGCGTACGTCCGTGCCATCGCCTGCATCCGCAACCCATCCGCCCTCAGCGCGGCGGGCGTGTAGTACGCCGACGCCGGTTGCAGCTGAAGCCATCGCTCGACGAGATCGGGCGTCGAGGACGAGGACTGGGTGACGATCTGCTCGGTCGTCAGAGGCCCCGGCTTCGCCGCGGCCGGACCTGCGACAACGAGTGCCAGGGTCAGGGCGGAAGCCGCGAGCAAAAAGATGTGCCGAATGTTCATGTCACCCTCCATGTCACCGGGAGGCACCTCACCGACCCGGTCGCACACAGGACGTGCCGGCGGTCATCCTCCGCTCACAGAGAGGTCACCTCGCGTAACTGACCGGTAATCGCCGGCCTGACCATGGGAGTCATCCCACGGCCAGGCCGACACGGAACCGCTAGTGGACGAAAGCGAACTGCATCTCGTGCGTGTACGCCTCGATCTCGCGGCCGATGTTTGCGGCCGCCTCGTCGGCGTGCCTGAAGTGGATCCCGCCCCAGATGCGCGCCTCGACCACCTGAGCGGTCACATCCGGGAAGCGGCTGTAGAAGCGCTGCTCTCCCGGGAAGCGGCTGCTCGTGAGGAAGAACGTCATGTCGTCCGTTCCAAAGAACGATTGGAACGCATGCATGGTCGCGCTCGTGACCGACGCATGGCCGGATGGGTGATCAGGGAACGGCGGTGTGACGAGCGCCGGCCCCACCCCGCCGATCGAAGCCGGCAGTGACGGATCGAAGAGTGGAGTCCAACTCCCGTCCCTCACGGTGTCCGGATTGCCGTCCGTGTCGGCGTTCCTGATCGCGGCCATAGGTCGCCAGAATCTCCACTGGTACTTGTCGTTCCAGGTGGTGATGACCGCGTCCGCCGCGTTCAGGTCGATCATCGCGAACAGCAGAGCACTGTCACGCGTGCTCAGCGAGAGCTGATCGACGAAACGCCGCCCGAGTGCGTTGTAGCCCGGGGCTGGATTGCTCTGCCAGAACGCTGCGATGTGGCTCTGCTCCGGCGTGCGCATCGCGCTGTTGATGGCGCCGAGTGACTCCACCTCGTTCACGTCCTTCGCGTACGCCGCGCTCGTCAGCGGGTACGGGCCGGCAGTGCGGAATTGGTCCGCGTTCTGTACGAGGAACGGCACGGCATGCGCGACCCACTGAGTCGGGTCACAGGCCTGCCCCGTAAGCACCTGGAACACGCCCGGGCCGGAGCCGAAGTCGCACGGCATGGCCAGCGGATTGAAGTGACCCTGCGCGAGCATCGCGTCGGCCGCCAGCGTGCCAACTTCGATTCCCTGCTCCTTGCCCTTCCCGTCCGGTATCACTGCGAGCGAAGCGTCATAGGCCGCTCGCAGCGCCGCGTGCTGCGACGAGAACGTCCCGTCGATCACGCGGAACGCGGCCGTCGCGATAGCAGCGTCGAGCGACGCCTTCGGGAAGCTCCGGTCGACGAGGTACGGCTTGCCGTGCCTGTCGACCGCATTCGCCGCTCCGTACACGGCGCCTTGCACCGTCGCCATGAAGACCGCCGCAGCCGGCGGCTGCGACGCGATCGGCGGCTGCGCGAGGACCGTGTTGACCGCGATCTCGTTCCACTTCGTGACTTCGTTGGCCTGCGCCACAGTCGGGACTACGAGCGCCAGGAGCGCTGCGACCGCCGCGAGACCGAGTCGTGCAGTTTTCATGCCCGCCTCCTCCGACCCCAATGGTCTCCGTTGTCCCCTAGGACGAGCCTACGACGACTCATCTTCCCCGTCTAGCGCCGACTAGGGCCGCAGCACGGCGCGGCGCGGACCGGCGACGAAGCCGGCCTCGAGCAAGAGCGGATAGATCGGTGTCTCCGCGACCGGCTCGCCGTCGAAGCGCTCCACCGCGAGCCGCTTCGCGCCGCCGCGCTTCACGTGCTCGACCAGCACGGTGAGCGCGGTGCGCAGCCACTCCTCCGCCGGCTCGCGGAGCGGGACGAGCGACCGCCCGCCGCGCTCGACGAACAAGGCGGCCTCACCGCCGAGCAGCACGACATGTGCGCCGGCGACGCGTGCGGCGCGAGCACCCGCCCGCTTCGGCCAGGGCAACGCAGCGCCGTACGGCTGCGCCGGATCGGCGGCGGCGAGCAGCAGCGGCTCCTGCTCCTCGTCCTCGCGCGGGCGCAGCTCCCGCAACCGCTCGACGGCGCCGGGCAACGCGAACTGCGCGCCGCCGAGCCCTTCCACGAAGTAGCCGCGGCGGCAGACGCCGAGCGTCTCGAGCGCGCGCAGCTCCCCGTAGACGGCGCCGTAGCCGCCTGGGATGCCCTCGCCGCGCACGCCGTCGCGCGTAACGATTCCCTGACGCTCGAGCAGCAGCTCTGCGAGCGCACGGCGATCCGGCCGGTCGGGGAACAGGCGGTCGGTCAGCGACCAGCGGCCCTGCGTCGCAGTGATGCCGGCCGAGCGCTGCCGGGAGAAGCGCCGTGGGCGACCGCGCTGAAGCTTCGGCGCCTGATAGCGGCGGCCGGCGCGCAACGGCGTCCACGCGTCGTTCGTCACCTCGCCCGCCCAGACGAGATCCCACAACGCCGGCAACGCAACCTCGGGCTCGAGCCTGGTCGCCGCTACCAGGTCGTGCCAGAACTCGGCGCTGCGTTCGAGCGCCGCGCGGATCTCGTCGTGCGCCTCGCCTTCCGGGCGCGGCGCCGCGGCCGGACGCCCGAGCGCCGCCGCGTCCTCGCGGAAATACACCGCCACGCGGTCGAGGCCGGCGCCGACCCACACCACCTCGCCGGACGAGCACAGCTGGTCGAGCTGTCCCGGGTTGAAGCCGGGGACACGGCGCGGCAGCACTTCCGATTCCCACAGCGACACCGGCAATGACAACCCCTGCAGCGGGACGAGCGCCTCACGCAGCGTCGCGCGCCGGTCGATTCCGTGCCAGTTCGGGAGGAAGCGTCCGTGCGCGGCCTGCTCCGCGGGCTCGACCTCTTTCCGCAGCACCGCGAGCGAGGCGCGGCGCAGGCGCCGCAGCACGTCGGGGTCGCACCACTCGCGCTCGGTTCCACCCGGACGCAGCTCGCCGCGGACGAGCAGCTCGCGCCGCTCGAGCCCGCGCAGCAACGGCTCGAGGTCGCGCCCGAAGTGTTCGCTCGCCTCGGCCGTCGTGAACGGGCCGCGGCCGCGCGCGAAGCGCACCACCAGCTGCTCCAACGATTCCGGTCCGCCGTCCAGAAAGACTTCCGGCAATCCGCCCGGCGGCATGATCCCGATCGCGTCGCGGTAGCGGCCTGAGTCCTCGGCTGCGATCAGCCGCTCCTCGCCGGCGATGCGCACGAGCAGTGCGCGCCGTTCGCGCAGCAGCGTCTGCGCGAAGCCCTCGTCGTACTCGCCGCCGCGCAAGTCGCCGCGTAGGCGCAGCTGGTCGTGCAGCTGGTCGGCGTTGCGCGGCGCTCCGCGCAGCTGCGCCTCGACCTCCTCGACCGCTCCGGCGTCGAGCAGGTCGCGCAGCTCCTCCTGCCCGAGCAGCTCCCGCAAGAGGTCGCGGTCGAGCGACAGCGCCTGCGCGCGGCGTTCCGCGGGCGGCGTGTCGTCCTCGTACATGTACGTCGCGATGTAGTCGAACAGCAGCGAGGCGGAGTACGGCGACGCCGACGGGGTCTCGACGTCGACGAGGTCGATCTCCCGCGTGCGCAAGCCCTTCAGCAGCCGCTTCAGCGACGGCAGGTCGAAGACGTCCTGTAGGCACTCGCGGTACGTCTCGAGGATGACCGGGAACGAGCCGTAGCGGCGCGCGACCTGCAGAAGCCCTTGCGCTTTCAACCGCTGCTGCCACAACGGCGTTCGCTGGTCGGGACGGCGCCGCGGGATCA
This sequence comes from Gaiellaceae bacterium, assembly GCA_035456125.1. Lineage (GTDB taxonomy): Bacteria > Actinomycetota > Thermoleophilia > Gaiellales > Gaiellaceae > 3-1-20CM-4-69-9. The sequence continues at coordinate 15,564 of DATIDT010000002.1, forward strand.
GCAGCGCGCGCGCGGCGTTTTCGCGGAAGCGCGCGCCGAAGAGGGCGCTCTGTCCCACCTCCTGCACGACGAGCTCCTCGATGTCGTCGGGCGAGATGACGATGTCGTCGGTCGGCGGCGGCGCGTCGGCGTCCGGCAGGTGCAGCGCGATGCCGTCGTCCGACCAGATCGACTGCACCTCGAGCCCGAGCGACTCGCGCAGACGCGCGGCAAGTGCCAGCGCCCACGGCGCGTGGACGCGGGCGCCGAACGGGGTCAGGATGCACAGACGCCAGTCGCCGATCTCGTCGCGAAAGCGCTCGATCACCACCGTGCGGTCGGACGGCACTGCGCCCGTCGCCGCCGCCTGCTCGTGCAGGAACGCGAGCAGGTTCTGCGCCGCATTCTCGTCGAGGCGGTGCTCTTCTTGTAGACGCGCGCGCGCGACGTTCTGGCTCTGCGCGACGAGCTCCCGCGACGCACGGCCGATCGCCTCGCCGAGCTCGTACGGGCGGCCGACGCCCTCGCCCTTCCAGAACGGCACGGCGCCGGGCACGCCCGGTGCCGGCGAGACGAGCACGCGGTCGCGCGTGATCTCCTCGATCCGCCAGGTCGACGCGCCGAGCAGGAACGTCTGGCCGGCGCGGGCCTCGTACACCATCTCCTCGTCCAGCTCGCCGACGCGACCGCCGCCGTCGACGAGGTGCACGCCGAAGAGGCCACGGTCGGGGATCGTCCCGGCGTTCGTCACCGCAAGCCGTCGCACGCCCAGCCGGCCGCGGATGACACCGGCGGTACGGTCCCAGACGATGCGCGGCCGCAGCTCAGCGAACTCGTCCGAGGGATAGCGCCCGGCGAGCATGTCGAGCACGTTCTCGAGCTGCGTGCGCGACAGGTCGGCGAACGGATAGGCGCCGCGCACGAGCTCGTGCAGGTCGTCGACCGAGATCTCCTCGTCGGCGGCGATCGCCACGATCTGCTGTGCGAGCACATCGAGCGGGTTCCGCGGGATCACCGTCTCCTCGATCGCGCCCTCGAGCATCCGCCTCGAGACGACCGCCGACTCGAGCAGGTCCGCGCGGAACTTCGGGAAGATCCTGCCCTTCGAAACGGCGCCGAGCTCGTGGCCCGCGCGGCCGATCCGTTGCAGGCCGCGCGCGACCGACTTCGGCGACTCGACCTGCAGGACGAGGTCGACCGCGCCCATGTCGATCCCGAGCTCGAGCGACGACGTGGCGACGAGGCACGGAATCTCCCCCGCCTTCAGCAGCTCCTCGATCTCGACGCGCTGCTCGCGCGCGAGCGAGCCGTGGTGGGCGCGCGCGATTTCCTTCTCTGCGAGCTCGTTGAGGCGCAGCGCCAGCCGCTCGGCGAGGCGGCGGTTGTTGACGAAGAGGATCGTCGACCGGTGCTCCTGCACCAGGCGCAGCAACTCGGGGTAGATCGACGGCCAGATCGACGTCTGCTCCGGCTCGCGCATGTCCTCGAGCGGCATGACGACCTGGAGGTCGAGCTCCTTCGCGGTGCCCGCGTCGACCAGCTCGATCTCGCGCGCGCCGGAGACGAAGCGACCGATCTCCACCATCGGCCGCTGCGTCGCCGAGAGCCCGATCCGTTGGAACGGGTCCTCGACCAGCCGCTCGAGCCGCTCGACGGAGAGCGAGAGATGCGCGCCGCGCTTCGTCCCGGCGACGGCGTGCACCTCGTCGAGGATCAGCGTCCGGACGCCCCTCAAGTTCTCGCGCGCGCGCGAAGTAAGGAGCAGGTAGAGCGACTCGGGGGTCGTGATGAGGATGTCCGGCGGATGCCGCAGCATCTCGGCGCGCTCCTTCTGCGGCGTGTCGCCGGTGCGTACCGCAACCCGCAGCCCGGACTCGAGGCCTGCCAGTGGGCCGCGCAGGTTGCGCTCGATGTCGTAGTTGAGCGCCTTCAGCGGCGAGACGTACAGGAGGCGCAGCCCCTCCCCCGGCTCCGCGCCCAGGCGGTCGATCCCGTAGAGGAAGGCGGCGAGCGTCTTGCCCGAGCCCGTCGGCGCCTGGATCAGCGTGTGCTTGCCGCTCGCGATCGCCGGCCAGCCGAGGCGCTGCGCGGCCGTCGGCACGCCGAAGGCGTTCTGGAACCAGGCCCGCGTGGCGGGCGAGAAGACGCCGAGCGCATCCACTCCAGCCAGCGTACTTGTCAAGATCGCGGCTGTGAGGGCCCCGAGCTACGCCGTCAGCGGGTCGTACTTCGAGTCGTGCAACTGCGACCCGATCTGCCCGTGCCGGATGACCGACGGCATCCCCGGCGGACGTTCGACGCACGGCATCTGCTTCGGCGCGCTCGCCTGGCTCGTCGAGGCCGGACACGTCGGCGACGTCGAGGTCAGCGGGCTCAAGGTGGTGTTGACCGTTCGCTACGACGACGATGAGTTCGGCTCGCCGTGGACGATCGTCCTGCACGTCGACGACGACGGAACCGAGCGGCAGCGCGCGGCGCTTGCCGACGTGTTCCTCGGGAAGCTCGGTGGTCCGCACGTCGGCGTCCTGCCGTGGGTGCGGAAGGCTCGGCACGTAGTCGACGTCCGTCCCAGCGGCATCGCGCTGATGCCGGACGGCGACGGCTACCTGCTGGAGGTCGGCGACGCGGTGCGGCTACGGGCGACGCGGCCGGTCGAGTCCGAGGCGGTCGTGCGCTGCGGCATCCCCGGCTACGACGAGCCGGGACGCGAGCTGGTGGCGGAGGAGCTCGCCGTCCACGACGAGCCCTTCGACTACGAGCTCAGCGGCAACTGCGCCTTCGCCAGCCGCTTCGCGTACGCGTCTGCGTAGCTACTTGCCGCCGTAGGCGAAGTAGAGGATCAGCGCGACGGCGACGACCACGGCGAAGATCACGCTGATCACGACCGTGACGCCGCCGAGCATCAACAGCGGCGTGCGCGGGCTGCGGCCGCGCTCGGCCTCGGCCTCGAGCTCTTTGACCTTCTCGATTGGATGCGGATGGGCCATGTCCGCCTTCTACCCGGGAGGGTGATTGGCTACGCCTGTGCATTACGACATCCTGGTGCTCGGCGGCGGCTCGGCAGGCTGCGTGCTCGCCGCCCGGCTGAGCGAGGACGAGAAGCGGACGGTCTGCTTGGTGGAGGCCGGCCCCGACTACGGGCCGCCGGAGTCCTGGCCGCCGGAGCTGCTCGATCCCGGCGCGATTCCCGACAGCCATCAATGGGATCCCGGCGAGTGTCCGTTCACGCCGCTGCGCGCGAAGGTGCTCGGCGGCTGCTCCACCCACAACGCATGCCTGCTCGTCTGGGACGACGAGTTGTCGGAGCTCGAGCAGTACCGCGACCGGGCGCTGGCGACGATTGCGCCCGAGCCGTTCTTCTACTCGGAGGATGAGCTGACGCCGTGGTTCTCAGGCGTCGCGGCGGCGGCACGCGAGCGCGGGTTCGAGGTGGCGACAGGCCCGTGGAACATCCGTGGCGGCGTGCGCTGGAACGCCGCGTTCGCCTACCTCGAGCCCGCACGTTCGCGGCCGAATCTCACGATCCGCGCGAACGCGCACTCCGAACGCGTCCTGGTGGACGGCGATCGTGCAGCCGGCGCCGTCGTCGGCGGGGAAACGATCGACGCGGATGTCGTCGTCGTGTCGGCCGGCGCGATCGGCTCGCCGCGCATCCTGCTCCGCAGCGGGATCGACGCCGGCTCGAACCTGCAGGATCACGCCTCGGCGAAGCTCACCTTCGAGACGACCGACACCCTGCGCACCGAGACGACGATCAACTTCGCGAGCGGGATCGTGAAGACGCCCGATCTCCACCTGCTGCCCGTCGTCGACCGCCACGGCGAGCGCGCGCACATCACCGTCGCCTTGCTGCGCCCGCATTCACGCGGGCAGGTCACGCTCGACACGATCGAGCACCGCCTGCTGTCGGACACGCGCGACCGCGCAGCGCTCGAAGCGGGCCTCGAGCTCCTTTACGAGCTCGCCGAGCACGAGTCGCTGCGTGCGCTGGGGCGTCCCGTCACGCCCTCGATCGACGAGACACTCGGCATCTACTTCCATCCGGTCGGAACGTGCGCGCAGGCTGTCGACGACGGCTTCCGAGTGCACGGCTTCGACAACCTCTACGTCTGCGACGCGTCGGTCTTCGCGACGATCCCGCGCGCGAACACTCACCTACCGACGCTCGCGCTCGCCGAGCGGGCAGCCGACTTGTTGCGCCACCCAGGGTAGGGCCTCGACGATGGGCTCCCACTCCATCGGCTGATCCGCAAGTCGCTGCAGGCGGTGAGGACGCTCACGATCCTGCCACCGCGCGACGAGCTGCTCGACGACACGAGCTCGTCGATCAGGCGCTGATGGAGGCCGTCCGCAGCCCTCAGCGCGCCGAGTAGCTACAGCGACTTCTTCAGCAGCCCGAAGACCCCGCGAACGACGTCGCGCTCGAGGCGCTGGCCCTGCCTGGATGCGAGGAACTTCCCGATCGCCTCTGCGCCTCCGGCCGTAGCCGTCGCCGCCTCCTTGTGCTCCTTCTGCGGCTTCGGCGCGACGCCGTTGGTCGCGGGCTTCGCGATGCGTGCGGCGAGCATCTCCCGAGCGCTCTGACTCTCGGTGCGGGTGCCGTACTTGGCATACAACGGCGACGCCTTCGCGGCCCCGTCGACGTCGTCCGCCGGAGCCATCCGCGACTCCGGCGCGCGCATCTTCGTCTGCACGACCGGCGTCGGCACGCCGCTCTCGGACAGGATCGTCACCGCCGCCTCGCCCGTCCCCAGCTGCGTCAAGAGCTCGGCGAGGTCGTAGAACTCCGACTTCGGGAACGTCGAAACGGTCTGCTTCAACTGTTTCGCGTCATCAGGCGTGAATGCCCGCAACGCGTGCTGCACGCGGTTGCCGAGCTGGCCCAGGACGTCGGCGGGGACGTCTTTCGGCGTCTGCGTGACGAAGAAGACGCCGACTCCCTTGGAGCGGACGAGGCGCACGGTCTGCACGACCGACTCGAGAAACGCCTTCGTCGCGCCGTCGAAGAGCAGATGCGCCTCGTCGAAGAAGAAGACGAGCTTCGGCTTCGGCAGGTCGCCGGCCTCGGGGAGGGTCTCGAACAGCTCGGCGAGCAACCACATCAGGGCGGTCGAGAACAGCCTCGGCTTGTCCTGCACCGCAGGCAGCTCTAGGCATGAGATGAGGCCGCGCCCGTCCGGCGCCGTCCGGAGGAGGTCGTTGACGTCGAACTGCGGCTCTCCGAACAGCTCCTTCCCGCCGCCGTCCTCGAGCTGCGTCAGCGAGCGCAGCAGGACGCCGACGGTCTGTGCGGACACCCCGCCGAGGCCTTCGAGCTCGACCTTGCCCTCCTTCGAGGAGAGGAACGTCAGGAGCGCGCGCAAGTCCGAGAGGTCGAGCAGCGGCAGCGTCTTGTCGTCCGCGTAGCGGAAGACGAGCGACAGGCTCTGCGCCTGCGTCTCGTTCGCGTCGAGGACCTTCGCCAGCAGATCCGGCCCGAAGTCCGAGACGGTTGCCCGCACCGGGACGCCCGGGCCGATCCCGCCGAGCGAGAGGAACTCGACCGGGAAGCTCTTCGGCTCGAAGGTCTCGCCGAGCTCGGCGGCGCGGGCCGGCGCCGGCCCGTCGGCGGCGCCGGGCGCGGCGAGACCGGAAACGTCGCCCTTGACGTCCGCCGCAAAGACGGGGATGCCGGCGGCGGAGAGCTGCTCGGCGATTCCCTGCAGCGTTTTGGTCTTCCCGGTTCCGGTCGCGCCGGCGATCAGGCCGTGGCGGTTCATCGTCGCCAGCGGAACCTGGACGACCGCCTTCGGCTCGACCGCCTTGTCGAGCACTCCCTTCCCGAGCTCGAGGGCGTCACCCTTGACGGCGTAGGCGTCGGCGATGGTCTGGGAGAAATCCGGCACGGCGCGGATTCTGTCAGCAGGCGTAGGATCCGGTCATGCCAGCCGCGCTGCATTTCACGGGCAACGCCGAAGCGGATGCGCTGCTGGCGGAGGAGCCGATGGCGCTCCTCATCGGCTTCGCGCTCGACCAGCAGGTGCCCGTGCCGACCGCGTTCACCGGCCCGCTGAAGATCAAGCAGCGCGTCGGAACGCTCGACGCGCACACGCTCGCGACAACGGATCTCGAGCCCGCGTTCCGCGAGAAGCCCGCGGTGCACCGCTTTCCCGGGAACATGGCGAGGCGCGTCCGCGAGCTAGCGGCCGTCGTCGACGAGGAGTACGGCGGCGACGCGGCGCGCCTCTGGACGGAGGCGAAGGACGGCGTCGAGCTACGCAAGCGCATCGCCGACCTGCCCGGCTTCGGCGAGATGAAGATCAAGGCGCTCGGCGCGGTGCTTGCGAAGCGCTTCGACGTCGCCGTCGCGCAAGACCTCGTGCCGAACCATCCGACGCTCGGGGACGTCGACTCCGCCGACGCGCTCGCGGAGTATCAGGCGAAGAAGCGCGCGTACAAGCGGAGCCTTCGCGAACAAGCCGGCTCGAGCCGACCGTGAACGCGTAGGCGTCGCGACCGTACTTACCACGCCTCCTGTTGGCACTCGGACCCGTGCCCGGGCGGCCGGTCCCATCTCACGAAGACCACGTCGCCGAGCAGTCCGGGCGGCACCAGCGGGGGCGGGTCGGTCAGGCCGAAGTCCGTGGTGTCGATACCGAAGTGCGCAGGCGCGTACGCGTTCGGCGGACGAGCGTCCATCTCGAGCATGCCCATGTGCATGTAGGAGGCGGCAACGAGCTGTGAGCAGAAGTACGTGCCGAAAAGGAGCGTTTTCCTATTCTGGCCAGCCGCGAAATTCTCGGCGAGCCCGAGGTAGCCGTGCTCAATGGGGAACGGCAGACCGTCGACGCGATTGACGAACTCCCGCAAGGCTCCGAACTGTTGCGGCGACGCAGGCTGCGTGAGGCGCCGCACCCAGAAGCCGCGAACATCCACCTTGGTGGAGTAGTAGGCAAGGACGTGGTCCAGCACCGAGACACGACACCCGGGATGCTCCTCAGAGGAGCCGTTGAGCCGGTTGTCCGTATCGGCGACGTACGGGTCGGCAAAACAGTCTCCCCCACCCGGGGCATCCCAGAGGAAGAGCTTCTCGTCTTCGTGGTCGTCCTTGATGACCATGCCGACGTGCGATAACGGCGCCAAGCCAAAGCTTTGCTCGATCCGCTCGATCCACATGCCTTGCGTCGAACACGTGTGAAGAAAGAAGAGATCGCCGGTACCGAGCTGTGGCCGGATGGCGTCGTAAGGCACCGCCGGCTCCACCGGCGGCAGCATCATCTGACCGTCACTCCCCATCGTCGGGCGACCAGCCGGCGAGGCGCAACCCTCGGAGGTACTCCTCGACGGCGGCCTCAGGAACAGAGGCGATAACGGTACGAAGCGTCACAACGGACAGGTTCGGCCAGAGGAGCAGGGTTTCGTCAAGCGCTGCCTGCGCCCGCGGCAGGTCGCCGAGCAGAGCGGACGTCGCGGCGACCATCGAGAACGCCGATGCCGCGTCGCGCTCGATCGCAATCGCCTCATCGCTCGCGGCACGCGCATCCTCGTACCGTCGTGCGACGAACAGGACGACGCCCCTGCCCGCATGGAAGCTCCACAGCTGCGGATCGCGTGGGCTCAGACGAATCGCGTAGTCCAGCTCGCGCAACCCCTCCTCGGTTCGTCCCGCCATGCCCAAGAACTGGCCGAGGAGGGACCGTGCCACAGGCAGGCTCGGGTTCAGCTCGACCGCGCGGCGAAGGTCCGTCAGGGCGTCCTCGCGTTTTCCTTGGAGCGAAGACGCAAGCGAGCGGAACAGGTAACCGTTGGCGTCCATCGCGTCGCACGCGACCGCGGTCTCGGCGTGATCGATCACAGAGCGGAGATCGGCGGCGCGATCGGCTGTCTATTGGTTCTGGAGCATTCGGTAGTGGGCGTGTGCGAGGTGCGCGTGGGCGAAGCCGGACGACGGGTCGAGCTGTACGGCGTGCTCGAGCAATGCGACCGCTTGTTCGCCGTCCGCCCGCGCCGCTCGACGAAGGTGCCAGAGCCCGCGGAGCGCGTAATCCCACGCCGTCATGTCGGCCGGGGCTTGCCGCATCGCGCGCTCGGACATGTCCTTGAGCAGCTCCGGACGCAGCGCAACCGAGATGGCCTGCGCAATCTCGTCACCGGTCTCGAAGACATCGTCCAGCGTCGTGCTCCATCGGTCGGCCCAGAGGGGCCGCCCGGACTCGACGTCGAGCAGCCGGACCGCGATTTGAACCTTCTGATCGAAGCGCGACAGACTCCCGAGCACGAGGTATTCTGCGCCGAGCTCCTTGCCGACTTCCGCCGGGTCGATCG
>DATIDT010000003.1:0-10358 GCA_035456125.1 Gaiellaceae bacterium
GAACAGGGGCGAAGTTCCTAAGGCTTCTTCGGCGGGAGCGAGCGCGCGTAGCCGACGCCGCGCTCTACCCACGTGGCGAGCTGCTTCTTCGTCCTTACGGCGTCGGCGTCGACGCGCAGCCAGCCGGCCATCGAGCGGCCGCCCATCTCCATCAGCGCGACGCCGGGCTTCCGCACCAGCGCGTCTGACTCGTCAGGATCGACACGAACGAGCAGACCGCCCTGCCCGCTCGCGGACACGGACATGTTCCCGTTGACCAGGAACGCCAGCCCGCCGAACATCTTCTTCTCGGTCACGCCGGGCTCGTCAGCCAGTAGCTGTCTGATGCGGTTGGCCAGGGCTTCGTCGTACGCCACGCCGGAACGATTGCAAAAGGCTGGGGTCAGACCCCTTCGGGGTCAGACCCCGTCAGGGCCGGAGCGGAAGCGCAGCTTCCGCGGAGGCGGACTGATGCGACGCACCTACCAGTGGAGCGCGCGGGCTCGGCCCGCGCGCGTTTTCCGCGAAGCGGCGTACCCATCCCCTGGGCGAAAGCGCCAGCTTTCGCCCGGTAGTGCCGAAGGTGGGACTCGAACCCACACGAGGTTGCCCCCACCGGATTTTGAGTCCGGCGCGTCTACCAGTTCCGCCACTTCGGCGCCGGGCCTCACTGTAGCCGCGGTTGGGGCTTGCATTAGCCGGTGGAATGCCCCGATACTTGCGCCTTCGCAGCGCGGGCTGGACCCTCCCGTGCGGCGTGGCCCGGTATGCCCGATCGAGGAGGAAGAGTGAGAAGAAAGCCTTTGCTGGCAGCGCTGATCGGCCTCACCGCCGTGCTCGCGCTCGTCGCCGCGGGCTGTGGCGGTGGAGGGGGCAGCAGCAGTGGGAACGCCACGGCACTCCCGGCGTCGTCGTGTTCCGACATCTACTACCAGGGCGACGGGAAGCCCGACTACATCATCGCCTCCGACCTGCCGCTGCAGGGCTCCGGCCGTGCCCAGACGGTGCAGATGACGGAAGCGATCAAGTTCATCCTCAAGCAGCACAACTTCAAGGCCGGCAAGTACAACATCGGCTACCAGTCGTGCGACGACGCGACGGCGCAGGAAGGTGCGTGGGCGTCCGAGAAGTGCTCGGCGAACGCACAGGCGTACGCACAGAACAAGAGCGTGATCGGCGTCATCGGGACGTTCAACTCGGGTTGCGCCGAGATCATCATCCCGGTGCTCAACCGTGCGCCCGACGGGCCGGTCGGCATGATCAGCCCGGCAAACACGTACGTCGGTCTGACGCACAGCGGGCCTGGCACCGCTGCCGGTGAGCCGCAGAAGTACTACCCGAACGGGAAGCGGAACTACATCCGCATCGTCGCTGCCGACGACTACCAGGGCGCGGCGGACGCGTTGAACACGCAGCAGCTCGGCCTCAAGAAGATCTACATCCTCAACGACAAGCAGGCCTACGGCCTCGGCGTCGCCACCGACTACAAGAACGCGCTGACGAAGCTCAACATCCCGATTGCCGGCTTCTCTGCGTGGAACTCGAAGGCGTCGTCCTACACGGGTCTCGCGACGCAGATCAAGCAGTCGGGTGCCGACGCCGTCTTCATCGGCGGCCTCATCTGCGAGAACGGCGGCAAGCTGATCAAGGACCTGGCGTCCGTCCTCGGCAACAAGGTGACGCTCATGGCACCGGACGGCTTCACGCCGATCTCGGCGGTCGTGAGCGGCGCCGGCAACGTGTCCGAGGGGATGTACATCAGCGTCGCCGGCGAGCCGAACGAGAAGCTCGGCCCGACCGGCCAGAAGTTCGTCAAGGACTTCGGCGCGACCCAGTCCGGCGGCAACGTCGACCCGTACTCCTCGTACGCCGCCCAGTCAGCCGACGTGCTGCTCACGGCGATCGAGAAGAGCGACGGGACGCGTGCCGACGTGGCGACGAAGCTGCTCGACACGAAGGTGACGGACGGCATCCTCGGCTCGTTCCAGATCAACTCGAACGGGGACACCAACTCGAACCCGGTCACCGTCTACCAGATCAAGAACGGCAAGCAGACCACCTACAAGACGATCACACCGCCGACCGACCTGGTGAAGTCGTCCTAGCAGCAGAACGCGGAGGGGGAGGGCAGCCTCTCCCTCCGCCCGCTTCCTGTGGCGACCGTCGCGAGCACCCAGCAAAGCTCCTGGATCGACCGGATCAGGGCAGCCGGACTCGGGCCTGCCATCGGGACGACGCTCGTCGTCCTCTTGCTCCTGTGGCTGAGCGTCAACCTCGCCAAGACGCCGTCTGACTTCGCGAGCGTCGCGCTCGAGGGCCTCACGCTGGGGCTCGTCTACGGCCTGATCGCGCTCGGCTACTCGTTGGTCTACGGCATCCTCGAGCTGATCAACTTCGCCCACGGCGACGTCTTCATGCTCGGCAGCTGGGTGTCGTTCTCGTTCGCGGCCAACCGTCTCGGGCTCGACGCGAACAGCTCCGGGTTGGCCGTCATCGGCGGGCTGCTGCTGACGCTGCTCGTCGCGATGGCGTTCTGCGGGATCCTCAACACGACGATCGAGCGGCTTGCGTACCGGCCGCTGCGGAACGCGCCGCGGCTTGCGCCGCTGATCACGGCGATCGGGATGTCGTTCATCCTTCAGAACGTCGGGCTGTACCTGCTCGGGCCGGCGCCGGTGTCGGTGCCCAACATCCTCCCGACCGGCGCCGTCTTCACGATCGGCGGCAACGAGTACCGGTGGTCGAGCCTGATCGTCGCGCTGACCACGATCCCGATCCTGTTCCTCCTCATCTGGCTCGTCCAGCGCACGCGGCAGGGGAAGGCGATGCGCGCGACCGCGCAGGATCAGGAGGCCGCGGCGATGATGGGCATCAACGTCAACCGCACGATCTCGTTCACGTTCCTGATTGCGGGGACGCTTGCCGGCGTCGCGGGCCTGCTGTACGCGCTCTACTCCACGAATATCCGCTACGACCAGGGCTTCCAGCTCGGGCTGATCGCGTTCACGGCGGCAGTGCTGGGCGGCATCGGCAACCTGCCCGGCGCCGTCCTCGGCGCGATCCTCATCGGGCTGATCCAGCAGTTCAACGAGGGCCTGACGTGGCACGCGCCGAGCTCGCAGTGGACGCAGTCGATCGTGTTCGCGATCCTGATCCTGATCCTGGTCTTCCGGCCCGAGGGCCTGCTCGGGGAGAGGACGCCGGAAGGTGGCTGAGCAGCTCCCGGAATACCGCCAGCCGTGGTACCACCGCTGGGCCGGAATGCTCGGCGAGCCGCGCCGGCGCTGGCGCGGCATGGACGACAAGCAGCGCAGCCAGGCGAACGGGGTGCTCAAGGCGCTGCTCGTCGTCGTGGTGGCGATCATCTCGTGGCCGCTCGCCCTGCTCGTCGTGGCGCTGTTCGCCGCCAACTACGTCGACCGGTACGTCCCCGAGAAGCACTCCTGGGCGCGCCGCGCGCTGATCCCGACGATCATCGCGATCGTCGCGATCACCTACCCGTTCTACAACGGCAGCCTGCACGACATGAAACTGTTCGGCGCGTACCCGGACGTGAACACCGCCGTGATCATGGGCGTCTACGTGATCATGGCGATCGGCCTGAACATCGTGGTCGGGTACGCGGGTCTGCTCGACCTCGGGTATGTCGCCTTCTATGCGATGGGCGCGTACACGTGCGCGTGGTTCGCGTCGGTTCAGTTCGCGCATCGCAACGTCCATTTCGGCGCGACCGGCGTCGCCTCGTCGACGCCGGGCATCCACATCAACATCTGGCTGCTGCTCGTGATCGCGGGAATCGTCACCGCGTTCATCGGCATCGCCATCGGGCTGCCGACGCTGCGCCTCCGTGGCGACTACCTGGCGATCGTCACGCTCGGCTTCGGCGAGATCCTGCCGCAGGTGGCGAACAACGGCGACAATCTCGGCGGCTTCAACCTCACGAACGGGCCCAACGGGATCACGCCGATCGACGCGCCCGGGCTGTTCGGCACGAGCTTCCAGACCGGATCGGGCACGTTCTTCACCGGCCCGCGCCTGTACTTCTGGCTCGTCCTGGCGCTCGTCGCGATCACGGTGTTCTGCAGCCTCCGGCTGCGCGACTCGCGGCTCGGGCGCGCGTGGATCGCGATCCGCGAGGACGAAACCGCTGCCGCCGCCATGGGCGTCCCGCTGATGCGCACGAAGACCTGGGCGTACGCGACGGGCGCGTTCTTCGGCGGCGTTGCCGGCGCGTACTTCGCGTCGTTCAAGAGCTCGACGTTCCCGAACGACTTCAGCTTCAACATCTCGGCCTTCATCCTCTCGATGGTCATCCTCGGCGGGATGGGCAATGTCTGGGGTGTGATGTTCGGCGCGGCGTTCCTCGCCTATCTGAACCAGGAGGGGCTCGCGAACATCGGCCACTCGTTGAACCAGACGTTCGGCACCCATCTCGAGGTGCCGCTGTACCAGTTCGGGATCTACGGCGCGATCATCGTGCTCGTCATGCTGATCCGCCCGGAGGGACTGATCCCAAGTGCGAGACGCCGGGCGGAGTTCCACGAAGGCGTGCACGACGCGCCGCTCTACGACGTGCAGCATGAGTAGCCTCGCTCGCCTTCGGCTCGCTCCCGCAGGGGAGACCATGTTTCCCCTGCGGGATCCCTTCGTCGGGTCACGCCTCAGCTCGCGCGCCGCTGCGATCGCCGCGCGCGCTGAGGAGAAAGCGGGGGGAAACCTCACGGTTTCCCCCGTGCCCCTTCCCTCGCTCATTGGACAGTTCGCCCAATGAGCGCGAACGGCAACCTCGTCGTCGCCGAGAGCGTGCGCAAGGAGTTCGGCGGCCTCGTCGCGACGGACGACGTCGACTTCACGATTCCCCGCGGCGCAGTCGTCTCGCTGATCGGCCCGAACGGTGCCGGCAAGACGACGTTCTTCAACATGCTGACGGGCGTCTACAAGCCGACCGCGGGGCGGATCGTCCTCGACGGCGAGGACGTCACCGGAATGCCGCCGCACGCGATCACCGAGCGCGGCATCGGGCGCACGTTCCAGAACATCCGGCTGTTCCAGAACATGACGGCGCTCGAGAACGTGCTCGTCGGCATGCACTCGCGCCTGAAAGGCGGGATCGTCGGCTCGATCGTGCGGACTCCGAGGATCCGGCGGGAGGAGAAGGATGCGCAAGAGCGTGCGCGCGAGCTGCTGCGCTACTGCGGGCTGCGGAACACGGACGACGAGATCTCGCGGAACCTCTCCTACGGCGACCAGCGCCGGCTCGAGGTCGCGCGCGCGCTCGCGACGGAGCCGAAGCTGCTGCTGCTCGACGAGCCGACGGCGGGAATGAACCCGCAGGAGACGGCGGAGTTCACCTCGTTCGTACAGGAGCTGCGGACGAAGCGTGGGCTGACCGTGCTGATGATCGAGCACGACATGCGCGTCGTCATGAACATCTCCGACCGCGTGACCGTCCTCGACTACGGCGCGAAGATCGCCGAGGGCTCGCCGGAGGACGTGCAGAAGGACCCGCGCGTGATCGAGGCCTATCTCGGCAAGCAGGCGCTCGAGGGTCAGCAGACGTGAGCGCCCAGGCGCAGACCGTCCTCGAGCTCGAAGACGTCCACACCTACTACGGCTCGATCCAGGCGCTCAAAGGCATCTCGCTGTTTGTCAACGACGGCGAGATCGTGACGCTGATCGGTGCGAACGGCGCCGGAAAGTCGACGACGCTGCGCTCGATCAACGGTCTCAACAACCCGCGTCGCGGCCGCATCCGCTTCCAGGGCCGTGACATCACGCGTTCGTCGGCGCACGACATCGTCGAGCAGGGAATCGCGCAGTCGCCCGAGGGACGCCGGCTCTTCCCTCGCATGAGCGTGCTTGAGAACCTCGAGATGGGGACGTTCCAGCGCGCCGACCGCGGCGACGGCAAGGCGGTGCAGCATGACCTCGAGCGCGTCTACGAGCTGTTCCCGCGCCTCGCCGAGCGAAAGCAGCAGAAGGCGGGGACGCTGTCCGGCGGCGAGCAGCAGATGGTCGCGATCGGACGGGCGCTGATGGCGCGGCCGAAGCTCCTGCTGCTCGACGAGCCGTCGATGGGGCTGGCGCCGATCTTCGTCGAGCGGATCTTCGAGATCATCCGCGAGATCAACTCGCAGGGCACGCCAATCCTGCTCGTCGAGCAGAACGCCCTGATGGCGCTCGACGTCGCGAGCCGCGGCTACGTCCTCGAGACCGGCAAGATCGCCCTCGCCGACAACGCGCAGGCGCTGAAGCAGAACGAGCAGGTTCAAAGAACGTATTTGGGCGCGTAGCGCGCCCAAATACGTCTTCTTGTGTACGCCGCTTTGCGGGGAACGCGCGCGGGCTGAGCCCGCGCGCTCGAGTAGTGCTGGGCGGTTGTCCTCTTCCGTGCGGCGCGCGCATGCTGCGCGTGCGCGCGCCGCATCAGTTCGCCTGCGCGGAAGCTTCGCTTCCGCTCCGGCCCTGACGGGGTCTGACCCCAGCACTTCGAAGCGAGGCTTCCTACCGCCTCGACCGCTCCGGTGGTCAGACCCCGCTAACGCGTAACGGGAAGTACGGCGGTGACAGGAGGAACGCGACGCGTGGCGGGCGGTTGGACCAGCCGCGCACCATCGTCAGCGCTGCGCCGAGGCCGTGCGTCGGCACGAAGCCGAGCTGGCGTGCCGCGCCGTGGTCGCGGCAGCCGGCGATGATGACGTTGCCGAGGCGGCCGATCGCCGGTCGGCAGCCGTCCCAGTCGGCGAACGGGAGCAGCGGATGGCACGTGCGGCCGTTCCGGTACGCCTGCAGCGCACGCGTATCGGCGGCGGCGCTGCTCTCGGCGTCGGCCAGCGCGGACGCGTCGGGGCGCCCGGCGCTCCTGGTCGCCGCGAAGAACGCGCGATACGGCTGCTGCGTCGGGTGACTGAAGTGCCGGTGGAAGCGGTGCATGAGCACCGCTGTCCCGCCCTCGGCGAGCGGGAACGAGTCTCGCCACAGCCGCAGCGCGAGGCCGAGCCCGAGGTACGCGCCGAGCAGCGGGTTGGGGCGCTCCCGTGGCAGGTACGGCGTCGTGCGCGGAATGCCGATGCAGATCGCGTCGAGCTCGCCGTCGAGCGCGACGCCGCGTAGCTCGACGCCGCGCAGCAGCGCCTCGGTGTGCGCGACGGACGGCGGTCCGGCGTAGGCGGTCGCCACGGTGCGCTCGAGCGGCAGCGAACGCAGGACATACGCGCGGAGCCCGCCCGGGAGCGCCCGGAACAGGTATCGGAACGGCGACCGCGCGATCCGCTCGAGCGCCTGCGCCTCATACGGATAGCCGCCGAGCGTTCCGCCGAGTCGCGGATGGTTGAGGACGAGCGAAGCGCCGATCACCGGCAGGCGCCGCATCAGCGCGCGCTCGAGCTCGAGGCCGAGGCGCCAACCCTGCGAGGCCGACGTCTCGAGCAGCGAGTACGCGCCGGCGGCGCGCAGCACCTCGCGGCCGGACGCGCCGACGAGTGCGGCGGGGCCGCCGTGCAACACCGTCTCCGCCGCCGTGACGACGACGACGAGATCCGTCTGCACGAGCGCGGGGTGCACACGCAGGGGGATCGACCCGGCCGTTCCGACCTCCACGAGATCGTCGCGCTCCACGTCGTGCACCTCGACGTGTCCGTGGAAGCGACGTGCGAACTCGGGCGAGACCAGGGTCTCGAGCTGGTTGTGCCCGGCCCGGCGCGTCAGTCCGCCGGCGACGAGCAGCGTCTGATAGCCGGTGGGTACGCCGAGCCGCTCGAGCTCCGCAACAGCGGCGGCGATCGCCGCCTGGCGCGGGTCGCGCTCGCTCCCCGGCAACGGCAGCGACGGCGGCTCGACGACGATCGTCGCGCGAGTTCCCCGCGTGACCAACGCCTCCAGCGGCTCACCGGCGAGCGGAAAGCGCAGCGCGTCGCGTACGGCTGCCCCGACGTCCGCGACCGCGTTCGCAGGCGGCGGCGGACGCAGCACGAGCGCGTCGTCCTCCGCGGTCACGACCACGAGCCGCGAGCCGGACAGCATCGGAACCCGTGTCACGGCACGCGCCGGTAAAGGCGGACGAACGTCGGACGGAAGCCGCGGGCCCGGAAGAACCGGTCGGCGAGCAGATTGACGACGCGCCAGTCGATCGTCACCGCCTCGAACCCCCGCTCGTGCGCCACGCCGAGTGCGTGCGCGACGAGTGCACTGCCCGCACCCGATCCCCGCGCGTCCGGCCGGACGACGGCGAGCGCCAGGTCGATGCTGTTCGCCGGCACGCGCAGGTCGCCCGTGTCGCGGCGATAGAGAAGCGCGTGGCCGACGACGCGCGCATCGCGTTCGACGACGAGATGGGTGAAGCGCTCGTCGTCCCACGTCTCCTCCCAATCGGCACGGATGTCCTCGTCGGTCTCGCGCCCGCGGGCCGAGAAGCTCGGCGACTCGCGGAGATGATCGGTGAACGCTTGCTCGAGCCGGACGACCGTCTCGAGGTCCTCGCGCCGACCGACTCGCACGCCCTCGCCGCGGCCGGGTGTGGGCTCGCGCACGGCGAGCGTGAACTGCAGCCCGAAGGCAAGCCGGAACCACACGTCCACCAAAACCGTGTCCGACGCGGGCACGTAGACACGGTGGCGGTCGCGCTCCCACTGGGGCGCGAGCGCCGCATAGAGATCGCGCAGCAATTCCGGCTCCGCCGCCGCACAACCGGCGAAGTCGACGAAGGCGTCGTCGTCGGTCGTCTGTCCGAGCAGGTAGGCGCGGAGCTCGCCGGCGCGCAGCGCCACCAGGCCCTCGCCTCGCAGCTGGGCCCGGAAGTCGACCTCCCGCGCAAGCAGCGGCTCACTGCTCAGATGACGCCCGTGGCGCTCCGCGAGCAGCGCCGTCGCAGCGTCGACGTGCTCGTCGGAAAATGGGCGAATCTCGGCGTCCGGCATCCGGCGCCGGACGATAGCGTTGGCTCAGATGCCGAAGACGCTCACGGGAGCCGAGCTGCAGCTCGACGACGGGCCGGCGCGCGACGCCGAGCTGTTCCTCGTCGACGGCAACAACCTCGCCTACCGCGCCTTCTTCGCGCTGCCGGAGGAGCTGGCCACGACGGAGGGCTTCCCGACCAACGCGCTGCTCGGCTTCACCAACATGCTCTTCAAGCTCCTCTCCGACTACCGCCCGAAGGGCGTCGCGGTCGCGTGGGACACGCGCGCCGTCCACCGCCACGAGCTGTCGGAAGACTACAAGTCCGACCGCCGGCCGATGCCGGACCTGCTCGGCGAGCAGTTCCCGTACTTCCGGCCGATCGTCGAGGCGTTCGGCTACCGGAACCTCGAGTTCGAAGGGTGGGAGGCCGACGACGTGATCGCGACGCTCGCGACGCGCGCCGACGAGGAGGGCATCAGGACCGTCGTCGTGTCGACGGACCGCGACGCGTTCCAGCTCGTCACGGACAACGTCGTCCTGATGATGACGCCGCGCGGCGTCGCCGATGTGAACGTGTACACGCCAGATCGCGTCGAGGCCCGCTACGGGATCCGTCCGGACCAGATCCCGGACTTCATCGGCCTGAAGGGCGACACGTCGGACAACATCCCAGGCGTCCCGGGCATCGGCGACAAGACGGCCGGGCAGCTGATTGCGCAGTACGGCTCACTGGAGGAGGTGCTCGAGCACGTCGGCGAGCTCTCGCCGGCTCGCCGGAAGAACCTGACCGAGCACGCCGACCAGGCGCGCAAATCGCGGGAGCTTGCGACGATGCGGCGAGACCTCCAGCTCGACTGCGACCCGGCGGAGCTGGTGCTGCTGCCGCCCGACCGCTCCGAGCTGCGCGAGATGTTCCGGCGTTTCGAGTTCCGCAACCTGCTCGGACGCGTCGACATCCTCGACGACGCCGTGCCGGCGCAGGCGATGCGGATGCCGGGAACGGAGGTCGCGTGGCGCGACGGCGAGTTCCCGGAGGTGAAGGGGCGGGCGGCGCTCGCGATCCGCGACGACCGCTTCGCGCTGGCGCGCGAGGACGACGGCGTCATCGTCGGGAAGTGGGACTCTGCGCTCGAGCGGCGGCTCGACAGCGCCGACGTGATCGCGCACGACTTCAAGGCGCTGCCGCGTCTCACGATGGAGCCGGTCGAGGACACGATGCTGCTCGCGTATCTGATCGAGCCGGGCCGTGCGTCGTACGAGCTCGACGATCTCGCGGCCGAGTACGGCGTCGAGCCGATTCCCTCGCCGGTGAGCGACGAGGAGACCGCGGCGCTCGTGCGTCACGCCGAGATCCCGCGCCGCCTTGCGCCGATCATGCTCGACCGCGTCCGGGAGCGCGGCGCGGAGGATCTCTACCGCAACATCGAGCTGCCGCTGACGGCGGTGCTTGCCGCGATGGAGGACACGGGCGTGAAGATCGACAC
>DATIDT010000004.1:0-12609 GCA_035456125.1 Gaiellaceae bacterium
ACGACTCCCGCCTTGGCCGCCGAGTGCGTCTCAGCGAGCGTCAGCAGCGGATAGGCGATCGTCGCGATACTCGACCCGATGGCGGAGAGCAGCTGACCCGTCTGGAACAGCACGAAGTCGCGATTGCGACGCAGCGGGGTCAGGGGCGCGCCCATCCGCAGGAGCATGCCGCCGCCGCGGGACGTAAGAACGGCCTCCGGGCTGACACGAAGGGTGTGTCAGCAAAAAGAGGAGGTCGCAAATGTCGGACGATCGTGTGCGTGACGCCGCTTACCAGGCGTATCTGTTGCTGCGCGTCGGCTTTACGGCGGCGCCGATCCTGTTCGGGCTGGACAAGTTCTTCAACTGGACCGTGCACTGGCCCGACTACCTGGCCGGCTGGATCAACAGCATCGCGCCCGGCAGCGCGCAGGACTTCATGTACTTCGTCGGTGCCGTCGAGATCGCCGCGGGGCTGGCCGTCGCCGTCGCACCGGCGCTCGGCGCGCCGCTGGTCGCCGCCTGGCTCGCGGGCATCGTCGTGAACCTGCTCACCAAGAACCCGCCGGAGTACTACGACATCGCTCTGCGCGACTTCGGCTTGCTGCTGGGCGCGCTGACGCTGACGCGGCTGGCCTGGGCGTTCCGCGGCGTCCCTGTGTGGTCGGCTCGGAGAGATCGGCATGCTTCAAGCGAACGTGACTTCGTGGCGGCGTGACCGGCTCGTCGAGGCAGGATTCGGGTTGCCGCTCGCGTCGGAGCTCGCACGCGACCCTCGCTACGACCTCCACGCGCTGATAGAGCTGGTCGAAACCGGATGCCCACCCGAGCTCGCACTCCGGATCCTTGCGCCGCTGGAGGAGGGAACCGCGGCGTGATCGCTGCGCCGGCGCGCGACCCGCTCCTGGCGGACCTGCACGCGGAGGGCCCGGCACACGAGGCCGCAGTCGAGCAACTGCACGCGCTGCTCCTCCGCGCGGCGCGGTACGAGGTCGGGCGCCGGCGGCCGTCGCTGCCACATCTGCGCGGCGACGAGCTCGACGAGATCGCCCTCGAGGCGGCGGGCGACGCCACGCTCAGCGTCCTCCGCCGCCTCGACGAGTTCCGCGGCGAGAGCCGCTTCACCACCTGGGCGTACAAGTTCGCGCTGCTCGAGGCGTCCGTGAAGCTGCGCAAGCGTGCGTGGCAAGGCCGCGAGATCCCGCTCGAGCCCGAGCAGTGGACCGGCTTCGCATCCGGCACGCCGTCGCCCGCTGCGACCGTGGAGCAGCGGGACCTGCTGGCGCGCTTGCAGCGCGCGGTCCGCGAGGAGCTGACGCCGCACCAGCGGCAGATCGTCGTCGCGATCGCGCTGAACGGCGTCCCGATCGACGTCCTCGCGGAGCGGTTGAACACCACCCGCGGGGCGCTTTACAAGACACTGCACGACGCGCGGCGCAAGCTGCGCGAGCATCTGGAGGAGGAAGGCTGATGGACCTGGAGCAGACGCTTGGCCGTCTTCTCGGCCCGGTCGAGCCGGAGGTCGACTGCGATACGTGCTTCGCCGAGCTCGACCGGTATGTCGAGCTCGAGCTCGCGGGCGCCGACGCCGACGCCGCAGTGCCCGGGTTGCGCGCGCACCTGGCCGGCTGCCCCGCCTGTGCCGAGGAGCACGAGAGCCTCCGCGCGCTGGTCGCCGCAGAGCGCGGCGACTGACGCATACGCTTCGGGCGTGCCACGCGTCCAGCGCTCGGCGTCCGTCACGTGGGAGGGGAACGTCGCGCGCGGCAGCGGCGCGATCAGCGCTGCGACGGGCGCATTTGCCGAGCTGCCGTATTCGCTCGCGGCACGGGTCGAGCAGCCCGACGGCAAGACGAGCCCCGAAGAGCTGCTCGCCGCCGCGCACGCCGCGTGCTACGCGATGTCGCTCGCGGGAGAGCTGTCAGGCGCCGGCACGCCGCCCGAGCATCTCGACGTCCAGGTGACGGTGACGCTCGACCAGGTGGAGGACGGCTCCCACCGGATCGTCGCCTCCGAGCTGCTCGCGCGCGCGCGTGTAACAGAGGTCGATGCGGAGACGTTGAACCGGCTGGCTGCGAGCGCGAGCGAGGGCTGTCCATTCACGAAATTGATCGAAGCGAGCGCGACCGTGACCGTCAACGCAACATTGCAGGGAGGAGAAGGGGATGGCGACTGACCGCACCGCCGAAGTGAGCTGGCACGGCGACCTGATGAGCGGCAACGGCTCGATCGACTCCGTCGGGAGTGGGGCGTTCGGCAGCCTCGACGTGGACTGGGCCGCTCGGTCGGAGGACGCGCAGACGAAGACGAGCCCGGAGGAGCTCATCGCCGCCGCCCATGCGGCCTGTTTCGCGATGGCGCTGTCGCACGGGCTGGCGCAGTCCGGACATCCCGCGGACGAACTGAAGACGTCCGCGACGGTCACGTTCCAACCGGGCGAGGGGATCACGAAGATCGCCCTGCAAGTCGCGGGAAAGGTGCCAGGCACGAATGAGGGCGAGTTTCGCGAGGCGGCCGAAGCGGCCAAGGCCAACTGTCCCGTGTCGAAAGCCCTTGCCGGCGTGCCCGACATCAGCCTGGACGCCCGGCTGGAGGGCTAACCTGGCCGGCGATGGCCGGCAACATCGAACAGCTCGTCGACGAGCTCGAGCGCTCGTACCAGGAGGCGCAGGAGCGCCTGTCCGACCCGGCCGTCTACAACGACCACAAGGAAGCGGCGGCCGCCGGACGCAGGCTGAAGGAGCTCGAGGCGCCGCACAAGCTCGCGCTGGAGTGGCGGCAGGTGCACGCGGACCTCGAGGAGGCGCGCAACGACGGCGTGCTGCGCGAGCTCGTGCCCGAGCTGGAGGAGCGGAGCAACGTGCTCGCGGAGGAGCTGCGCGTCGCGCTGGCGCCGACGGATCCGGCGGACAGCAAGGACGTCATCATCGAGATCCGCCAGGGCGTCGGCGGCGACGAGGCCGCGATCTGGGCGGGTGACATGTACCGCGCGTTGAGCCGCTACGCCGAGCGACGGGGGTTCAAGGTCGAGCAGCTGGGTGCGAGCCCCAACGACGCCGGCGGCTACAAAGAGGTGACGTTCGCGATCAGCGGCGACGGCGCCTACTCCGTCTTCAAGTGGGAGGGCGGGACGCATCGCGTCCAGCGCGTTCCCGAGACCGAGTCGCAGGGGCGGATCCACACCTCGACGGCGACGGTTGCGGTCATGCCCGAAGCGGAGGAGGTCGAGGTCGAGATCGACCCGAACGACCTCAAGGTCGACGTCTACCGGTCGACCGGACCGGGCGGCCAGAGCGTGAACACGACGGATTCCGCCGTGCGCGTCACGCACCTGCCGACGGGCCTCGTCGTCTCGATGCAGGACGAGAAGAGCCAGCTCCAGAATCGACAAAAAGCGCTGCGCGTGCTGCGCGCGCGCCTGTACGAGCTCGAGCGCGAGAAGCAGCAAGCGGAGCTCGACGCGACCCGCCGCTCGCAGATCGGCTCCGGCGAGCGCGCCGAGAAGATCCGCACGTACAACTTCCCCGAGAACCGCATCACCGACCACCGGATCAAGCTCACGACGCACCAGCTCGACCGCGTGCTCCAAGGCGACCTCGACGAGTTCACCGAGGCGCTCACGGCCGAGGACCGTCGCCGCGCGCTCGGCGAGTGACGGTGAGAGAGGCGCTCCGGCTCGCGGAGCGTGACCTCGCCGCGGCCGGCGTCGACACGCCGCGCGTCGACGCGGAGCTTCTCCTCGCCCACGTGCTCGACACGTCCCGAAGCGGCGTGTACGCACGGGCCGACGCGGAGGTGCCAGACACGTGGCAGGTCCTGTTGGGACGACGAGTCGAGCGCGAGCCGCTCGCGTACGTGCTGGGCGAGTGGGGCTTCCGCCGGCTCGTGCTGAAGACGGATGCCCGCGCGCTGGTGCCTCGGCCGGAGACGGAGATCGTCGTCGAGCGCGCACTCGAGCTCGTGCGCGGGATTCCCGCGCCGCGCGTGCTCGACGTCGGCACCGGAACGGGCGCGATCGCACTGGCGATCGCGGACGAGCATCCGGGCGCGCGCGTCACCGCCGTCGACTCGTCGCCGGACGCAGTCGCGCTGGCACGCGAGAATGCGGAGCGGCTGAGGCTCGACGTCGAGGTGCGGGAGGGCGACCTCGACGTCGCCGCCGAGGGGTGGGACCTCGTGGTCTCGAACCCGCCGTACGTCATGCCCGACGAGTGGGAGACGCTCCAGCCGGAGATCCGCGACTGGGAACCGCGCGGCGCCCTCGTCGGCGTCGGCCTGCAAGAGAAGCTCGCACGTATCGCGCAGACAGGTCTCCTCGTCCTCGAGACCCACGAGTGCCAGGCACGTGACGTGGCCGCGACCCTCACGTCACTCGGGTACGTGGACGTGCGGGTCACGCCGGATCTGGCCGGGAAGCCGCGCGTCGTCGAGGGACGCCGGTGAGGCTCGCCTACCGCCGCGCAGGCAGCGGCCCGCTGCTGGTCTGCCATCCGGGCGGGCCCGGCTTCTCGGGCGCGACGCTCACGAATCTCGGCGGCCTCGTCGACTCGTTCGAGACCGTCATCGTCGATCCGCGCGGCACGGGCGCCAGCGCCTCAGCGGACACGTACAGCCAAGACGACTACGTCGCCGACCTCGAGGAGCTTCGCACCGAGCTCGGCGTCGAGCAGTTCGACCTCCTCGGCCATTCGCACGGCGGCTTCGTCGCAACGCAATACGCGGCGACCCATCCCGAACGCGTGCGACGGCTCGTCCTTGCCGCTACGGCGCCGCGTCTCGCGCCCGAGTACCGCCTCGCGATCGAGGCCATCTGGGACGCGAGCGACGACCCGACGATCCCGCCGGCGCGTCAGGCCCGCGCGCAGCGTCTGTCATCGAGCGACCTCGAGCGGGCGGAGATCGTCCGACTCGCGATGGTGGAGCTCCGGTTGTACTTCGCGCGCGCAGACGGGATGCCGGTCCTGGGACAGGTCTTCACGGGCGAGCCGCCGAACCTCGACGCGCTCGCATACTTCAACCGCGAGACCGCGCCGCAGCTCGACCTCCGGCCGCTGCTCTCCGCGATTCGCGCCCGGACGCTCGTCGTCACCGGCGACCGCGACTTCTTCGGCGTGCCCGCAGCGCAAGACTTCGCCGCAGGCATCGCCGATACGCGGAGCGTCGTGCTCCCGGATGCCGGGCACTTCCTCTGGGTCGATCAGCCGCAGGCGTTCAGGTCGGAGGTGGCCGCATTCCTGCTGCAGTGATCGAAGCGCTCCGCGCCGGCCTTCCGGTCGTCCTCCCGTTCGACACCGTCTACGGGCTCGCGGCCGAGCCGCACGACGAGGCGTCGACGCGCCGGCTGTACGAGCTCAAGGGGCGGCCGCCGACGCAGCCGACGGCGCTCGTCGCCGCGAGCGTCGAAGCGCTGCGCGCGTTGCTGCCCGAACTGGACACGTCACGTGCCTGGCACCTGCTGCCGGGGCCGCTGACGCTCGTCGTCCCGAACCCGGCGCACCGCTTCCGCTGGCTGACCGGCACCAACCCCGACGCGCTCGGCGTCCGCGTCCCTGATCTGCCTGGCACCACGCGGGAGGTCGTGGCGAGCGTCGGCGCTGTCGTCGCGACGAGCGCCAACCTGTCCGGCGGCCCCGACCCGCGCCGGTTCGAGGACGTGCCGGAGGAGATCCGCGCCGGCGCCGCCGCCGTCGTCGACGGGGGCGAGGTGCCAGGCACGCCGTCGACCGTTGTGGACCTGACCGGCGTCGAGCCGCGCATCCTGCGGGAAGGCGCCGTCCCTGCAGCCGAGGTGCTCCGCCGACTGCGGGCGCCAGTACGATCCACGTGATGGCCGTCGCCGCGCAGCAGACGTTCCGGCAGCTGACCACGGCCGGCCTCGACCAGGTCGACCCCGAGATCGCCGACCTCCTCGCGCAGGAGACCGAACGCCAGCGCGGGCAGATCGAGCTGATCGCGTCGGAGAACTTCACGTGGCCCGCCGTCCTCGAGGCGACCGGGTCGACGCCGACGAACAAGTACGCGGAGGGGTACCCCGGCAGGCGCTACTACGGCGGCTGCGAGATCGTCGACCGGATCGAGCAGCTCGCAATCGACCGCGCGAAGGAGCTGTTCGGCGCCGAGCACGCGAACGTCCAGCCGCACGCGGGCGCGCAGACCAACATGGCCGTGTACATGGCTGCGCTGCAGCCGGGCGACACGATCCTCTCGCTCGAGCTGGCGCACGGCGGCCACCTCACGCACGGGCTCAAGGTCAACTTCTCCGGGAGGCTCTACACCATCGTCCACTACGGCGTCTCGCGCGAGACGAACGTCGTCGACTACGACGAGGTGCTGGATAAGGCCCGCGACGCGAAGCCGCAGCTGATCGTCTGCGGCGGCTCGGCATACCCGCGCACCGTCGACACGGCGAAGTTCCGCGAGATCGCCGACGACGTCGGCGCGCTGCTCCTGTGCGACATGGCGCACTTCGCCGGCCTCGTCGCCGCCGGCCTCCAGCCGAACCCCGTCGAGCACTGCGACTTCGTCACGTCGACGACGCACAAGACGCTCGCCGGCCCACGCTCCGGCTTCGTCCTCTGCCGCCAGGAGCACGCGCAGGCGGTCGACCGCGCCGTCTTTCCGGGGATGCAGGGCGGCCCGCTCGAGCACACGATCGCCGCCAAGGCGGCGTGCTTCAAGATCGCCGCGACCGACGCGTTCCGCGACTACCAGGCGCAGATCCGCCGCAACGCCGACACGCTTTCCGAGACGCTGATCGAGGGCGGCCTCGACGTTCTCACCGGCGGCACCGACACGCACCTGCTGCAGCTCGACCTCCGCCGCACGGAGTGGACAGGGAAGGCGGCTGAAGAGCGGTTGCACGAGGTGAAGCTGACCGTGAACCGCAACACCGTCCCGTTCGACGAGCGCCCGCCGACCGTGGCGAGCGGCGTCCGCATCGGCACGCCTGCCGCGACGATGCGCGGGATGGACGAGGCCGACTTCCGCGAGATCGGCCGCGTCATCGTCGAGGCGCTCGGCGACTCGCCCGATCTCGCCGCGCTGCGGGCGCGGATCGAGAAGCTCTGCGACGAGCATCCGCTCTACCCGGGCTTCCGCGGCTGGACGACCTACGTGACGCAGTGAGCGCGACCGAGACGCGCAGCGGTCTCGTCGTCGAGGTCAAGCACCCGCTCGTGCAGCACAAGCTCACCTATCTGCGCGACAAGAACACGCCGACGGTGCACTTCCGCAAGCTCGTCAACGAGGTCACGCTGCTGCTGACGTACGAGGCGACGAAGGACATGCCGACGGAGGACGTCGAGGTCGAGACACCGCTCGAGGTCGGGCGCTTCCCGCGCCTCAGCGGCAAGAAGGTCGCCGTCTGCCCGATCCTGCGCGCCGGGGTTGGGATGCTGGACGGCGTGCTGTCGCTGATCTCGAGCGCGCGGGTCGGCTTCATCGGCATGTACCGCGACGAGGAGTCGCTCGAGCCGGTCGAGTACTACGCGAAGCTGCCGACAGACGTCGCCGAGCGCGACGTGATCCTGCTCGATCCGATGCTCGCCACCGGGAACTCGACGGCAGCGGCCGTCGAGACCGTGAAGAAGGCGGGCGCGACGTCGGTGCGCGTGATCGCGATCATCGCGGCGCCCGACGGCATCGAGCGGATCCACCGCGACCATCCGGACGTCCAGATCGTCGTGGCTGCGATCGACCGTGGCCTGAACGAGCGCGGCTTCATCGTCCCTGGCCTCGGAGATGCGGGAGACCGTCTCTACGGTACGAAATAGGCTCCGCGCCCGCCGCTGGCAGCGCTGGAGCGAGGTCGAGCCCGAAGACGACTGGCTGCGCTGGGCACGTCTGGGGACAATCGTCGCCACCGTCTTCTTCGGCCTGATCGTCCTCGCAATCGTGCTCGCGCTGGTGCTGCGCTGATGCTGCACACGCTCGCCGACCACCTCGAGGTCATCTGGGGCGCGCTGCTCGCGGCGGCGATCGTCGTGTTGCTGACGCCGGCGGTCGGCGGCATGGCGCGGCTGCTCGGCGTCGTCGACCGGCCGGACGGACGGAGGCTCAACCGGAGCGCCGTCCCGCGGCTCGGCGGGCTCGCGCTCTTCTTCGGCATCTTCGTCCCGGCGCTCGCGTTCCTCGATCTCTCGCGTGAGACGCGCGGGCTGCTGCTCGGCGCCGCCGTCGCGACGACGGTCGGGGCGGTCGACGACTTCCGCGGCCTGCGCTGGTGGGAGAAGCTCGGCGGCCAGGTCGCCGCCGCCGCGATCCCCGTCGGCTTCGGCATCTGGGTGCACCGGTTCACGTTTCCGATCATCGGGATCCACACGCTGCCGAAGTGGGTCGGCATGCCCGTGTCGGTGCTGTGGATCGTCGCGATCATGAACATGGTCAACTTCCTGGACGGGCTCGACGGGCTGGCAGCCGGCGTGTCGGCGATCTCGGCCTTCACGTTCACGCTGATCGCGCTCTCCTTGCCGCGGCCGGAGATCAACGCGGCGATCCTCTCCGCCGTCGTCCTGGGCGCATGCCTCGGCTTCCTGCGCCACAACCTCTATCCGGCACGGATCTTCATGGGCGACTCGGGAGCATTGCTGCTCGGGTTCGTCCTCGCCACGATCCCGCTGCAGGGCCTGCTCAAGACGGCGTCCGTCGTCACCCTCTTCTTCCCGCTGCTCGTACTGGCCGTGCCGATCCTCGACACGTCATTCGTCGTCGCGAAGCGGCTCAAGTACCACCAGCCTGTTTACGTCGCCGACCGCACGCACCTGCACCACCGCTTCGTCAACATCGGCTTCTCACAGCGGCGCGCCGCGACCTACATCTGGCTCTGGTGCGGGACGCTGGCGGCGACTGCGCTCTCGCTCCGCTTCATCAAGCCGCACCAGCACGGTGTCTGGCACCCATGGCGGACGGTTATCGTCGGCGCCATTGGGCTGGTCGCGCTCGCGGCCTCGGTGTACATGGTCTACCTGCTCGAGATCGTGAAGCTCGCGAACCCGATCATCCGAAAGCGGGAGGAGGAAGCACGCGCTGCGCGCAACAAAGTTGCGTGATTTCGGCCTGAATAGTGGCTTCGCGGTGTCACAAAGTTGGTATGCTCGGGCCGGATGGAGCCCTCCGCGCGCCGCCCGTTCGAACCCGCCGGGGCGGGAGGCCTTCTCCTAGGGGTTCTCCTCGCCGCGATCGCCGTCGGCCTCGTCATCGGCTGGATCGCCGGGAGCATCGGCATCGGCATTCTCATCGGCGCCGCCATCGGCCTGCCGCTCGCCGTCTTCACCGTCTACCGGCGGTACAACGTCTGATGGCCACCGGCGGCCTCTTCTCGACCCCTCGCCCCGAGCCGGGGCACCTGTTGCCGGCGCTCGGGGGCGGGGCCCTGATCCTCTTGGCCCTGCCCGTCTTTCTCCTGCTCGACTGGCCCGTGACGGGGTGGGCACTCGCCGCCGCGCTCTGGGTCTTCGTGCACGGCCTCGATCTCGTGCTGGCGCGCGCGCGCAGGCCCGCGGCTAATGTCGCGGGCTCAGCTGTGCAGGCTTTCGGTGTCTTCTTCAAGGCAATCGTGCTGCTGGCCGTCCTCGTTGCGACGGCAGCCTCGCACCCGCACGTCGCCATCGCGGCGGTCTTGACCTACGCGCTCGCGTACACGTTCGAGCTCGGCCTCTCGCTCACGTCGTACTTCGGCAGCGAGGCGAAATGAGGTGAGGTATCGGCTGCTGACGGTCGCGCTGCTCGCGCTGATGTTTCCGTCGGCCGCGTTCGCGCGCGGCGAGTTCGATCCGACCAAGGAGTTCGAGCAGCACGAATGGGTTCCGATCCATCTCGGGCCCCTCAACCTCTCGATCACGAAGGCCGTCGTGTACCTGATGCTCGGGACGGTCGTCACGATCCTGCTCGGGATTTTCCTGATGCGCTACCGCCTCAGCACGCGGCCGGGCTCGCGGCAGACCATCGGCGAGTCGATCTACGAGGTCGCGCAGACGCAGATCGCGGAGCAGGGGCTGCCGACGAAGGCGATGGGCCGCTGGTTCCCGTACGTCGCATCGCTGCTGCTCTTCATCTTCGTGGTCAACCTGCTCGGGTTCATCCCGCTGCCGATCACGGGGGAGACGTACCACGGCGTCCCGACCTGGGGCATCTACGCCGCCACGAGCTCGCTCTCGGTCACGCTCGCGCTCGCGCTGCTGACGTTCGTGTTCACGCACGTGGAGGGGATCCGCTGGAACGGCGCGGTGCGCTATTTCAAGAGCTGGATCCCCGAGGCGCCGAAGCCGCTGCTCGCGCTGATCGTGCCGCTCGAGATCCTCGGGCAGTTCATGCGCCTGATCTCGCTGAGCGTCCGACTCTTCGCGAACATGCTCGCTGGCCACATCCTGATCCTCACCTTCCTCGGGCTCATCTTCATCTTCCAGTCGTTGAGCCTGCTGCCCGTGCTGATTCCCGCGACGCTCTTCTACGTGTTCGAGGTCGTGATCGTCGTCGGGATCCAGGCGTTCATCTTCGCTGCCCTGTCCGCCATCTACATCGGCTCGGCGATCGAGCCGGAGCACTGAGGCGTCGCTTGCGATGCCGACCAGCAAAGCTTTGCCGGCTTCGCCGGCAAAGCGATTAAAGGAGGGAGTTGTGAACACGCTTCTCGCAGCAACGTCGGGCGACGTCACGAAAGCCGGCAAGGCGATCGGTCTCGCCCTCGGCGTCGGCCTCGGCGCGCTCGGCGCCGGCGTCGGCATCGGGAACATCTTCGGCTCGATGATCCAGTCGGTCGCCCGCCAGCCGGAGCTCCGCGGTGAGCTCCAGGGCATCCAGTGGCTCGGCTTCGCGCTCACCGAGGCCGTCGTGTTCTACGGCCTGCTCGGCTCGATCCTGGCGTACGTCCTCGTTTGATGCACGGGCTCGTCGCGTCGAATCCGCTGATCGAGGTCCGCCTCGGGCTGATGGTGTGGACCATCGTCTGCTTCGCGATCACCTTCTGGGTGCTCAAGCGCTTCGCGTTCGGCCGCATCCAGGAGGCGATCGACGAGCGCCGCGAGCGCATCCGCGAGTCGCTCGACCAGGCCGACAAGGCCCGCGACGAAGCACGCGGGCTGTTGGAGGAGCACCGGGCGCTGATCGGCCAGGCACGCGGCCAGGCGGAGGACATCCTCGCCGACGCACGACGCGTCGCCGACTCGCAGCGTCAGCGCGTGAAGGACGAGACCGAGGCCGACCGCCAGCGGCGGCTCCAGGAGACGCGGCGGCAGATCGAGGCCGAGACGCACCGGGCGCTCGAGCAGATCCGCGCCGAGGTCGCAGACCTCACGCTCGTGGCGACTGCGAAGGTCACGGGCAAGGTGCTGGACGACGCCGATCACAAGCGGCTGATCGAGGACGCGATCCGCGACCTCGACTTCTCCGCGCTCGAGGAGGCGCCGAGATAGCCGCCGTCCACCGTACGTACGCGCGCGCGCTGTTCGAGGCCGCGAAGGAGAACGGGCGCCTGCAGCAGGTGAGCGAGGAGCTCGCGGACTTCGCCGCGGCCGTGCACGACGTCCCGGAGCTCCGCGCCGCGTTGCGCAACCCGCAGCTCGAAGCGTCGACGAAGGTCGCGGTGCTCGAGGAGCTCGCCGGCGAGTCGGACGAGCTGCTGCGCAACTTCCTTCGCCTCGTCGCGGAGAAGGGCCGCATCGGGTCGATCGAGGAGATCGCGCGCGAGTTCGACCGGCTGATGGCGCGCGAGGAGCGCCGCCTGAACGTCGAGCTGACGACGGCACGCGAGCTCGACGACGACGAGGCGCGCGAGCTGCTCGGGCAGATCGAGCGCGCGTCGGGGCGGAAGGTGGAGGCGACGCGCCGCGTCGACCCGAGTCTCATCGGAGGTTTCGTTCTGCAGGCCGGCTCGATGCGCGTCGACGCGAGCGTGCGCGGCCGGCTCGACGGTCTTCGTCAAGAGCTAGTGAGAGGGAGATAACGAGTGAAGCTGCGTCCGGAAGAGATCACCTCGATCCTCAAGGAACGGATCGAGCACTACGAGGCCGAGACCGACCTCGCCGAGGTCGGGACGGTGCTGCAGATCGGCGACGGCATTGCCCGCATCTACGGGCTCGAGAACTGCGTCGCGCTCGAGATGCTCGAGCTCGAGCACGGCGTCGTGGGGCTCGCGTTCAACCTCGAGGAGGACGACGTCGGCGCGGCCCTGTTCGGCGAGTGGCAGCACGTCAGCGAAGGCGAGCCGGTCAAGCGGACTACACGCGTCGCCAGCGTCCCTGTCGGCGAAGCGCTGCTAGGCCGCGTCGTCGACCCGCTCGGCAACCCGCTCGACGGCGGCGGCCCGATCGAGACGGACGAGACGCGGCCGCTCGAGTTCAAGGCGCCGGGCGTCGTGGCGCGCCAGCCGGTGAAGGAGCCGCTCCAGACGGGCATCAAGGCGATCGACTCGATGACGAACGTCGGCCGCGGCCAGCGCGAGCTGATCATCGGCGACCGGCAGACCGGCAAGACCGCGATCCTGATCGACACGATCCTGAACCAGAAGAAGACGGACGTCGTCTGCATCTATGTCGCCATCGGGCAGAAGGCGTCGACGGTCGCTCAGGTGTACGAGAAGCTGCGCGACGAGGGCGCGATGGAGTACACGACCATCGTCTCCGCGCCCGCGCAGGA
>DATIDT010000005.1:0-23120 GCA_035456125.1 Gaiellaceae bacterium
TCGAGCGCGGATCTGTCGTCCGTGACTTCCCGGATGACGGGCGCCTGGTATGGCGTCGTCTCTGCTGTGCGCGACCTGGACCCCGTCGCAAGACATCTCCACGGTGCGCGCACGCATGATGCGGCCGCGGATCGCCATGAAGAGGCTGCGGAGCGCTGGCTGGCTGCCGGCGGCGGCGAAAGGGCGGACCTGGAACGCCGCAACGCGAGATTCGAGCGTGACGCGGCGCAACTGGAACGGGATCGCGCTGCGTTGCACGAACGCCGTTCCCGCTAAACGGTTCGACGGTGGTCCGATGCCCTCGCCCGGTGGGGTGAGACCGCCCGGCAGGGTCTGGGTCGGGCGGCCATTGCTGTCCTCAGAGCCCTTGTCGGGACGTCCCCCTGGACGGCGGGTCGAAACGTTCTGGAGCAGGATGGTCTGAGTGAGCGAGATCGCACAGAACCGCCACCGAACGTTCACGTTCCGCTTCGTACGTTCCGGGTGTCGGGGGCCACGTTTGCTCTCGGTCTGACGACCCCTCCCCTTCGGGTACCGACGGTCCCCGGCCCTTCTAGGTGAGAGAGGGGGAGGGGTCGTCTGGAAGGTCGGTCTTCAGCTCGAGTCCGTATGCCAGAGCGCCGGGACCGATGTCGTGTTCCAGCGGGGCGTTGCAGGTCCGAGACCGCTGCGGACGCTCGTGAAGCGGGTCGGCGTGCGGCCGACCCAGAGAAGCTCGCCTTCGCTCCAGCGGCCGGGAAAGCGGCCCCAGGCCGGGAGCGCGGCGTCCAAGTCCACGAGTTGCAGCGGTGTCTGTCGGCCGACGGCGTGAGCTGTGCCGGTGCGGTCGGTAATGCCGCTTTGGACGGCGCTCACCAACCGCCGTGCTTTTGTGCGATCTGCTTTGTCGACGTTCTTGTAGACGCAGCGGAGGAACTGTGTCGGTGACGAGGTGTGGGTGAAGTAGTTCGCATGCGAGCCGAGCGCGACGTAGTCGATCGGGTGCGTCTGCGCCCGGGTGACCTTCGCCCACGGCCGAACGGTTCCCGAGCAGTGCTGGCTGTACGCGGCGAAGATCGGATTGGCATGTGAATCCAGCGCGACCGTGATGTTCTCCCAGTCGCCCTCGTGCGCCTGCCAGAGCCGATCGCCGCGCGAGCGCCAGTCGTCGAAGGAATAGAAGAACCAGTAGCGCACGAGGTAACTGGCCGTTCCGCTTATGCCGGCAGGCATGGCTGTTCCGGCCGGAACGTCCAGGACGCGGCCGTAGACGGCCGGGTGTTTCCAGTCGCTCAACGTCGCGGCGGCCTTCTCGTAGCACCTTGCGCCCGCATCGAGCGCGCACTGAAGGTTGAGCCGGTAGCAGGGCGTGAACGTGCATCCGACGGTGCTCGTGGGAAGCGGCGTTGTCGTGCGCGCCCAGACGCCTCGCGCCGTCTGGCGTTCGTTCCGCGCCAGCCGCAAGAACCGCTCGACCTCGACGGGCGCCCACGCTTCGGCCGCGTGGAAGTAGAGGATCGGCAAATACCGCTCCAGCAGCTCGTGTCGATCCGCCGGGGTAATCGCCTGCGGTCGCCCGCTCGCAGAACCAGCGGCGACGGCGCCCGCGGCGGCAACGACGAGAGCCAGAAGCATCAGCCCGAACGGTCGCCGCCGTCTCATCGGCGCGAGCGTAGCCGTCCCGTATGCGGCGAGGTCAGCGTTAACCCGCGCTTCATGTGCGAAGCGCTACCGTCTCGGCGGTGATCGAGGCGCGGGGCGTCACGAAGGATTACGGCTCGAAGCGGGCCGTCGACGACCTGACATTCGGGGTGAAGCCCGGCGTCGTCACCGGGTTCCTCGGCCCGAATGGTTCGGGCAAGTCGACGACCATGCGGCTCGTGCTCGGGCTCGACGCGCCGACGGCCGGCGACGTGACGGTCAACGGCAAGCACTACCGCGACCATGCGGCGCCGCTCCACGAGGTCGGCGCGCTGCTCGAGGCGCGCTCCGTGCACACCGGGCGCTCGGCCTACAACCATTTGCTCGCGCTCGCGCAGACCCACGGCATCTCGCGCAAGCGCGTCGACGCGCTCGTCGACCTCGTCGGCCTCCACGACGTCGCGCGCAAGCGCGCCGGACAGTTCTCGCTCGGGATGGGCCAGCGGCTCGGCATCGCCGCCGCGCTGCTCGGTGACCCGGCGACGCTTCTCCTCGACGAGCCGGTCAATGGTCTCGACCCGGAGGGCATCCACTGGATCCGCAACCTGCTGCGCTCGCTCGCAGCAGAGGGACGCACCGTCTTCGTCTCCTCGCACTTGATGAGCGAGATGGCGCTGACCGCCGATCACGTGATCGTCATCGGACGCGGCAAGCTGATCGCGGACACGAGCGTCGACGAGTTCGTCCGCATGGCGTCCGGAAGCGCCGTGCGCGTCCGCTCGCCGCAGGCGGGCGCGCTCAGCACGCTCGTCGCCGGCGAAGGCGTCGTCGTCGCGACCCCGGAGCCGGGCGTGCTCGAGATCCGAGGCCTGACGGCCGAGATGATCGGCGAAACGGCTGCGGCGAACGGCATCGTCCTCCACGAGCTGACGCGGGTGCAGGCGTCGCTCGAGGACGCGTTCATCGAGCTGACGCGCGGCGACGTCGAGTACAAGGCCGGCGAGGAGATTGCGGCTTGACCACCGCGGCCCCCGCCGTCGCCGCCCCGCCGCTCGCGAGCTACGGCCGCGTCACGCACCTGCGCGTCGCGCTGTCGGAGTGGACGAAGCTGCACTCGCTCCGCTCGACACGCTGGTCGCTCCTCGTCGCGGTCGTCCTGACGGTCGGCTTCCCGTGCCTCTTCGCCGCGATCCTCTCGTCGCGCTGGGGACATCTCGGCCCAGGTGAGCGCGCCGACCATGCGCGCCATCCGCTCGAGGTGGCGATCGCGGGTGTCAACGTGTCGCAGCTCGCGATCGCCGTGCTCGGCGTGCTCGTGATCAGCGGCGAGTACTCGACGGGGATGATCCGCTCGAGCTTCATCGCCGTTCCGAAACGGCTGCCGGTGCTGTGGGCGAAGACCGGCGTCTACGCGCTCGTCGTCGCTCTGCTGATGGTGCCGTCGGTCCTCGCCGGCTACTTCGCGAGCCAGGCGATTCTCGACCGCCATCACATCCTGCAAGTTCCGTTCTCCGATCACGGCGTCGCACGCGCGGTGCTCGGGGCGGCCCTGTATCTCGTGCTCGTCGGCGTCTTCGCGCTCGCAATCGGCGCGATCGTACGCAACACCGCCGGCGGGATCGCGATGTTCGCGGCCATCTTCTTCGTCATTCCGCCGCTCATGAACATCTTGCCCTCGAGCTGGAACAACGCGATCAGCCAGTACCTCCCGAGCAACGCGGGCCGTTCGGTGTTCGCGCTCACGCACGACGCGCACTCGCTGCGACCGCTTCCGGGGATCCTGCTCTTTGCCGCTTACTGTGCAGTGGCGCTCGCGATTGCGGCCGTGCTGCTCGTCAGACGCGACACGTAATCGTCGTCGCGGCACGCTCGCGCGACGGAGATCTTTGCCGAATCTGAACGATTCGCTGGCTCGCGCTGAACGCGGGTGCCGGTACACCTTGTCGCATGAACACGAGCTCCGAACAGGTGAAGAGGCGCCTGCTGGCGGCTGTCTTCGCACTCGTCGCTCTCGTGGCTCTCGTGGCCGCGATTGCTCATGCACGACCCGCGACGACCTCGTCGCAGGCGGCGCCGGCATTCGCCGTCATGAAGCTGCCGGGCGGCGGCCAGCGAGTTGTCCAGCTCCAGCCCTCACATGCGACGACGCAGACCTCGCCGGGTGGCGCGACGCAGGTCGTTTCGGCGGCCGGGCCGAACGGCTCGCGCGTCCTGATCTCACAACCGGCCGCGGGCGGAGACCGATGACCGTCCGGCTCGAGCGCCAGGAGTTCCGCGCTATGGGCACGGCGTGCGCGGTCGCCGTCTACGCGGACGCGTCCGAACGCCCCGACGCGCTTCGGGCGCTTGCGGCGGCTCGGGTGGAGGTTGCGGAATGCGAACGGGTCCTGACCCGCTTCGATGCGCGCAGCGACCTCTCCATGCTCAATCGCAACGCCGGCACGTGGGTGGATGTCGACGCGCGCCTGCTCGCCGCCCTTCACGCGGCGCTGCGTGCCCGCCGAACGACGTGTGGGCGTTTTGACCCGACGATCCTCCCGCCGTTGATCGCGGCGGGATACGACCGCACGTTCGCCGAGCTCCGGCCGCGCCCGGCACGCGCGCTCCCCGGGTGGCGTGCAGGAGCGGCTGTGCAGGTGGACGCCGACGCCGGACGTGCGCGCGTCGATGCCGGTGCCGCCGTCGATCTCGGCGGCATCGGCAAGGGCTTCTCCGCCGAGCGCGCCCTCGTCGCGATGCGCCTCGCATGGCCCGGCCTGCGCGGCGGCCTTGTCGACCTCGGCGGCGACATCGCCTTCTTCGGGGCGCCGCCGGACGGGCCGTCGTGGCGGATCGCGATCTCCGATCCACGCGCACCGGGCGAGACGCTGACGACGCTTCGGATCCGCGACGCCGGTGTCGCGACGTCGGGGCGTGACCGGCGCAGGTTCGGCATCGACCGAGAGTTTCACCACCTGATCGACCCAGCGACGGGCGTGCCCGCCGAGCGGGGCCCACTTGCGGTCACGGTGGTCGCCGCTGACGCGACCGAGGCCGAGTCCCATTCCACCGCCCTCGGCATCAGCACGCTCGCCGAGGCGACGGCGCATGTGGAGCGCTATCCGGCGATCTCCGCTCTCTACGTGCCGCACGAGGGCGCTGCCGTGCAGCTCGGCGCGCTACCGGTCGTTCCTCGGATTCGCCTCGAGCTCGCCGCGTGATGCTCGCCGCGCACCTTCCACTGGCGTGGCTCCTCGCACGTGCCGCAGGGCTCGTCGCGCTTGCACTCTTGACTCTTTCCACCTGGCTTGGGCTCGCGATGAGCACGCGGGTCCTCGGGGTGCGACGCCAGAAGTCGTTGCTCGGATGGCACCGCACGCTCGTCTGGACGGGCCTGTCGATGCTGGTGCTCCACGCAGGCGCGCTGCTCATGGACCCGGTGCTCCACTTCGGTCTGCCTGCGGTTCTCGTTCCCTTTACAGCGTCATGGCATCCCGGCGCGGTGGCCATGGGCGTCGTGGCTGGCTGGCTGTCGCTGATGCTCGCGGTCTCGTTCCGGATGCGGCGGTGGATCGGTCAGCGCACCTGGCGTCTGCTGCACTACGCGAGCTTCGGCGCGTTCGGACTCGCGCTCTTCCACGCTGTCTCCGCAGGGACCGATCTCGTCGGCGTTCGGGGTACGCTCGTCGCCGCGATCGCTCTGGCGCCCGTCCTGTGGCTGGGTTTCCTCCGGATCCTCGAGCCGCGCCGCCCGTCCGCCAAGACGCGCGCCTTTGTCGCTCCAGCGGTTGCGTCTCAAGCCTGAACGGGGGTCCAGCCCCGTCCCGGACCACGGTCGATTCACAAGCCGCGCGATCGCGGGCAAGCTACGCCGGATGGATGAATCGCAGAGCCGACCGTCGCCGACGCGCGAGCAGCTGCGCCTCGCGCTCTTTCCGAACCTCGCTCCGGAGGAAGGCCGGCAGAGGATCGAGACCGCGTTCGCGCGTGCCGAGGACGAGGAGCGCGCGCAGCGGATCGAGCGTCTGGCGAACGAGCCGGACCTCGACGGGGAGCTCTTGCGCGCTCTCCGGCGGCTGTCGGCCGACGAGCTCGACGAGCTGACCTGATCGGCCGCAGCGCCGCGGCACCGCTCAGTTCAGCGAGACTTCCTGCTCCAGCTCGATCGCTGCGATGAACAGCGTCGCGGCCCACTCGGGCTCGTGCGCCAACGCATCTTGCAGGGCGGCGAAAGCGTCCTCACGCCGGACGAAGACGTCCACCGCAAGGCGCTCACCGAGCTCGGCGAGTGCGTAGGCCTCCATGCGACGAGACTAGAACGATCCGGGTGCCGGCCGACCCGGCGGTTGGTCTAGTCCGACCGCCCCGGGCGGCGGGACGCGTAGCGTCGCCTGTCGGCGGCGAGTTGTCGCGCATGCAGGTCCGCGCGAACCCGCGCACCGGCTAGCGCAGACGCGTGCGCGGTCTGCGCAAGAGCGGCGAAGAGGACGCGCGCGACTCCCGCTACGCCGACGGCAACGAGCAGCGCGACTGTCTTCAGAACATCGGCGAGCGACCGAGCGGCGCGCGGCGTCACCCGTGCGGTGGTTGCGGCGGCTGC
The DNA here is from genome assembly GCA_035456125.1 of Gaiellaceae bacterium. Taxonomy (GTDB): domain Bacteria; phylum Actinomycetota; class Thermoleophilia; order Gaiellales; family Gaiellaceae; genus 3-1-20CM-4-69-9. The sequence goes on from DATIDT010000005.1 coordinate 6,200, forward strand.
TGTCACGGCCCGCGACCAGGACTTCGCGAGAGCACGGGAATGCGCGCGCGCCGGCGCGGCTGTCGGCTCGACCTGCTCCGCGTCCACGACGATCTCGCGCGAGGCCGGGACGACGACGTCGACTGCCTCGATCGGGACGTTGCGCTTCCGGCCACGCGTGCGCACGACGAGCGCCTGCGCGGTCTGCAGGTCGGGCGCCGCGACAACTTGTTCGACGGTCCCTTTCAACGGCCCTCTGACGTGAAAGCCCTCGCAGTGCGCGAGCCAGTAACGCGCCACCGGGCTGGAACGGTCGAACCGTCGTGCAGTCTGCGGCTTGATCGGCATGCCACCCCCCGAGATTCGTGGCTCCACGGATTCTGCCAGCTATGCCCGCTCGAGCACGACGACGGGAATCTCGCGTTCGGTTCGCTGCTGGTACGCGTCGTAGTCCGGCCACTGCCGCGCAGCGAGCCGCCACAGCCGTTCCCGCTCCTCGCCAATGGCCGTCCGCGCACGCGCGTCGAAGACGCTGTCCAGCACCTGCACCTCGACGTTCGGATCCTTCGCGAGGTTGCGGTACCAACCGGGATGCTGCGGCGCGCCGCCCTTCGACGCGACGATGACGTAGTCGTCACCGTCCTGCTCATAGATCAACGGCGTGGTCGTCGGCCCGCCGGTCTTGCGCCCCTTCGTCGTCAGCAGCAGCGTCTTTGCCCCGCGCCGCCAGATGTGGCCGACCGCGCCGCCCGTCTCCCGGTAGCGGCGAGTGTGCGCTTCGCCGAACAGCGTCTCGCCCTCGCTCACACGTTCTCCTCTCGCTCGAGCGCCCCGAGTCGCGCGATGTTGTCCGCCTCGTCGGGATCGGGCTCCTCGACGCTGAGCCACGCGTGGACGATGTCGCGGGCTGTCGCGGGATCGGTGCGCTTCAGCGACATGACGAGGACGTTGGCGTCGTTCCACTTGCGTGCGCCCTCGGCGATCCACGGATCCCATGCCAGTGCGGCCCGCACGCCCGGAACCTTGTTCGCGGCCATGGACGTGCCCGTTCCCGTCCAGCAGAAAAGCATTCCTTGATCGGCCTCGCCGGCGGCGACGGCACGCGCGACGCGCGCTGCGACGTCCGGCCACTGCCCGCGCTCGAGCACGTCGACGTCGTGGCCGCGCGAGCGGAGCTCCTCGACCACCGCGTCCGCGACTGCTCCCTCGTCATCCGCCCCGAGGACGAATCGCATCCGAATAGCGTGGCATACTCGAAGAAGTCAACCGAACCGGGGGTGCGGCCCCCCATCACCGCACCCATGGCTCACACAGCACTCGCCAGCTCGACGCGCGTCCGCCACGACGCGACGTTCGCCGTCTGGGCTCCCGTCGCCCTCGTCGGCCTCGTCACGCTCGGCGCCGCGATCGCGACGCTCGCGGGCCAGCAGCTCGGCTGGCGCGACGCCGTCGGCATAGCGCTGTTGGTCGGGGCCGCGACGCTTGCCGAGGCCTTTCCCGTGCCGATCGAAGGCGTCGCCGTCGGCTCGACGTCACTGGCGACCGTCTTCCTCGTCGCGGCCGCGACGATCTACGGGTGGGCCGCGGCGGCGGTTGCGGGTTTCATCGCGATGGGGATCGTCGAGGCGGCGCGCCGGCGCCCCTTCAGCCGCGGGGCGTTCAACTGCGGCGTCTATACGTTGGCCGCCGCCGGCGCCGGCGGTGTGGCCGACCGCTTCCAGGACGGCACGCTGCTCGGCCTCTCCCTCGCCGCGATCGCGGCCGCCTGCACGTTCTACGCGGTCAACATCGCGCTGCTCGCCGCCGTCGTCACACGTTCGCGGGGCGTCGGCTACGGCCCGACGCTGGCGAACTACGTGCATCTCACGTTCGTCCCGTTCGCGGTCATGGCGTCGCTGGCGGTCATCCTCGTCGTGCTGTGGGACCGCTCGCCCTACGTCGCCGTCGTCCTCGTCGGCCCGCTGCTGGCGACGGCGCTCTACCAGCGCTGGATCCACGGGGCGCTCCACCGCCTACGCGAGTTCGACCGGCTGAAGGACGAGTTCATCGCGATCGTCTCGCACGAGCTGCGCACACCGCTGACGTCCGTGTACGGCGCGGCGATGACGCTCGAGTCGCACGACCTCGACGACGAGCGCAAGCGCGCGCTGCTCGAGATCATCTCGACAGAGGCGGCCCGTCTGTCGCGACTGCTCGACGACATCCTCTGGGTCAGCCGCCTCGACTCGGGACGCGTGCGGCCGCACATCACGGCAGTGCCACCGCTCGCGTTGACCGAGGAGATCGTCGACGCGACGCGCACACATTTGCCCGGCAGGCTCACGCTCGAGCTGTTGCACGACGCACCGCTCCCGGACGTCGCCGCCGATTCCGACAAGCTGCGGCAGGTCCTCGTCAACCTCGTGGAGAACGCCGTCAAGTACTCACGCGCGGGCCGGATCCAGGTCCGTCTCGGCAGCCACTACGGAAACGTCCGCTTCAGCGTGCGCGACGAGGGCCCCGGCATCCCGCTCAGCCAGCAGGAACGCATCTTCGAGAAGTTCTATCGCCTCGACCCGCACATGACGAAAGGTGTGGGCGGGACCGGGCTGGGGCTGTACATCTGCCGCGAGCTGATCGAAGGAATGAACGGCGACATCTGGGTCGAGTCGAGCCCCGGGCACGGCTCGACCTTCAGCTTCGAGCTGCCGGTCGCACAGACGTGATCCCCCTCTGAGGGGAGCGCCGCGGGCGCTGCGATGCCGATCAAAAGGCGTCCCCCCGCAGGCCCCCCGTCCCCAAGGAGAAAAGACATGCGGCTTCGCTCGTTGCTGGTCCCCGTCGCCATGCTCATCGCGGCGATCGGCGCCGGCTGGAAATGGGAGCACTTCCCGCACTGACCGATCGAGACGAACGCCCACTCGACGTGGGCGTTCACCCTTTCGAGTGATGTCCAGCCGCAGGGCCAGGCGCGACACTCGAACGATGAACCGCCGGTACGGCTGGACGTGGGACGAGTCGTAGCCGCGTTTTAGCGGCCGCCGGCCGGAAACCCTGCCCGTACGGGCATGTTCAAGCATTTCCGCGGTGACGAGCCGCCCCTGTTCGCGCACCCGACGGAGCTCGAGCTGGCGGAGCTCCTCGACGCGAGCGGGATCCCCTGGGCGTACGAGCCGCACACGTTCGCGCTCGAGCACGACGCGAACGGAAACGTCGTCGAGGCTTTCACGCCGGACTTCTATCTTCCCGACGCCGGCATGTACGTCGAGTGCACGACGACGAAGCCGTCGCTGATGTACCGCAAGCGACGGAAGGTGTGGAAGGCGCGCAAGCTGCACGACCTGATCGTTACGCTGCACGAACGGCACGACTTCGAGCGGTTCCGGCGGCGGTACGGACGTTAGTGTTGCCCGGTGCGCGTCTACTTCGCGGGGCCGCTCTTCACCCCGTACGAGCGGTCGTTCATCGACGAATGCGCTGCGCGGCTCCGCGCTGAGGGCGTCGAGGTCTTCGTCCCGCACGAGAACGCGCTCGCGCTGCCGGACACGAAGCCGGCGACGATCTTCGCGAAGGACTGGAACGGTCTCTCGACCGCCGACGCCGTCGTCGCGCTGCTCGACGGGCCGATGGTGGACGACGGCACCGCCTGCGAGATTGGGATCTTCTACGCGCTGATGCAGAGCGATCCGTCGAAGAAAGGCATCGTCGGGTTGCTCACCGATCTGCGGAGCACGCTCGGCCACGAGGGGCACGGCCTGAACCTGTTCGTCCACGGCTGTATCGAGGCAGGCGGACGGATCTGCACGACGCTCGACGAGGTGGTCGCGACACTCGCCGAGTGGCGGGGCTAGCCGCGACGTAGTCTTCGCTCTCGTTGCGGATGGAACGAGCGCTGAAAGCGACCGGCTTCGCGGTGGGGCTGCTCGGCCTGCTGCTCCTCGTGGCGATGGGCGCGCGCGAAGGGCATCCGGGGACGAGCGGGCACATCGCGACGCGCGCGGTTCCGAACACCGTCCAGGACAGCTTCATCACGCTGCTCGCGGTCCTCTACGTGCTCTTCATCGTCGCGATCCTCGTCGGCGTCTTCCGCTACAAGGACCGCTGGCACGACCCGCGGTCGAGCTGGCTGAAGAACTTCGCGCTCGTCCTGATCCTGATGGGGATCGCGACCGCCGTCGGCTACTTTGCGATCTCGCACAGCCATCTCCGCCAGCAGGCGGAGAAGGTGCAGCGCGCGCAGACGCGCTCGGGGAGCACGCAGAACCGGATTCGCCACCTCCCGGCGACACCGGCGCGGCAGGCGCAGGTCGAGTGGCCGCTCGTCGCCGGCATCGGCGGGCTCGTCCTGCTCGGGGGCGTGTGGCTGTACGTGCGGAGCCGCCGCCGGCTCACGCCCCTGCTCGACGAGCACGGGCTCGAGGCGGACATGCTGGCCGCGATCGAGACGACGATCGACGACCTCCGGAGGGAGCAGGATCCGCGGCGGGCAGTGATCGCCGCGTATGCGTTGATGGAGCGGACGCTCGCCAGACACGGTCTCGCACGTCGCCGCTCGGAGGCGCCGCTGGAGTACCTCGCGAGCATCCTGCGGGGCCTACGCGTTCGCGAGAGCGCCGTCCGGACGTTGACGCGGCTGTTCGAGTACGCGAAGTTCAGCCGGCACGAGATCAGCCCGGCGATGAAGGAGGAAGCAATCGACGCCCTGCTCGCGATCCGCGACGACCTGCAGCGCGACGAGGCGCGCGCGGCGTGAACCGCATCAGGGCTCGCGCCGTCAAGTGGGGGCTCGTCGCCACAGCAGCGGCCGGCATCGCCGCGCTCGCGAGCTCCGGCGTGAACGCGATCGTGCTCGACGTGTACCTGCTGTGCATCGGCGCCGTCGTCCTGCTGGCGCTGGTGCGAGTGACACGCGCGTCTGCCGTCATGCCGCGAACGTCTCCGTTCGACGCGGCGCTGGCCGCGATGCTCCGGCCACCTGCCGAGTCGGGCGAGCTGACGCTCGTCCGCGAGCTCGAGCTCTCCACGTACAACGCGTTCCACTTCCACGCGCGCCTGCGGCCGCTCCTCCGAGACATCTCGGCGCATCGCCTGCGCTCGCGCTACGGCGTCGAGCTCGACGGCGAGGCGGCGCGCGCGCGGGAGCTCGTGGGCCGGGAGGCGTGGGAGGTCGTTCGCCCCGATCGTCCGCCGCCCGCCGACCGCATGGCGGCGGGGCCGACGTTCGCGGAGCTCGAGGTCGTCGTCGACGAGCTGGAGGCGCTGTGATCACGATCGACCAGGCGGGGTCGCGGGCCGAGCGCGTGGTCGCGGAGGTCGAGCGGGCCGTCGTCGGGAAGCGCGACGCGCTCGAGCTCGTCCTGCTCGGCTTCGTCGCCGACGGTCACATCCTGATCGAGGACTATCCCGGCCTCGCGAAGACGCTGATCGCGCGCTCGTTCGCGCAGGCGTTCGACATGACGTTTGCCAGGATTCAGTTCACGCCGGACCTGATGCCGTCCGACGTCACCGGCTCGTCGATCTTCAACCAGCGCACCGGCGACTTCGAGTTCCGGCCGGGCCCGATCTTCACCAACCTCCTGCTCGGCGACGAGATCAACCGTGCGCCCCCGAAGACGCAGGCGGCGCTGCTCGAGGCGATGCAGGAGCGCCAGGTGACGATCGAGGGCCAGACGAACGAGCTCCAGCGCCCGTTCCTTGTGATTGCGACACAGAATCCGATCGAGTACGAGGGCACGTATCCGCTCCCCGAGGCGCAGCTCGACCGTTTCCTGCTGCGCCTCCGTGTCGGCTATCCCTCGCGTGAGGCGGAGTGGGCGGTGCTCGAGCAGCGGCTCGAACGGGCCGCGGACGACATCCGGCTCGAGCCGGTCACCGATCGCAACGGCTTGCTCGAGCTGCAGCAGGCGCTCGAGCAGGTCCACGTGTCGCAGGCCGTCGGGTACTACATCGTCGATCTCGTCTCGGCGACGCGCACGAGCCGGCGCGCCCAGGTCGGGTCGAGCCCGCGCGGAGCGCTCGCGCTGCTCAAGCTCTCGCGCGCGAAGGCGCTGCTCGACGGCCGCGACTTCGTGACGCCGGAGGACGTGAAGGCCGTTGCCGTCCCGGCGCTCTCGCACCGCCTGATGCTGCGGCCGGAGCTGTGGGTGCAGCGCGTGCAGCCGGAAGACGTCGTGCGCGAGGTGCTCGAGACGGTCCCGACGCCGGCCGCCGAAGACCTGACGGCGACGTGACGGCGAAGCTGCCCGCGTACGCGGGGCTGGCGGCGCTGGGGCTGCTCGCGGCGCTCGCGGTGCGGCGGCCGGAGCTGGCGGTCGTCGCAGCGCCCTTCGCGCTCTACGCCGGGATCGGCCTGATGCTGGCGCGGCGGCCCCGGATCGACGCCGAGGTCGAGCTCGTAGCCGTGCGTGTGCTGGAGGGCGACGAGCTCGAGGTCCGCTTGACGCTCGTCGCGGAGCTCGGCGCGGAGCGGATCGAGGTGCTGCTCCAGCTACCGCGTGAGCTCGCCGTGATCGACGGCGTCAACCCGGTGCAGCTCCGTCTCGCCGACGGCGAGCGGCGCGAGCTGGCATTCCGATTGCGCTGTGCACGGTGGGGCGCCTTTCGCGTCGGCCGCATCTTCCTCCGCACACACGACGCGTTCGGCTTCTTCGTGCAGGAGGTGACCCTCGATCGCCGTCAGCCGCTGAAGGTCTATCCGTCGGAGGAGCACGTCCGGAACCTGCTCAAGCCGCTGGAGACGCAGGTCTTCTCCGGCAACCACGTCGCGCGGCAGAAGGGGGAGGGGATCGAGTTCGCCGACCTACGCCCGTTCGTCCCCGGCGACCGCGTCCGGCACGTCAACTGGCGCGCGAGCGCACGGCGCGGCGAGCTCTGGATCAACGAGCACCACGCAGAGCGGAACGCCGACGTCGTCCTTCTGCTCGACTCGTTCGCCGAAGCGCGGAGGGGGGAACGCGGCACGCTCGATTCCGCCCTTCGTGCGGCGGCGACGCTTGCGGCGCGGTACCTGCGACAGAAGGATCGCGTCGGCTTCATCACGTTCGGCGGCATCCTCAACTGGCTGCTGCCGACGACCGGCGCTGTGCAGCTGTACCGGATCGTCGACGCCATGCTCGACACGCAGATCGTCCTCAGCTACGCCTGGCGCGAGATCGGCACGGTGCCGCGCCGGACGCTGCCGCCGCAGGCGCTCGTGATCGCCCTGACGCCGCTGCTCGACGATCGTTCCGAAGCTGCCCTGCTCGACCTGCGCGGCCGCGGCTTCGACCTCGTCGTCGTCGAGGTCTCACCGCTCTCGCTGCTGCCGGAGCCGCAGGGTGAGGCCGGCCGTCTGGCCGACCGCTTGTGGCGGCTTCGCCGCGAGGCCGTCCGTGGGCGATTCGAGCGTGCCGGAGTCCCGGTCGCCGTCTGGGGCGACGAGACGTCGCTCGCCGCTGCGCTGGAGGAGGTGAGCGCATACCGGCGTCACGCCCGAGTCGCGAGCGCCTGACGACCGCGCTGATCGCGCTCGCGCTGGCGGGCGGCATCGTCGCGTACGCGGATGTCGCGAGCGACCGGCTGCCCGCGGTCGTAGGCGGCGTCGGCGTTGCGGGCTGCGCGCTGGCGGCGTTCGCGCTGTTCACACGCTGGCGGTCGGTGTTCTCGATCGGGCTTGCGCTGGTCGGCGCGTCGTACGGCGTCTACCTCGCTTTGCGGAACGGCGCCGTCGATGCGAGCGCGCCGGCGGTCGCGGCCGTGTTCTTCGCCGTCGCCGAGCTCGGCTTCTGGTCGCTCGAGCGGACGCCGTCGCGCAGCGAGGGAACGGTGCTCGTACGGCGCGTGGGCGCGCTTGCCGGCGGCGTTCTGCTCACCGCCCTCGTCGGCAGCCTGCTGCTCGTCCTGACGACGGGCGCGAGCGGCGGCGTCGGGCTGGAGGCGGCCGGCGTGGCCGCTGCCGTGCTCGCGCTCGCCGCGATCGCGCGCCTGGCGTCGCGCGCGTCAGTCTGACGTGACGTTGTCGGCGTCGCCGCTGGACGTCTTCGCCCAGGGCTCGCCGTTGCTCGGTATCTCGTCTTCCTGCTGCTCGAGCTCGTCGCCCGGCTCTTCCAGCTCGTCGTCGAATCGCTTCTCGCTCATGCCCTCACTCTTCACCGAGTGCGTCGGCAAGCAAACCGCAGGCGTACGCGCGCCAGGCCCGTTCGGAGTCACCGAGGGCGGCGAGCTGCTCCGACGCGCCCAGCAGCGCAGCGCGGCGTTCGGACGTGTCGAGGTCGCGCGCCAGCTCGAGCACGGCGGGATCGTCGAGCGCCGGATCGCGGTGGAGGTCGCCGCCGGCCGCGAAGACGAACAGCGCACGCCGGACGGCCGCGTTGCGCTCCTCCTCGGCGAGCGGAACCTGCTGTCCTGCGACGTACGCGGCGACGACGAGGTCGCGGTCAGTCGGCGTATTCGTCGGCGATCGCGAGCACTTCGTCGAGCACGGAGATCCCTTCCTCGAGCTCCTCGCGCGTGATCGTCAGCGGCGGGCACACCATGACGACGTTCCAGTGCGTCATCAGGTACAGGCCGCGCTCGAGGGCCGCTTTGTAGACGCGTGCAACCGGCGCGAACGCCTCGCCCGTCGCGTTGAACGGAACGAGCGGCTCGCGCGTCTCGCGGTTCTTGACGAGCTCGATGCCCCAGAAGCACCCGAGGCCGCGCACGTCGCCGATCGACGGATGCTTGTCCTGGAGCGCATGCAGGTGCTCGGCGAAGGCGGGGCCCATCTCCGCGGCGTGCTCGACGATGCCCTCCTCCTTGAACGCCTCGATCGACGCGACCGCGGACGCGCAGGCGAGCGGATGCCCCGAGTACGTGAGCCCGCCGGCGAAGTACTTGTCGCGCACCCAGTCGGCGATCGGCTTCCGCACGATCATCGCGCCGAGCGGGATGTAGCCGGAGTTGATGCCCTTCGCGACGCTGAGGATGTCGGGGACGACGTCCCAGTTGTCGACGCCGAACCACTTGCCGGTGCGGCCGAAGCCGGCCATCACCTCGTCGGCGATGAGCAGGATTCCGTACTTGTCGCAGACCTCCCGGATCGACTGCAGGTAGCCGTCCGGCGGGACGATGATCCCGTTCGTCCCCGTGACGGTCTCGAGGATCACGGCCGCGACGGTGTGCGGGCCTTCGTACTGGAGGATCTCCTCGAGGTGCGGCGCGCCGGTGCAGACCGGGCACGGGTCCGGATGACCTGCCGGGCAGCGGTACGTGTACGGATCGAGCATGCGCACGACCCCGGGGAGGCCCGGCTCGGCCGGCCAGCGGCGCGGGTCGCCCGTGAGCGTGATCGCACCGCCCGTGGCGCCATGGTAGGAGCGGTAGCGCGCGATGATCTTGTGACGGCCCGTGTACCAGCGCGCGAGCTTGATCGCGTTCTCGTTCGCCTCGGCGCCGCCGTTCGTGAAGAACGACATCTCCAGGTCGCCCGGCGTGACCTCCGCCAGGAGCCGCGCGAGCGTCGAGCGTGGCTGCGTCGCCATCGGCGGGCCGATCGTGCAGAGCTTCTCGGCCTGCTCCTTGATCGCCGCCACGACTTTCGGGTGCTGGTGGCCGATCGAGACGTTGACGAGCTGCGACGCGAAATCGAGGTAGCGGTTGCCGTCGAAGTCCCAGAAGTAGCGGCCCTCGCCGCCGGCGACAGGCATCGGCTCGAGCGCGTTCTGCACCGACCACGAGTGCAGGACGTAGCGCTTCGCGTCCTCGACGACCTGCCGGCCGAGCTCGGTGTTGGCCTCGACGATGGCCACGGTGAGAGCTTAACTTGATCGATCGGAGAGCCGGAGCCACTTCCCGTAGGGATCGCCGCGCGCTATGGGCTGGCGCTGCCGCCGCGGGCGGAGCGCCTCGTCGGCGACGGGGGTGGCGAGCTCTTCCGGGCCGGAGAGGTCGTCGTGCGGATCGACCGTGCCGAGCCCGAAAGCGTGCGCTGGGAGCACGCGCTCCTTGGCTTCCTGGCGCAGGGGATCGAGGAGGTCGTCACACCGCTGGCCGCGCTGGACGGCTCCACGTTCTACGCCGACGACGGCCGCCTGGTTTCCGTCTTCCCGTTCGTCGCCGGCGACGAGCTTCGCTCCCGCGAGGCGCTGTTCCGACGCGAGCTGCCGGTCCTGCTCGCGCGGCTGCACCGCCGCGCGCTCGCGTGGCCGGCGACCGAACAGCGCGCAGGCGTCCCGTCGGTGCGTGAGCGGAACTGGGAGAGGAACGACTGGTGGGACTGGAGCCTCGTCGACAAGACGCCACCGCTGGTGCGGGCGTTCGAGGAGTTGCGCGAGTGGGTCGCCGGCGCCGACATGTGCACCTGCGCGATTCACGGTGACTTCCACACGGGCAACGTGCTCGTGCGCGACGCACGCGTTGCCGGGATCGTCGATTGGCAGTATGCGCGGCTGGACTGGCCTGCGCTCGAGCTCGCCGGGATGGTCTGGGACCTTGCATGGGACGGGAAGGCGACGACGATCGACGCTGCGCTCCGGGACGAGATCGTCGCGGCATATGCCGACGCCGGCGGTCCCGGCGAGCCCACAGCCATCGTGCCGCTGATGCGGCTCGAGTCGTTGGTCTCCGCGCTCATTGCGCTGACACGCTCGGCGCGTGGTCTCCCCGGCGATCGCGCGTTCACGTCGCTTCTCCTGGCGACGCTGGACGAGCTCGCCTGACCGGCCGCTACGGGAACTTCGAAGGAATGCGAGCCGGCGGCTTGCCGACGACGAGGGCGATCTCGCGCTTGTCCTTGAGCTGGATCGTGCGCGGGTCGCCGTTGAAGCGCTTGCCGTCGACGTAGACTTTCGCCTTCGCCGGAAGCTTGACGCCCCATTCGGTGAAGAACTGTCCGAGCCGGTTGAACTCGTCCTTCTTCGCTTCGGTGTGGAGGACGCCGTCGTCGAAGTGCGTGTGCAGCGGCGAGATGCACGGTTTGTCGCACGGGGGCACGATCCCGCCGAAGCCGGTCGTCCCGTCCTGCGGGTTGGTGAACTTGTGCACGGCCTTGTTGTGGACGTCGATGCCGATGCCGGCGGGAACCACGACGCGCTTGCCGTTGACGAAGACGTCGAGGTGCGAGTGCACGTGCAGGAAGACGAACTCGTGCGTCTCCGGCGTCAGGCCGGCTTTGCGGGTGAGCTGCATCGGGTTCGGCGGCGCTGGCCAGACCGGCGCCGCGAGCGCTCCGGCAGCCAGGAAGGCGACGAGGCGGATCACGCGATCAGTATCCGGCAGAATCCGGACGTGGGCGAAACCCTGCGCAGGGACGAGCTCGAGGCGGCGATCGAGGCGCGCAAGGAGCTCGGAGGCGAGCTCGAGCCCCAGCTCGTGAACTCGTTCGTCGAGCGCATCGAACGGCGGATCGCCGAGCGCGCCGACGCGGGCGAGCGGGCGCTCAAGCGCAAGCGCGACCACCAGAAGGAGATGGTGCTCGGCGCGATGGGGATCTCCGTCCCGCTGCTCGCGATCGCGGCGATCTTCACCGGGCTCGCCGGGGTGATCGTCGTCTGCGCCGCCGTGGCCGTGATCGCGGTCGTTTCGAGCCGGTAGCGCTAGGCTGGTCCGGTCACGCGAGGAGGAGAGATGACAGAGCTAGCGACCCCACCTGTCGGGCAGAAGCAGGACGTCAAGCGGATCAGCCACTGGATCGGCGGCCGCATCGTCGAGGGCGCGTCGGGGCGCAGCGGACCGGTGTACGACCCGGCCAAGGGCATCCAGACGGGAGCGGTCGACTTCGCCACGGTCGAGGAGATCGACCGCGCCGTCCAGGCGGCGAAAGAGGCGTTCCCTGCCTGGCGCGCCATCTCGCTCTCCAAGCGGACGGCGATCCTCTTCCGCATCCGCGACCTCGTCGACCAGCGGCGCGAGGAGATCGGACGCATCCTGACGGCGGAGCACGGCAAGGTTCTGTCCGACGCGATGGGGGAGGTCGCGCGCGGGCTCGAGGTGATCGAGTACTGCTGCGGGATCCCCGAGCTGCTGAAGGGCGGCTTCTCCGAGCAGGCGTCGACCGGCATCGACGTGTACTCGATCCGGCAGCCGCTCGGCGTCGTCGCGGGCATCACGCCGTTCAACTTCCCGGCGATGGTGCCCATGTGGATGTGGGCGCCGGCGCTCGCGTGCGGCAACACGTTCGTGCTGAAGCCGTCGGAGAAGGATCCGTCGGCGTCCGTCTACGCCGCGCAGCTGCTGCAGGAGGCGGGCGTGCCGGACGGTGTCTTCAACGTCGTCCACGGCGACAAGGTCGCCGTCGACGCGGTGCTCGAGCACCGCGACATCGCGGCCGTCTCGTTCGTCGGCTCGACGCCGATCGCGAAGTACGTCTACGAAAAGGGGACGGCGGCCGGGAAGCGCGTCCAGGCCCTCGGCGGAGCCAAGAACCACATGGTCGTCCTGCCCGATGCGGACATCGACATGGCGGCGGACGCGGCCGTCAGCGCGGCGTACGGCTCGGCCGGCGAGCGCTGCATGGCCATCTCGCAGGTCGTCGCCGTCGGCGACGCAGGCGACCTCCTCGTCGCTGCGATCAAGGAGCGGCTGCCGAAGATCAAGGTCGGCGACGGGCTCGAGCCGGACGTCGAGATGGGGCCGCTCGTCACGCGCGAGCATCGCGACAAGGTCGCGTCGTACATCGACGGCGCCAGCGATCAGGGCGCGGACGTCGTCGCCGACGGGCGCGAGTCGGCGCCGGACAACGGGGGCTTCTTCCTCGGCGTGTCGCTGCTCGACAACGTCACGCCCGAGATGGATGCCTACAAGGACGAGATCTTCGGGCCCGTGCTCGGCGTGACGCGCGTCGCGACGTACAACGACGCTCTGAAGCTCGTCAACGACAACCCGTACGGGAACGGAACGGCGATCTTCACGCGCGACGGCGGTGTCGCGCGACAGTTCCAGTTCGAGGTGCAGGCCGGGATGGTCGGGATCAACGTCCCGATCCCGGTGCCGGTCGCGTACTACTCCTTCGGCGGCTGGAAGAGCTCCCTCTTCGGCGACACGCACATCTACGGGCCGGAGGGGATCAACTTCTACACGCGCGGCAAGGTGGTCACGTCGCGGTGGCCGGATCCGGCGACATCTCGCGTCGATCTGGGCTTCCCGCAGACGCGCTGAAGCTCACCTCACGCCCCTGCAGCGTCGTCCTCGGCGGCGTCGTCTCCGCGATCACCCGGCCGCGGCGGATGACCCAGCGGCGCACCGGCTTCAGTCGCATCACCTCGAGCGCCGACGGCGCGTCGAACACGACCATGTCCGCCGGCTTCCCCTCCTCGATTCCGTAGTCGTCCTCGACACCGAGCGTGAGCGCGCCGCGCCACGTCGCGCAGTCCAACAGCTGCGGGATCTCGTCGAGCCCAGACATGTACGTGAAGTGCAGCGCCAACGACGCCGCGTCGACGAGATCGGCCTTCCCGAGCAGGTACCACGGGTCGACGATCACGTCGTTTCCGAGCGACACGTTGACTCCCTCCGCCAGCAGCTCCTTCAGCTGCGCGAAGCCGCGGCGTTTCGGATACGGATCGAGCCGTCCCTGAATCAGCGAGTTCGCATAAGGATTGACCACGACGTTGATCCCGGCGCGGCGCAGGAAGCCGCGGAGCTTCGAGGAGTAGTACGGCTCGTACGACCCCATCGCGGTGCAGTGGCTCGCCGTCACACGTCCGCCGAGGCCGTGCTGGACGGTGTCGTCGGCCATCACCTCCAGGAAGCGCGAGCTGGGATCGTCGGTCTCGTCGCAGTGGACGTCGATCCGCCGGCCGTAGGCCTTCGCCAGCTCGAAGACGCGGTGCACCTCGCGGTGGCCGAGCTCCATGGTCGGCTCGTAGTGCGGGATCCCGCCGACGCAGTCGGCGCCGAGCCGGAGCGCGTTCTCGAACAGCCCCTCGTTCCGCGGATCGGAGTAGATCCCGTCCTGTGGGAACGCGGTCACCTGGATCGTCACGAGGTCGGCGAGCTCGTCACGCACGCGCAGCAGCCCGCGCAGCGGCGCCTCGTTCTTGGCGGACACGTCCGCGTGTGCGCGAATGTAGAGCGTCCCCTGCGCGGCCGACCAGCGAACGATCTCGGACGCGCGCTCGAAGACGTCGTCGGCGGTGAGGCTCTCCTTCAGCTCGCCCCAGACGTGGATCCCCTCGATCAGCGTCCCTGACTCGTTGTAGCGCGGCCGCCCTGCCGTCAGCGACGCGTCGAGGTGCAGGTGGCAGTCGACCAGCGGCGGCGTCGCCAGCCGCCCGCCCGCGTCGACCACCTGGGCGGCGTCCGCGTCGAGGTCGGGGGCGACGCGGGCGAAGCGCCCGTCCTCGATCCCGACGTCGACGACCTGGTCGCCGACGCGTACGTTCCGAACGAGGAGGTCCACCGCGTTACCGTAAACAGGTGCCGGAGCCTCCGTACAGGCCGCTGGATGCCCAGGTGATCCCGCGGTTCGCCGGGATCAGGACGTTCATGCGCGCGCCGCACGTGACCGATCTCCGCGGCGTCGACGTCGCCGTCTTCGGCATTCCATTCGATACGGCGACGACGTACCGAAGCGGTCCGCGGTTCGGCCCGGAGGCGATCCGCTCGGCCTCCGCGCTGCTTCGGCCGTACCACCCGGTGCACGACGTGAACGTCGTCGAGCAGCTGTCGATCGTCGACTACGGCGACCTGCCGGTCTCCCCCGGCGACACGGAGCGCACCTACCGGCAGATCGAGGAGGCGCTCGCGCCGATCGTCGACGCCGGCATCTTTCCCGCCGCCCTCGGCGGCGACCACTCGATCACGCTGGCGGAGCTGCGCGTGCTCGCGACCAAGCACGGCCCGCTCGCGCTCGTGCAGCTCGACGCGCACGCGGATACCTGGGACGAGTACTTCGGCCAGCGCTACTTCCACGGCACGACGTTCAAGCGCGCGGCGGAAGAAGGCGTGCTCGAGCCGAAGGCCTCCGTGCAAGCCGGGATGCGCGGCTCGGTCTACGCGGCCGGCGATCTCGATGGCGCCCGCGAGCTGGGCTTCACCGTGATCACCGCCGAGGAGCTGCGGCCGCTGACGCCGGAGCAGTACGCCGGGCGCGTGCGCGAGCAGGTGGGGGAGAGGCCGGTGTTCATGTCCTTCGACGTCGACTTCCTCGACCCGGCCTTTGCTCCCGGCACCGGCACGCCGGAGATCGCCGGGTTCTCGACCGCCGAGGCGGTCGCGTTCGTCCGGGCGCTGCGGGGCATCAACCTCGTCGCGTGCGACGTCGTAGAGGTCTCGCCGTCGTACGACGGGCCAGGGCAGCAGACTGCCCTGGCCGCTGCAAACATGATGTGGGAGCTGCTCGCGCTGCACGCGCTCGGACGGAGAACGTGATTCGGGTCTGCGTCGCCGGGAACACCGGCTGGACCGGTCGAGCAGTCGCGGCGGGCGTCGAGGCGGCAGACGATCTCGAGCTCGTGTCGGGCGTATCGAGGTCATCGGCGGGGAACACCGGTGTCTACGCAAGCGTCCCCGAGGCGCTCGCGGCCGTGGCGGCGGACGTGCTGGTCGACTACACCAGCGCGCAAGCCGTCAAGGCGAACGTCGATGCCGCGCTCGAAGCCGGCGTCTCGGTGGTCATCGGATCCAGCGGTCTGACGGCGTCGGACTACGACGAGATCGATGCGCGCGCCCGCGAAGCACGCGTCGGCGTGATCGCGGCCGGGAACTTCTCGCTCCTTGCCGCGCTCCTCCTCCGTTCCGCCCTCGAGGCGGCGCGCCACGTCGCCACCTGGGAGATCGTCGACTACTCGAGCGCTGGAAAGCAGGACGTCCCGAGCGGCACCTCACGCGAGTTGGCGGAGCGCCTGGCGGACGTGCGGCAACCCGGTCTCGAGCGGCCGCTCGACTCGTTGCACGGCCCCGTCGAGGCCCGAGGCGCAACGGTCGCCGGGACGCAGATCCACTCCGTCCGCCTTCCGAGCTTCACCGTGTCGACGGAGATCGTGTTCGCCGCGCCGGGGGAGCGCCTCGTCCTGCGCCACGATCCGAATGAGAGCCCGGAGCCGTACGTCGCCGGAACGCTCTACGCCGTCCGCGCGGTGTGCGGACGCGTCGGCCTGACCCGCGGCCTCGATCAGCTGCTCGCATGATCCAGGCGATCCTGTCGTTCGACGTCGACGCCGAGACGCCGATCCTCGTCGAGGGAAGGCGCTACGCCGACAACGCCGGCGTCATGTCGCACCAGGCGTACGGGCCGCTCGTCGGCGTGCCGCGCATCCTCGATCTGCTCCAGGAATACCGGCTGCCGGCGACGTTTTTCGTGCCCGGTGTCACCGCCGAGCGCTACCCGGCTGCGGTGGAGCAGATTCTGGCCGCCGGGCACGAGGTCGGGCACCACTCGTATGCCCACTTCAGCCCGGTCGACCAGGACGAGGCCGCCGAGCGCTCCGACTTCGAGCGCGCGCTCGAGGCGCTCGCGCGCTTCGGCGTCGAGCCGAAGGGCTTTCGCTGCCCGAGCTGGGAGCCGCAGTGGCGGACGCCCGCGCTCGTCGCCGAGTTCGGCCTCGAGTACGACTCGAGCCTCATGGACGCCGACTCGCCCTATCTGCTCGAGACGACCGCCGGCGAGATCGTCGAGCTTCCGGTGCACTGGAGCCTCGACGACTGGGAGCAGTACGCGTACCTGCCGCGGCCGTCGTTCAAGAGCCCGATCGAGTCGCCGCAGAAGGTGCTCGACCTCTGGATCTCCGAGCTCGACGCCATGCGCCGCCACGGCTGCCTGTTCGTTCTCACGTGCCATCCGTTCCTGTCGGGCCGGCCGCACCGCGTCGAGGTGCTGCGCCGGCTGATCGAGCACGCGCTCGAGACGGAGGACGTCGAGTTCGTCGAGGCGCGCGAGGCGGCGCGGCGCGCGCGCAGCGACGACGGGCTCCCGCGTCGCCGCCTGGAGCCCGTCGTCGTCGACGAGGATGTCTATCCGGAGTACTAGGCGCCGACTCGGCCGGCGCCGCAGAGCGGGCGCGCGGGC
>DATIDT010000006.1:0-30804 GCA_035456125.1 Gaiellaceae bacterium
GCCGCCGATGATCGGGCCGAACGCGAGGGCGAGGGCGGCCGTTCCCGCCCAGATGCCGATCGCCGTTCCGCGCTGACGCGGCGGGAAGGTCGCGGTGATGATCGAGAGCGTCGCGGGGTTCATCAGCGCGGCGCCGACGCCCTGCACCGTGCGCGCGGCGATCAGCGACGCGGCGCCGCCGGCGAGGCCGCACCACAGCGACGAGCCCGTGAAGACGATCAGGCCCGTGATGAAGATCGCGCGCCGGCCGAGCAGGTCGGCGAGCTTTCCACCGGTCAGGAGCAGCACACCGAACGTCAGCGCATAGGCGTTCACGACCCACTCCAGCTCGGAGATGCTGATCCCGAGGTCCTTGCGGATCGACGGCAGCGCGACGTTCACCACCGTGTTGTCGAGCATGATCATGAAGAGCCCGACGGCGACGGCGGCGAGCGTCCACCATTTCCGGTTCTCGGGGGTAAAGAGGCGTGCTCTCACCCTCCGCAGGTTAGAGAACCGTACGCTTCGGACGTGGCGGACTTCGTCTGGACGCCGAGCCCCGAGCAGATCGAGACCGCGAACGTGACGCGGTTGGCGCGCCGCCTCGGCGCGGAGCGCTACCACGACCTCCATCGGATCTCCGTCGACGAGCCCGAGCGGTTCTGGCCCGCCGTCGTCGAGGATCTCGAGCTCGAGTTCTCCGAGCCGTGGGCGGAAGTGGTCGACGTCTCGCGCGGCCCCGAGTGGGCGACGTGGTTCGTCGGCGGAAAGCTCAACCTCGCCTCGAGCTGCGTCCACCGCTGGGCCGCCGGCGAGCTGGCCGAGGAAGAGGCGGCCGTCTGGCAGCCGGAGGACGGCGGCCGCGTCAGCCTGACGTGGCGCGAGCTCTCCGAGGCGGTCTCGCGGCTGGCGGAGGGGCTGGCGTCGATCGGGATCGGCGCCGGCGACGCCGTCGGCATCTTCCTGCCGATGTCGCCGCAGGTGGCGATCGCGTCGCACGCCTGCGCGCATCTCGGCGCGGTGCAGGTGCCGATTTTCTCCGGCTTCGCGGCGCCGGCGATCGCAGCCCGCCTCGCCGGCGCGAAGGCGAAGGCGCTGATCACGGCCGACGGCTCATTGCGACGCGGGCAGGTCGTGCCCATGAAGGAGATCGCCGACGAGGCGGTGCAGGGCGCGCCGACGGTCGCACACACCGTCGTCTGGCGGCGGCTCGGCCTCGAGGACGTGCCGATGACGTTCGGCCGTGACCGCTGGTGGGACGAGCTCGTTGGGGACATGTCCGGGGGTCTGACCCCGGTACACGTCCCTTCCGAGCACCCGTACCTGCTCGCCTACACGTCGGGGACGACCGGGAAGCCGAAGGGGGCGCTGCACGTGCAGGGCGGATTCCTCGTCTCGATCGCGCGCGAGGTCGCGTACCAGGCCGACGTCAAGCCGGGTGACCGCATCCACTTCGCGACGGACATGGGCTGGATCATGGGCCCGTGGACCGTCGTCGGCGGCGGCGCCTGCGGTGCGACCATCGTGTACGCGGAAGGCGCGCCGGACTTTCCGCCCGACCGGCTCTGGCGGCTCGTCGAATCCGAGCGCGTGACGATGCTCGGTGTCTCGCCGACGCTGGTGCGGGCCCTGATCCCGCACGGCGAGCCCGACGCGGAGCTCTCGTCGCTGAAGACGATCTGCACGACCGGAGAGCCGTGGAACCGCGACCCGTACCTCTGGCTGTTCGAGCACGTCGGCGGCGGGAAGACGCCGATCGTGAACTGCTCCGGCGGCACCGAGGTCGGCGCGTGCTTCCTCTCGACCTGCATTACGGAGCCGGTGAAGCCGGTCGCGCTCGGGTTCCCCGCGCTCGGCGCGGACCTGGACGTCGTCGACGCCGACGGGAAGCCCGTGCGCGGCGAGGTCGGCGAGCTCGTCTGCAGACGTCCGTGGCCGGGGATGACACGCGGCATCTGGGGCGACGACCAGCGCTACCTCGACGCGTATTGGCGCCGCTTCCCCGGCGTGTGGACGCACGGCGACTGGGCGTCGATCGACGCGGACGGCTACTGGTTCCTGCACGGCCGCTCGGACGACACGCTCAACATCGCCGGCAAGCGCATCGGCCCGGCCGAGCTCGAGTCAGCGGCCGTCGCGCATCAGGCCGTCGCCGAGGCGGCGGCGATCGGCGTGCCACACGAAGTCAAGGGCGAGGTCGCGTGGATCTTCTGCGTGCTGCGACCGGACGCCGAACCGACACCCGCCTGTGCACTCGAGATCTCGAACGCGGTCACGGACGAGCTCGGAAAGGCGTTCAAGCCCGAGCGCGTCGTCTTCGTCCCGGCGCTGCCGAAGACCCGGAGCGCCAAAATCGTGCGTCGCGCCGTGCGCGCGCGCGTGCTCGGCAAGGATCCCGGCGACCTCTCCTCGCTTGAGAACCCCGACGCGCTCGACGAGATCGAACGTGCAGCCGGCTGAGCTCACCGGGCAGCGCGCGCTCGTCACCGGCGGCGGCCGCGGCATCGGAGCGAACATCGCGCGCGAGCTCGCGGCGGCGGGCATGCGCGTCGTCGTCGTCGCCCGCTCGCGCGGGCAGGTCGAGACGGTGGCGCGCGAGACCGGCGGCGTCGCCGTCACCGGCGACGTGTCCAATGCCGACGACGTGGCGCAGCTGATCGACGAGGCCTGGCCCGTCGACCTGCTCGTCGCCAACGCCGGGATCGGCAATCGCGAGGTCGCCTGGGAGATCGACCCGGCGGAGTGGTGGCGCGTGTTCGAGGTGAACGTGCTCGGCGTCCATCTCTGCTGCAGCGCCGTCATTCCGCGGATGCTCGAACGCGGGTCCGGCCGCATCGTGATCGTCGGCAGCGGCGCCGCCTACCTGCGCGGCGCCACCGAGACCGGCTACACGGCATCGAAGGCCGCCGTCTGCCGGTACGGCGAGACGTTGAGCAACGCGCTCGCGGGACGCATCCCGGTGTTCGTGATCAGCCCGGGCCTCGTGCTGACGGAGATGACGGAAGGTCACCATGGCGTCGACGCGCCGTGGACGCCGCCCGAGGCTGCGCCGCGTCTCGTGCGGGCGCTCGCGTCCGGTCGCTTCGACCGCCTGAGCGGCCGTTACCTCCACGCGGAGCACGATCCGCCGGACGAGCTCGCACAGCGGGTCGACACGATTCTCGAGCACGATCTCAACGCGATCCGCCTGCGTCGCGAGTAGTACTTGACTCCTTTACGAGAAAGAATGTAAGAATTCCAGGCAGGAAAGCGCAGGATCTGCCCCGAAAGGGCATTAGTTCCACGACCGCGCATGGGAATCGCCCAGTTCCTTACCGCGATGGTCCTCGGCTTGGCCGCGCCGACCGCGCACATGTCGGATGCGTCGGCACTGCAAGCCGTTGCTACCGCCTGCGCCGGCGCGACCTCGACCGCCGGCGACGCGCACGCCGAGCTCGAGGCGATGTACTGCGGCGCCAACGTCGTGCGGCACGCGTACGGCGTCGGCGCTGTGCGGGGCAACGGCCCGCTCAATCGCTCCTCGGAGCTGAAGGCGAACGCGGTTCGCCGCTGCGGCTTCACGCACACGCCGTGCGGCATGTCGTTCACGTCCACGTTCCGCCGAGCCCACTACCTGCCCGCGCGCGCGTTCGGCGAGAACCTCGCCTGGGGGCAGGCCGACCTCGGCTCGCCGCTCAACACGCTCCAGATGTGGCTCAACTCGCCGCCGCACCGCGCGAACCTGCTGGGCCGAAGCTGGCGGGACCTCGGCATCGCCGTCCAGCGCGGCCGGATCTTCGGACGGGACGGCGTGTCGCTCTGGGTGATGGAGTTCGGCCGGCGCCGCTGAGCGTCGGGCAGTTTTCGACTCAGAGTCGCAAACAGGTTAGACTTAGGCCATGCGCCTCGCGCTCGCCCAGATCAACCCGGTCGTCGGCGACCTCGACGGCAACCGGAGCCTGATCCTCGAGCGGCTCGCCGCGGCGAAGGCGCAAGGCGCCGACCTCGTCCTCTTCCCCGAGCTCGCCGTCACGGGCTACCCGCCCGAAGACCTGCTGCTCCGGCCGGGCTTCGTCCGCGCCGCCGAGAGCAGCGTCGAGGCGATCGCGCGGGAGACGCGCGGAACGACCGTGCTCGTCGGCGGGCCGCGCTTCGACCGCGACCTCTACAACGCGTGCTTCGTCCTGTCGGGCGGCGAGGTCAAGGCCGTCTACCGCAAGCGCTTCCTGCCCAACTACGGCGTGTTCGACGAGGACCGCTACTTCGCGTCCGGGCGCGACCTGATCCTGCTCGAGCACGAGCAGACGCTCGTCGGCCTCACGGTGTGCGAGGACATGTGGCAGCCGGGGCCGCCCGCGACGGATCTCGCACTCGCGGGCGCGGAGCTGCTCGTGAACATCTCGGCCTCGCCGTTCTACGTCGGGCGGGACCGTGAGCGTGAAGAGATGTTCGTCACGCGCGCGCGTGACAACTCGTGCTTCGTTGCGTTCTGCAACTCCGTCGGCGGGCAGGACGAGCTGATCTTCGACGGCCATTCCGTCGTGATCGACGACGAGGGGTCGATCCTCGCCCGCGCGCCGGGCTTCGAGGAGGCACTGCTGGTCGTCGACGTCCAGCCGAAGGAGGTGATCGGCCGACGCCTTCGCGACGTCCGACGCCGCGCGCTCGCGCGCGAACGCGAGGAAGTCCCGCCGGTCGAGGTCATCCACGTCGGATCGAAGGCGCCGTCGACGAACGGGCAGAAGGTCACAGGCTCGGTCGAGCCGTTCGTCGACGAGCTCGAGCAGATGCGGCTCGCGCTCGAGCTCGGGCTGCGCGACTACGTCGACAAGAACGGGTTCCGCGACGTCGTCGTCGGCGTCTCGGGCGGGATCGACTCGGCCGTCACCGCCGCGCTGGCGGCGGAGGCGCTCGGTGCCGACCGCGTCCACTGCGTCTCGATGCCGTCTCGCTACTCCTCCGAAGAGACGCGCACCGACGCGCGGCGGCTCGCCGAGAGCATCGGCTGCTCGTTCCGCGAGCTGCCGATAGCCGACATCGTCGAGGCGTTCGACGGAGCGCTCGCCGACGCGTTCCGCGGTCGCGACCCCGATCTGACGGAGGAGAACATCCAGGCCCGCGTGCGCGGTGTGCTGCTGATGGCCTTGTCGAACAAGTTCGGGTGGATGCTCGTCGCGACGGGTAACAAGTCCGAGCTGTCAGTGGGGTACGCAACGCTCTACGGCGACATGGCGGGCGGGTTCGCGCTCCTGAAGGACGTGTACAAGACGGATGTGTTCCGCCTGGCGCGCCACCTGAATGACCAGGCCGGGCGCGAGCTGATCCCGCAGTCGATCGTCGACCGCGCGCCGAGCGCGGAGCTGCGCGCCGACCAGCTCGACGAGGACTCGCTGCCGCCGTACGCAAAGCTCGACGAGGTGCTCGAGCAGTATGTCGAGCACGACCGCACGCTCGAGGAGCTGTCGGCCGACGGCTTCGAGCAAGAGATCGTCCAGCGCGCCGTCTCGATGGTCGACCGCGCGGAATACAAGCGCCGTCAGGCGCCGCCCGGCGTGAAGCTCCGGCCAAAGGCGTTCGGCCGCGACCGGCGGACTCCCATCACTAACCGCTGGCGCGGTTAGTGATGTAGGTACGCCGCTTCGCGGGAACGCGCGCGGGCCGAGCCCGCGCGCTCTTCGTCGGTTGGCGACTGTTCGCTTCCGTCCGTGTGCCGGTGGCCTTCGGCCATCGGCGCACGGATCAGTTCGCCGGAGCGTAAGCCTGCGGCTTACGCTCCGGCCTTGGTGGGGGTGCTGCTTCAGACGCCTACGTCGACCGGTGCGCTTGGAGGGCCGTGCTCGAGCAGGTCGTGGACGAGCTCCGGCAGGCGGCGCGGTGCGTACACGAGCTTGGTGTCCAATTCGTCCTGCGCGAACCAGCGCTGGTCGCCGATGCCTTCCGCCGCCAGCTGCTCCGCCGTCCACTCGGGTGCGGGCTCGAACGCCTCCGTCCGTACGAGGTAGACCTGCTCCGTTTGCCCGGCCCACCCGGCCATGTCGCTGTGCCGGTGCGTCCGCGTCCATATGCAGGGGCCCAGATCGAAGTCGCGGAGGCCGGACTCTTCCGCCAGCTCGCGGACGATCGCCTGCTCGGGCAGCTCGCCCGGATCGACGCCGCCGCCCGGAAGCGCCCAGACGGACTTGTCGGGCCAGTCGAAGCGGACGAGCAGCACCCTGTGGTTCCCGTCGATGACGAGCGCCCGCACCGCAGGCCGCAGCGGCAGGCCGGACGAGCGCCCGGCGAGCTCCTGGAACCAGCGCTCGCGCTCGAGCCACGGCACGGCGGCATTGGCCGGCGACGTCGAGGGGAGGACGAACAGCTGCGTCTCGCCGAGCCGCCTCTCCTGCACGCCGAGCTCAGGGCGCTCGTTGAACGTCCCGCGGTAGGCCTCTTTGCCGACGAAGCCGATCCAGCGCGGGCGCAGTTCCGCAGCGATGTGCTCCAGCCGTTCGGCCGCGCCGGCAAAGTCGCGGCGGCGAAGGTCACCCGACCCTGGCGTCGTTCGCGGCGCGGCGTTCGTCGCGCCGACGCCGTACTTCAGCAGCTCGAACTGCTCCGCCGGCTCGAGCAGGCGCGGCGTGAAGCGCGCCGCGTGGAGCAGGCGCCAGAAGTCGTTCCGCGGGTTCGCGAAGTGCGCATGCGCTGCCGCGGAGACACGGCCCGGGTTGATCCCGCAGAAGAGGACGCGCAGCCCGGGGGCGAGGACGTCCGGGACGGCGGACTCGGGCACCGTTTGCGGTGGCGTGAGTTAAGCCGCTTCGGGCTCGGCGAGCTCGTGCGGGTCACGCGCGTCCAGATATTCCTCGAAGCGCCGCCTCAGTGCCTCGCCCTCGACGGCCAGCACATGCCGTGGCGCGCGCGGCTCCAGCGTCAGCACCTGGACGGTCGGCTCCCAGCCACCGTAGCAGCGCGCGTAGCACTCGGCTTCGCTCAGACTACGCAACCGTCGCATTGCCGAAGGGTACGCCGCACCCCGGACGGTTCCTCCCGTGAGAGCCAAGGAGTTCAGCTACGCCGTTTCGCTCGACCGCGCCGGCCGGGTGACCGCCGACGGCCGGGCGCAGTTCGAGCTCGATCCGGCCTGGAAACCCGAGCATCTCCTCCTCGCGGGACTGGCCCGATGCACGCTGCAGAGCCTCCGCTTCCACGCCACCCGCGCCGGAGTCGACTTCGTCGCGTCGGCGGAGGCATCCGGGCTGGTGACACGGCCCGCGCCGGAGGAGCGCTACGCCTTCGTCGAGATCGAGGCGACGATCGACCTCGAGGTCGAGCCGCTGCCGCCGCCGGATGAGCTACGGGAGCTGCTCGCGCTCGCCGAGCGGGACTGCTTCGTCGGCGCCTCGCTCCGGCCGCATCCCCGCTACCGGTGGCGCGTGAACGGCGCGCAGATCTAGCTGCCGAGCGGAGCCATCGTCAGGCCGAAGCCGTGGAGGCGCTCCCAGTAGAGCTCCGCGGCCTCGCGATGCCCCGACCAGACGATTGCGCGCCCGGTGTTGTGGATCTGATCTGCCATGCGCAGGCCGCGCTCGTACGAGACATTCGGGATCGTGGCCGAGAGCGCGGCCGCGACACCCTGGAAGGTGTTGTGGTTGTCGTTGAGAACGATCACGTTCCACGGCGCGCCGAGGCCCGAGCCCGTTCCCCGGTCGATGCGCTCTTTCGTCGCAGGCGACATGCACGAATCGTAGTAGCGTCTGGAGCGTGTCGACCGTCGCGCTCGACGTCGAGGCCGTTCGTGCGCGCTTCTCAGCGCTGCGGCAGCCGCTCGCCTTCTTCGACGGCCCCGGCGGCACGCAGGTGCCCGACGAGGTGATCGAGGCCGTCTCGGCGTACTACCGCGAGTCGAATGCGAACGTCAGCGGCCCGTATGCGACGAGCCGGCGCACGGAGGCGCTGGTCGCGAAGGCACGCACCACCGCGTCCGCGTTCCTGCGCTGCGCCCCGGAGGAGGCGATCTTCGGCGCGAACATGACGACGCTCGCGTTCGCGCTCACACGCACGGCCGCGCGCACGTGGCGGACGGGCGACGAGATCGTGGTGACGAAGCTCGACCACGACGCGAACGTCTCGCCGTGGCTCGAGCTCGCGCACGACAAGGACCTCACCGTGCACTTCGTCGACATCCACGACGACACAACGCTCGACATGGACGATCTGCAGCGAGTTCTGAGCGAGCGCACGCGCGTCGTCGCGTTCCCCGTCGCGTCGAACGCGGTCGGAACGCTCAGCGACGTGCACCGCGTCGTCGAGCTCGCGCACGCCGCCGGCGCGCTCGCCTGGGCGGACGCCGTCCACTACGGGCCGCACGGCCCGATCGACGTCGCCGACTGGGGCGTCGACGTCCTGATCTGCTCCCCGTACAAGTTCTTCGGCCCCCACCTCGGCGTCGCGTTCGGCCGCAGCGAGCTGCTCGAGAGCTGGCGGCCCTACAAGGTGCGCCCCGCGTCGAACGAGCCGCTCGGCCACCGGTTCGAGACGGGGACGCTTGCGCACGAGCTGCTCGCGGGCTTCGTCGCCGCGGTCGAGTACGTCGAGTCGATCGGCTGGGATGCGATCCAGGCCCACGAGCGGACGCTCGGCGAGCGCTTCCTGGCCGGGGTGCCGGAAAACGTGACGCTCTACGGCCTCCCGACGATGGAGGGCCGCGTGGCGACGTTCGCGTTCAACGTCGGCGGCGTGCCCCCGCGCGAGGCCGCGGCCCGGCTCGGCGACGCCGGTTACGCCGTTTGGCAGGGGAACTACTACGCGCTCGAGGTGATGAACCGGCTCGGCCTCGGCGATGCCGGCGCCGTCCGCGCCGGCATCGTCCACTACAACACCGCCGAGGAGGTCGACGGACTGCTGGCGGCGATCGAGAGTCTGATCCCGGCGCGCGACTTCCGCAAGCCGTAGACACCCGTCGGTAGCATCGCCGGGGCGTGAGCACCTTCCAGCTCGAGCGCCTCGACAACGGCCTGCGCATCCTCACCGCCCCGATGGAGTCGGCGCAGTCGGTGACGTGCGCGATCATGCTCGCCGCCGGCTCGCGCTACGAGACGGAAGACACAAACGGCATCGCGCACTTCTCCGAGCACATGTTCTTCAAGGGAACGGAGAAGCGGCCGACGGCACGAGACATCTCGATGGAGATCGACGCCATCGGCGGCGAGTTCAACGCCTTCACCGGCAAGGAGTACACGGGCTACTACGTCAAGTGTGCTGCCGAGTCGAGGGACGTCGCGCTCGACGTCCTCGTCGACATGCTGCGCAACTCGAAGTTCGAGCCGGACGAGATCGAGCGCGAGAAGGGCGTGATCATCGAGGAGATGAACATGTACTACGACACGCCGCGCGACTTCATCAGCGGCGTGTACGAGGAACTGCTCTACGGCGACCAGCCGCTCGGCTGGGACATCATCGGGCGCAAGGAGACGATCCGCGGCGCGAAGCAGGACACGTTCCGCGGCTATATCGACCATTGGTACAAACCGAAGCGAATGGTCGTCGGTGTCGGCGGCAACCTCGGCGACGGCCTGCATGGGCGGATCGCCGAGCTGCTCGGCGACCTGCCGTCCGCAGAGACGGGCGAGCCGACCCCGATCGCGCTCGACGCGAACGGCAACGCCAGCGTCAAAGTGCACACCAAGGCGTCGGACCAGGCGCACATCTGCCTCGGCGTGCACAGCTATCCGCTCGAGCATCCCGACCGCTACGCCCTGCAGGTGCTCGCGACCGTGCTCGGCGGCGGGATGTCGTCACGGCTCTTCACGGAGGTGCGCGAACGCCGCGGCCTCGCCTATTACGTGTACGGGCTCAACCACAGCTACACCGACACCGGCTCGCTCTATGCGCAGGCCGGCGTCGACATCAACCGCATCGACGACGCCGTCTCGACGGTCGCCACGGAGCTGCGGAAGATCGCGGAGGAGCGGGTGCCGGACGACGAGCTCACGAAGGCGAAGAGCTTCGCGAAGGGGCGCTTCGTCCTCCAGCTCGAGACGTCGCAGGGCCTGATCATGTTCGGCCTTCGCCGCGAGGTGCTCGAGAGCCGCACACCGGACCCGCAGGAGATCCTCGCGCAGATCGACGAGGTCACGGCCGACGACGTCCAGCGCGTCGCGCGCGACCTGATCGAGCAACGGGGCCTGCAGCTGGCCGCCATCGGCCCGTTCGACGATCCGGACCGGTTCGAGAAACTCATCGCGTGACGCGGGCGGTCCTGCTGACTCAAATCGGCGTCCTGCTCATCGCCGCCGGCTGCGGCGGCGGGAGCAAGTCGGCGGCAACGACGACGACGAAGACGCTCACGACGACGAACCCCACCGGCACCGCCGCCGTCACCGTGACGACGCACGGGCGTTTCCACTATCCGGCGAGCGTCACCGACAACTACATGCGCAGCTGCATGAAGAACAACGTCACGCGAGCGTACTGTGCTTGCACGCTCGACAAGCTCTCGAACACCGTGTCGACGGGCGACTTCGCTCGGATCGGGCTGTCCGGCGGCAAGATCCCGACGCGGATCCGCAGGCTGATCCTGCAGGCGGCTGCCGCCTGCAAGGACAAACTCTAGGGGTCTGACCCCTCAATCTGGCGTTTCGGTCGTCGCGCGCTCTCTGATCTCCTCGACGACGGTGGGGTCGGCGAGTGTCGTCGTGTCGCCGAGCTCGCGTTTTTCGGCGACGTCGCGGAGCAGGCGGCGCATGATCTTGCCGCTTCGCGTCTTCGGCAGCTCCGGGGTGAAGACGATGTTCGCCGGCTTGGCGATCGGCCCGATCTTCTTGCCGACGTGATTGCGCAGCTCCTCGAGCATCTCGACGGAGCCTTCCTCGCCACCCTTCAGCGTGACGTAGGCGACGATCGCCTGGCCGGTGCGCTCGTCCTTGCGGCCGCAGACGGCCGCCTCGGCGACCTTCTGATGGTCGACGAGCGCGCTCTCGACCTCGATCGTCGAGATGCGGTGGCCGGAGACGTTCATGACGTCGTCGACGCGGCCGAGCAGCCAGAAGTCGCCGTCCTCGTCGATCCGGGCACCATCGCCCGCGAAATACGCGTCCTCGTACTTCGACCAGTACGTCTCGCGGTAGCGGGCGTCGTCGCCGTAGATGCCGCGCAGCATCGCCGGCCACGGCCGCTTCAGCACCAGGTAGCCGCCCCCGCCGGGCGCGACGCCTTCGCCGCCCTCGCTGAACACCGCCGCCTCGACGCCGGGGAACGGCCTCGTCGCCGACCCGGGCTTGAGCGTGGTGATGCCTGGCAACGGGGTGATCAGGATCATCCCGGTCTCGGTCTGCCACCAGGTGTCGACGACCGGTGTGCGGTCGCCGCCGATGTGCTCGCGGTACCAGACCCACGCCTCCGGATTGATCGGCTCCCCGACCGAGCCGAGCAGCCGCAGCGAGGACAGGTCGTGCTTCTGCGCATGCTCGGGCCCCCACTTCATGTGCGAGCGGATCGCCGTTGGTGCCGTATAGAGAATGTCGACCTTGTAGCGCTCGATGATCGACCACCACCGACCCGGGTCGGGAAAGTTCGGCACACCCTCGTAGATGATCCCGGTCGTCCCGTTGCACAACGGGCCGTAGACGATGTAGCTGTGTCCCGTCACCCAGCCGACATCGGCAGCACACCAATAGACCGAGTCCGGCTTCACGTCGAAGATGAAGTGATGCGTCGAGGCCACCCCGACCAGATAGCCCGCCGTCGTGTGCACGATCCCCTTCGGCTTCGCCGTCGTCCCCGACGTATACAGCAGATAGAGCAAATCCTCCGCATCCATCGGCTCACACGGACACGACACGGGATCGTCGCTCTGTCCTTCGATGACCTCCTGCCACCACACGTCGCGCGCGCCGTCGAACGGCACGTCGCCGCCGGTCCGCCGGTACACGACGACGCGCTGCACCGACGGTGAATCGGCGACGGCGGCGTCGGCATTTCGCTTCAACGGCACGGGCTTGCCGGCACGCCAGCCCTCGTCCTGCGTGATCAGAAGCTCGCAACCCATGTCGTTCAACCGCCCGGACAGCGAATCGGCCGAGAACCCGCCGAAGACGACCGTGTGCGGCGCGCCCAGCCGCGTGCACGCGAGCATCGCCACCGCTATCTCGGGAACCATCCCCATGTAGATGCCGACCGGCGTGCCCTTGCGCACACCGAGCTCCTTCAAGGCGTTCGCGAGCTTCACGACCTCGCGCTGGAGGTCGGCGAACGTGATCGTACGGCGCTCGTCCTCGGGCTCGCCCTCCCAGTGGTACGCGACCTTGTTGCCTTTCCCCGCTTCGACGTGCCGGTCGACGCAGTTGAAGCAGACGTTGAGCTTCCCGCCCAGATACCACTTCGCATACGGCGGCTCCCACTCGTACAGCTTCGAGAACGGCTCGAACCACGTCACTCGCTCGCGGCCCTCCGTCTCCCAGAACTCCTCCCAGTCGCGCTCGTAGATCTCGGGCTGCGCGTTTGCCTGGCGCGCGAACTCCGGGTCGGGCGCGTAGCGCCGTTCCTCGAGCAGCATCGTGTCGATCGTGTTGCTCACGTCAGGGCGCGAGGTCGTACGGGTAATCGGTGAGCACCTCGTACCCGTCCTCCGTGACGAGCACTACGTCCTCGAGCCGAACGCCGCCGTAGCCCGAGCGGTACAGGCCAGGCTCGATCGTGATCACGTCGCCGGGAACGAGGTCGTGCCCCCCGCGTCCCAACGACGGCAGCTCGTGCACCTCGAGGCCGACGCCGTGACCGAGCGAGTGGAAGAAGCCGTCTTCGAGCACCTCGCCGGGCTCCTTGTTGAGCTGCGTCTTGTAGCCGGCCGCCTGGAACTGCTCGCACACCTCTTCGAACAACTCCCGCCCGTTGACGCTCGGCTTGACGCCGGCCGTGGACGTCTCGAGCGCGTGCTTCACGAGCGAATGCCACTCCTTCACCTCGTCCGACGGCTCGCCGACGACGTACGTGCGCGTCATATCCGAGTAGCAACCCGTCGCCCTGTCCCTCGGGAACAAGTCGAAAACGATCGGCTCGTTCGGCGCGATCTGGCCGGAGCCCATGTCGTGCCCGACCGCCGTCTGTGCGCCGTGCGAGACGATCATGTCGCTGCCCTCGACTCCGTGGTCGGCGAACACGTCCTCGATCATCCGCTTGATGCGTTCCGACGTCAGCGCCTGGCCGTCGATCTCGAGGCCGGTGCCGTTCGGCTGCGCGCGGCGCAACAGCTCGCGGGAGGCGTCGAGCGCTGCTTCGCAGGCGCGCTGCGCGCGGCGGATGCCGGCGATCTCCGTCCCCGTCTTGGCACGGCGGCGGTCGTCGAACAGGCCGCGCTCGACCGTCACGTCGACCCCGTTCGTGCGCAAGTGGTCCGCGTGCGCGACCGGGAACGACGGCGGCACGACGGCGCGCTCGATGCCGAGCTCGCGGCAGCCGCGGACGGCCGTCTCGAGCTCGACCTGCCAGCCCTTCAGCCCCTGCGCCAACAGCTCGTCGATACCGAGCTGCTCGAGCGGCAGGATCTCCAGCTCCGGCGCGTCCGCACGCACACGCGGAATCTCGAGCGAATGGAGGATCACGACGCGGCGCCCGTCCTTCTCGGCGAAGAGAAAGGCGTCCGGGATGAGCACCGGCACCTCATGCCGCAGCTCCGGCGACCGCACCGTGTCGCCGTAGATCAGGACGTCGGGCACGGCGCGATCCTAACCGCGGAGCTCGTTAGGCGGCACATAGACTCCAAAGCGTGGACGACCCGCGGCAGCGTGCCCAGGAACTGATGGCGCAGTGGGACGACGAGCTGCGCCGCGAGCTCCCGGACAGCGCCGATATTTTCGACGCGCACACGCATCTCGGCACCGACATCGACGGGATGGTCGGCGTCTACGACGACCTCGTCCGCGGGATGGACAAGTACGGCATCTCCCGCTGTTTCATGTTCTGCCTCGACGAGCCTGACCGCCACCCGGCGTTCCGCGCCGGCAACGACCGCACGCTCGCATACGCCGAGCGCTTCGACGGAAAGCTCATCCCATTCGTACGCCTCGACCTCTCCGAGGACCCGATCGCCGAGGCGACGCGCTGCCTCGACCTCGGCGCGAAAGGGATCAAGCTGCACCCCCGGGCCCAGAAGTTCCTGCTCAACGACGACAGGCTCTCGCCGATCTTCGAGCTCGCAGCCGACCGGAACGTGCCGATCCTCATCCACGGCGGCCGCGGGCTGCCGCCGATCGCCGACGACCTGGCGCGGCTCGTCGACCGGTATCCACGGGCGCAGCTGATCGTCGCGCACGCGGGCATCGCCGACCTTGCGGCGCTCGCGGATCGGCTCGGCGGCAAGGCCGGCGTCTTCTTCGACACGTCGGTCTGGAGCCCGCTCGACCTGCTCAGCCTCTACCGGCTGGTGGGACCGGAGCAGGTCGTGTACGCCTCCGACTATCCCTACGGGCAGCAGCCGGCGTCTCTGCTGACCTCGGTGCGAACGGCGCGGCTCGGCGGGTTGTCCGACGAGCAGGTGCTCGACGTTCTTTCCGGAAACGCAGGCCGCATCGCCGCGGGCGAGCCGCCGCGTGAGCCTTCGGCGCCAAAGGGTATG
The DNA here is from genome assembly GCA_035456125.1 of Gaiellaceae bacterium. Classification (GTDB taxonomy): domain Bacteria; phylum Actinomycetota; class Thermoleophilia; order Gaiellales; family Gaiellaceae; genus 3-1-20CM-4-69-9. The sequence goes on from DATIDT010000006.1 coordinate 14,549, forward strand.
GAGACCTTCTCGCAGCCGATGAGCTTCGCCCGGATCCACCAGTACCTCTCGATGGCGACGCCGCTCCTCTGGACGTGGCAGCCGGACCGTGTCGGCGTGCTCGGCCTCGCGCTGAACGCGACGCACGACCGTGCGAACGGGCATCGCGAGGAGCTGGATCAGATCCGCGAGCTGCTGCTCGCGGCGCGCGACATGTGGCGCGCGCTGCCGGAGGAAGGCGACGAGAAGGATCAGCGCGCCCACGTGCGCGCGACCTTCCGGCTCATCCACCTCGCGGACATCGTGGCGGTGACGACCCCTGCCTGAGCTGTGTATCAACGGCGAGACCTACGAGGTCGACGCGCGCGTCGGCCGCTCGCTCGCGCAGGTGCTGCGCGAGGACCTCGGGCTGACCGGGACGAAGGTCGCCTGCGGCGAGGGCCACTGCGGCGCGTGCACCGTGATGCTCGACGGCGTCCCGACGCTCTCGTGCATCACGCTCGTGCACACCGTCGACGGCCGTGATGTGACGACGATCGAGGGCTTGCGTGACCATCCACTGATCCATGCATTCGTCCGTGCCGATGCCGTGCAGTGCGGCTTCTGCACACCGGGTCAGATCGTGTCGGCGGCCGCTCTCGTCGCCGCAAATCCGACGCCCTCGCAGGACGAGATTCGGCACGCGATGTCCGGGAACCTCTGCCGCTGCGGCACCTATCCCAAGATCGAGGAGGCAATTACCACGTGGCGAGACTGATCCGCACAGAGAAAGAAGTCGAGGGCCGCTACGAAGACGTCTGGATCGTCGTCGACGAGGACGCGCTCGACCAGTGGCCGGCCGGGCCCCTGACGACGGTCGGCCGTGCGGTGCCGCGCGTCGACGGCCTCGACCGCGCGCGCGGCCAGGCTCAGTACACCGCCGACATCAAGCTCCCCGGGATGCTGCACACGGCCGTGCTGCGCAGCCCCCACGCGCGCGCGCGTGTAACAAGTCTCGATCTCGATGCGGCTCGCGCGTCGCGCGGCGTGCGCGCAGTCCTCGGCCCCGGAGAGCTGGATGTGCTGGCGGAGGAGCCGGGCTACGTCGGTCAGGCCGTCGCGGCCGTCGCGGCGGAGACCTTCGGGCAAGCGCACGCGGCGGTGCAGGCGCTCGATCCGCAGTGGGAAGTGCTCGAGCCGCTGCTCAATCCCGACGAGGCGGTGCGCCGGGAGTCCTTCGTCTCCGACCCCAAGACGTACGAGCGCGGCGACTTCGAGCGCGGCGTCGCGGAAGCCGACGTCGTCGTCGAGGCCGAGTACCGCACGCAGGTCGTGCTGCACAACTCCCTGGAGACGCACCAGGCGATCTGCCACTGGGAGGACGACGGCATCACCGTCTACATCTCGACGCAGTACATCTGGGGCATTCGCGATTCGGTCGCAGGCCACCTCGACCTCCCGCCGGACAAGGTGCGCGTGGTCTGCCACGCGATGGGCGGCGGCTTCGGCTCGAAGAACGGGCCGGGCGACTACACGCCGATCGCGGCGGAGCTCGCGAAGCGCACCGGCCGGCCGGTCAAGTGCGCCTTGACGCGGCGTGAGGAGAACATCGCAGCGGGCAACCGCAACGCGACCATCCAGCGCCTGACAGCCGGTGCGAAAGCCGACGGCACGCTCGTCGCGCTCGGCGGCGAGTTCGTCAACGCGATCGGATTCGCGGGCTGGTCCGCCTCGACCGAAGGGCCGATGAAGATGCTCTACGCGTGCGAGAACGTGCGCACGGTGCAGTACCCGGCGAAGCTGAACCTGCCGCCGATGGCGGCGTTCCGCGCGCCCGGCTTCGTCGAGGGGACGTTCGCGCTGGAGTGCCTGCTGGACGAGCTCGCGGCGAAGCTCGACGTCGATCCGCTCGAGCTGCGCCGGCGCAACTACGCGAGCTCCGACCGCGTGGACGACCGGCCGTTCTCGTCGAAGAACCTCGAGGAGTGCTACCGGCGCGCGGAGCCGCACTGGGCGAAGCGCAACGAGGTGCGCGCACGCAGCAACGGGCCGTGGCAGCACGGCATCGGGCTCGCGTCCCAGATCTGGTACGGCGGCGGCGGGCCGCCGTCGTACGCTTGGATCCGCCTGGGCGCGGACGGCCGCGCGCAGGTCGTGACCGCGATGCAGGACATCGGCACCGGCACGCGCACGGCGATGGCGCAGATCGCCGCCGAGGAGCTCGGCATTCCGGTCGAGCACGTGCAGGTCTCGCTCGGCGACTCCGCGCGCGGGCCGTTTGCGTCGATCTCCGCCGGCTCGTCGACGATCCCGTCGATGGGACCTGCCGTGCGCTCGGCGGCGGCCGACGCGAAGCGCCAGCTGATCGAGCTGGCGGCGCAGCGGTTCCACCTCGAGGAGCGGGTGCTCGACATCAAGGACGCCCAGATCGTGTCGTCGGACGGCAGCTCGTGGCCGCTGACGCAGATCACCGGGCTGCTCGAGGACGGACAGATCCTCGGCAAGGGCTCGCGCGGCCCGAACCCGGCGGGAATGCAGGTGCTCACCTTCGGCGTGCAGGTCGCCGAGGTCGCGGTCGACACCGAGACGGGGGAGGTGCGCGTCGACAAGATCGTTGCGATCCACGACGTCGGGCGCGTCATCAACAAGCTCGGCGCTTCGAGCCAGGTCGAGGGCGGCATCATCCAGGGCGTCGGTCACACGCTCTCGGAGGAGCGCATCGTCGACCCGGAGACGGGCTCGATCCTCAACAGGACACTCGACGCGTACAAGGTGCCGACCATCGCCGACGTGCCCGAGATCGTCACGGACCTCGTCGACATTCCGGACGAGCACCTCACGAACCTCGGCGCGAAGGGCCTCGGCGAGCCGCCGATCATCCCCACGGCCGCGGCGATCGCGAATGCGATCCGCGACGCGACGGGAGCCGACGTGCGCTCGCTGCCGATCTCCCGCGAGGAGATGCTGCGGGCTCTGCAGGAAGCACGCGAGAGGGAGCGGCGTGGAGCTCCTGCGGCCGTCTAGCGCCGACGAGGCGGCCGCGGCCCTCGGCAACGGCTCCGTCGCGCTCGCCGGCGGCACCGAGGTCGTTCCGCTCCTCCGCGACGGCCTGCTCCGCGCCGACACGCTCGTGGACGTGGGCGCGGCGGTCCCGCGCGGCGTCGACGAGACGCGCATCGGCGCCGGAACGCGCCTTGCGGAGCTCGAGGTCGCCCCGCAGGTGCCGCAGGCGCTGCGCGAGGCCTGCTCACTTGCTGCCTCGCCTCAGCTGCGCTCGATGGGAACGATCGGAGGCAATCTCCTGCAGGCGACGCGCTGCTGGTACTGGCGGCTCGGCTTCGACTGCTGGCTCCACGGGGGCGAGCGCTGTTTCGCCAAGGACGGTGCCCACCGCGAGCATGCGATCTTCGGCAACGAGCGGTGCGCTTCGGCCCACCCGTCGGACGTGGCCGCCGCGCTGCTCGCGCTCGGCGCGACGGTTCGCACGACCCAGCGCGAGCTGCCGATCGCGGAGCTCTACCGCCTGCCGACCGCGGACGACCGAAGCACCACGACACTCGGTCCGGACGAGCTGATCCTCGAGCTCGAGGTGCCGGCCGCCGACGCGTCGACGTACCTCAAGGCGATGGACCGGCGGAAGTGGGCGTTCCCGCTGGTGGGCGTCGCCGCCGTCCGCACCGGCGGCGCGATTCGGATGGCGCTCGCCGGGGTAGCTCCCATCCCTTGGACGCTCGACGCGGCCACGGACCTCGACGCAGCCACGCCCCTTCCGGGCACGGCGTACAAGGTCGAGATCGCCCGCGCTCTCGTCCGGCGCGCGGTCGAGCACGTCAGCTCGCAGCAGTCGCCCTAGTCGCGCTCGCGACGGCCGTCAGCGCGACGTTCGCGAGCGCCAGCGGCGGGACCGACAAGACCGTCGCGGCGCCACCCGTGCGAACGCACGCGACACCGGCACCCGCGTGCCCGATTCCCACGATGTATCGCCGGGCGTTCGTCTACGCCGCGGAGGAGACGAGTCTGCCGCTGCCCCTGCTCGTCGCCGTTGCGCAGGTCGAGTCGCAGATGACCGCCGACGCCCGTTCCGGCTCAGACGCACGCGGGCTGCTCCAGGTGCTCCCGTCGACTGCCGCGGCGTTCCGGCTCGACGTGAGCCGTCCGGCGTCGAACGTGCTCGCCGGCGCGCGCTACCTCCGCCAGCTGCTGGACGAGTTCCAGTCGCCCGACCTTGCGCTCGCCGCCTACAACGCCGGACCGACAGCGGTGACACGGGCCGGCGGCGCGCCGACGCAGGAGACGGTCGACTACGTGGTTAACGTAACGACGTTGTGGCGCATGCTGCGCGACTGTCGCTGATCCTGCTCGTCGTCGCGCTCGCCGCCTGCGGCGGGAGCGGCGGCAAGACGAAGGCGTCGAGGTCGTGTCCGACCACCGGACGGGATGTGACGTTCCCGCTGCTCGATCCGAAGCGGCAGCACACCGTCGACGTGCTGACCAACGAGGGCCACTTCGCGTTCCGGCTCGACGTCAGGCACTCGCCGTGTGTGACGTCGTCGTTCGCGTCGCTCGTGCGCAAGCGCTTCTTCGACGGCACCGTGTTTCACCGGATCGTGCCCGGCTTCGTGATCCAGGGCGGGGATCCGACGGCGACCGGCACGGGCGGGCCCGGCTATGCGGTCGTCGACGTGCCGCCGAAGGGCGCGCGCTACACACGGGGCGTCGTCGCGATGGCGAAGACGCAGTCTGAGCCGCCCGGAACGGCGGGGAGCCAGTTCTTCATCGTCACCGGCCCGGACGCCGGCCTGCCCCCGGACTACGCGATCCTCGGAGTCGTGACGAAGGGGCTCGACGTGGTGAAGCGGATCGGCCGGCTCGGTAATCCCGTCACGGAGCGGCCGACCAAGCGCGTCGTGGTGCGCAGGATGACGGTGGCTTGATCACCGCAGTCGTGCTCGCCGCCGGCGCGTCGACCCGCTTCGGGTCGCCCAAGCAGGCTCTCCTGCTCGAGCCGATCGTCCGACGCATTCGACCCGTTGTCGACGACGTCGTGGCCGTCGTCGGCGCGCACGAGGTCGAGACGACGGCGCGCATCGTCCATTGTCCCCAGTGGGAGCACGGCCCCGGCGCGTCCTTGCGCTGCGGGCTCGCAGCGCTCGGCGACGAGGTCGAGGTGGCGGTCGTCGTCCTCGGCGACGGGCCCGGCATCGACCCGCGGGCGGTCCAACGGGTCGTCGCGGCCTGGCGCGACGGCGCCGGCGACCGCGTGGCCGCGACCTACGGCGGCGTGCGGCTCCATCCTCTGTTGCTGGCTCGCAGCGTGTGGGACGAGATCCCCGACGCGGGCCTTCGAGAACTGCCGGCGGTGCTCGTCGCTTGTGACGATCTCAACGCTCCAGGCGATGTCGATTTTGCCGATGACCTACACGAAGGTGGCCGTCCCGAGGAGCAGAATGACTACCGGCATGGAGCTCGTTGAGCCGCTCGAGCCGAACGGCGAGGAGTCCGCACTCGCCCGCGCACGGCTGCACCGTCAGCTGACCGTCGACGAGACGGCGAAGCGCGCCGGCCTCTCCGTCGAGGAGGTGCGCTGGCTCGAAGACGGGCGCGTCTACCGCTTCGCGCGTCCCGACGATGCGCTTGCCGCGACGTTGCTCTACGCAAGCGCGCTCGGGATCGACAACCGAGAGGCGCGCGAGCTCGCCGGCATGCCGGTGCCGCCGCTCCCCGCGCAACGGAACCCTCTGTCGCGCCTCGTCGCTGTCGGCGCCGTCCTGGTTGCGCTCGCGGTCGTCGCGACGCTGCTCGTCGTCCCGCGTTCCGGCGGCAGGCACGGCACCGCCGTGGCCGCAGCGATCCTGCCGCCGCCGTGGCGGATTCCGGTGACGGTGCTCAACGGCAGCGGCGACATCAACTACACGCGGCAGGTTGCAAGCCATGTCGGCGGGTACGGCTACACGATCAAGAAGGTCGGCCGCGCAGCGACCTTCGGCTACCCGCAGACCGCGGTGTACTTCCCGCCGCGCTGCGAGGACGTCGCGCTACGCCTCGCGAAGGAGCTCGGCGTCGAGACGAAGCCCCTCCCGGGTGGCACCGGCGTGTGCCAGCTGTACGTCATCGTCGGCCCCGCCCGCGGACCAGGCGAGTAGGTCAGCACGAAAGCTGCGCTTTCGCGCTGGGATTGGTTCGGCGCTTCGCGCTGAACGCGCGCGGGCTAAGCCCGCGCGCTTCTTGCGGGTGGGCGGTTGTTCTCTTCCGTGCGGCGCGCGCATGCTCTGCGTGCGCCCATCGCATCCGTTCGCCTCCGCGTAAGCCCGCGGCTTACGCTCCGGCCTTGAAGGGGTCTGACCCCGAAGGGGTCTGACCCCAGCCTTTCCACCCGTTACTGCAGGGGCGTCCGGAGCGCGGCGAGCTTCGTCTTCAGCTCGACCGGCATCGGCTCGGCGGCGACGGCTTGGCGGACGTAGTGACGCAGCGTCTCTTCGAAGCGGTAGCGCTTGCGGCAGTACGCGCACTCGTCGAGATGCGCCTCCGCCTCAGCGCGCTCCGCATCCGTGAGCACGCGGTCCATGAAGCCCTGCATCACTTCCTCGCAGTGCGCACACGGGTCGTATGCGGTCACGTTCCCACCGCCTGCTCCGCCATCGCTTTCTTCAGGATACGCCGACCACGGTGCAGACGCGACATGACGGTGCCGATCGGGATGTCGAGGATCTGCGCAGCGTCGGCGTAGGTGAAGTCGCCGATGTCGACGAGCACGACGACGTCACGGAAGTCGTGCGGCACCTCCGACAGAGCTGCGACGACGTCGTTCTGCGACAGGCGCTCGACGACGCGGTCCTCGTCCGCGTCGCCGTCGGCCGTAGCCTCCAGCCTGTTGTAGAGGAAGTAGTCGCCTTCCTCGAGCGGCTGCTCGTCGGGACGGCGCTGCTGCCGGCGGCCGCGGTCGATGTTGAGGTTCGTCAGGATGCGCAGTAGCCACGCGCGCAGATTGGTGCCCGGCTGGAACGACCGCCAGCTGCGAAACGCGCGCGCGTACGTCTCCTGCACTAGATCCTCGGCCTCCTCGCGCGAGCCGACGAGGTGACGGGCGACGCGGTAGACCTGATCCGAGAGCGCAAGTGCTTCCTCCTCGAAGCGCACGCGGTCGCGCGCTTCGGTCGCGATTTGCCGAGCGTCGGGCTCCCGAGTCGTCTTGCTCATCCCTCGAGCCACCCTAGCAAGCTGTTCCTTTTCATAAACGTTGGGTTATCCACACTCATTCCGGGTACGGAAATTCCATGGAAAAGGATGTGGAACAGCGCCGCGCCGAGATCCGTGAGGAGATCTCCGAACTGACCGGCGTGGACGACGAGCACAAGGATCCGGAACGGCACGAGCCGCTCCCGGGCCTCGTCGGCAACAGGATCAAAGAGGCGAGCGAGCCGGATCCTGATCGAGCGGCCTGAGGCGGTCGCTCGCGACGCCAGGGGAACCATCGGAGCTCCATTCATGGAAGCCTCCTCTGGCCATCGCCTCGAGCAGCTCCTCGCGTGAGGTGCGCTCGTCGTCCCACGTCAGCGAGACGACGCCCATCAGGTTCGCGTTCGCGGCCTCGAGGCCTTCGTGGCCCTCGAGCACCTTGGCGAGCCGCATCACGCAGCGCTCACAGCGCACGCCGGTGACCTGAAGCGTTTCCTCCTGCAGCACGAGCGTCAGGCTACCGAGCGCTCGACGAGGTCCGCGCAGACCGCACGCAGGCCGTGAGCGCTGCCGACGTCGAGCTGGCGGTCGGCCTCGCACGTGAGGCCGTCGAAATCGGCCGCATCGACCGGGAGCTCCGCAAGCAGCTCGGGAACGGGAAGCGCCTCCGCGCGATCGGGATGGATCAGCTTCCCGTGCGGCCCGAACCGCGCGGCGGCCCACCGGTTCTGCGCGTAGACGCCGCGCTCTGACGGCTCGAACGGCCGCGGCGGCGCATCGAGAGCCCACGCGCACAGCGCATGCAGCAGGCGGACGAACGCGCGCGTGCGCTCCAGCGACGTCGGCTGGTCCGGCGCGCGGATCTCGAGCGTGCCGAATTGGGGGTTCGGCCGGACGTCCCACCAGAAGCTTGTGTGCGTGCCCGCGAGACCGGTCGCGACCATGCGCTCGACGAACGCCTCCCACTCCCCGTATGAGCGCAGCGCGGGCGGAGCGCCGGCGCGCGGCAGCAGCGCGAGCACCTCGGCGCGCACGGAGCGCATCCCTGTGGCCTCCCCTGCGAGATACGGCGAGTTCGTCGACAGCGCCAGCACGAGCGGCAGCCACGGCAGGATCGTCTCCAGTGCGCGGTAGCAGTCGTCGGCGCTCGGCATCCCGACATGGACGTGCAACCCACTGACGCCCTGACGCCTCGCGCTCGGGCCGGCGTAGGCGACGAAGTCGCGGTAGCGCTCGTCCGGCACGATCTCCTGCTCCTCGGGCCGGCTCGTCGGGTGCGAGCCCGCTGCCGCGACGGTCAGCCCGTTGGCGTGGGCGACCTCGGCCGCGGCGCTGCGCAGCTCGGCGATCCGATCGACTGCCTCGTCCGGCGAAGGCGCCACCTCGTTCGTCAGCTCGACGACGGATGCGTGAAGCTCCGTCTTCAGGACGCCCGGCAGCCTCCGCCCGTCGACGCCGTCCACGAGCGTCTGCACCCGCGGCGTGAGCTCGAGCGTCTCCGCGTCGAGGATCCAGAGCTCCTCTTCGACGCCGACCGTGAGGGCGCTGCCGAAGTTCTGCTCGATCACCTCTCGCTTCCCTGGCCGGCGACTGCTTCCGCGCGGCGGAGCCGCGCTCCGCAGCCGCCTGACGACGCTCCGGGAAACCAGTCGGGCGGCGTGCGCGGGTTCATGGGTCACCGAGCGCGAACGCCGTGGACCGGACCGCCCGCCGCCTCCCACGCGTAGTACGACGCGCTCGGCCCGTACTCGGCGGCGTACTCCTCGATCCGCGGGTTCCGCCCGACCTCCTTCGCGCGCTGTGCGTGGTGCAGGAGGTTCGGATCGTCCCGGCGCTCCCAGACCAGGATCAGGTGCGCCGCCGTCATGAAGTCGGCGACGAAGTCGCAGCCGTCCGCAGGGCACGGGAAAGGATTCGTGCGGACGCAGAACCAGCCGCCGTGGTCTCCGACGCCGTCGTCAGTCCAGAGCTCCTCGACCTGGATGAGCTCGATCCCGCCCTGCTCCACCCGCCTGAGGGTACCCGTCAGAAACTTTCGAGATCGGGCACTCTAGGAGAGGGTCGGGTTGCCCGATCCGCAGCCGCAGTCGGATCGGGTGAGGGCGCGTTTAGTCGCGCCCGCCCGGCCCCGCGTCGTACGCTCGCAGCATGACTACGGAGAAGTACGACCTCATCGTTCTGGGCGCGGGCTCGGCGGCCCGCGACGGCGCCGCGATGGCGTCCCGCCGGCACGGCGCCCGCGTGGCGATCGTCGAGCGCACGCGGTGGGGCGGCTCGTGCCCGAACGTAGCGTGCCGCCCCACGAAGGCCTACCTGCTCGCGGCCGAGTTGATGCACGACATCGGCCGGCACGCGCACGAGCGCGGCATCGACGCCTCCGCGCCGTCCCTCGACCTTGCTCGCACCCGCCGTTGGAAGGATTCGCTGATCCGCGACCAGGAGAGCTGGGTCGACCTCCTCCAGCAGGCCGGCTACGGCGTGTACGAGGGCGAGGCGACGCTCGAGGACGAGCACACGGTCACGGTGGGGGACGCGCGGCTCGCGGCCGATCGCATCCTGGTTGCGACCGGCGGCCGCACCGCCGTCCCCGACGTCCCCGGGATCGACGCGATCGACTGGATCGACCACATCAGCGCACTGGAACTGGAGGACGTGCCCGAGTCGCTGCTCGTCGTCGGCGGCGGGCCGGTCGGGCTCGAGTTCGCGCAGATGTTCGCACGGTTCGGCTCGCGCGTCACGCTTGTCAACCACGGGCCGCAGATCGCAGCGCGCGCGGACGGCGACGCCGCGATGACGTTGCAGATGGCGCTCGAGGAAGAGGGAATCGAGATCGTGCTCAACTCCGGCGTGCACTCGTTCGCGCGCACGGGCGACCGGATCGAGGCGGGCCTGCAGGGACGGACGGTCGCCGTGACGCACGTACTGCTCGCCAGCGGCCGCACGCCGAACGTCGAGGCGCTCGGCCTCGAACGCGTCGGCGTCGACATGACGCGGGCGGGCATCACCGTCGATCCGCATCAGCGCACCACCGTGGCCGGGATCTGGGCGGCCGGCGACGTCGCAGCCGGGCCGGCCCTCACCCCGACGGCGCAATATCAGGCTCGTGTCGCCGTCGCGGACATGTTCGGCGACGGCTCGCACAGCGCCGACTACTCAACCTTGCCGACGGCGATCTTCACGGATCCGGAGCTCGGCGGAATCGGCCTGACGGAGGCAGAGGCGAAGCAACGAGGCCACGCCGTGGAGGTCGTCATCCACCCGCTGCGCTTCGTGACGCGCGCGCAGTACCTCGGGGTGCGGGCCGGGCTCTACAAGATCGTGTTCGATGCACGCACGCGGCGCGTGCTCGGCGTGCACGTCGTCTGCCGCGGCGCGAGCGACATCGTGGGCACGCTCGCGATCGGGTTACGCCTTGGCGCCACCGTCGACGACCTCGCCGCGGTGCACCACGTGTACCCGAGCTTCGCCGAGGGGCTCAAGGCCGCTGCCGAGCAGGCCGCCTAAGTCAACCCACACCTGGTCGCGTCCCTCGACGAACCGCATCACAACAGCGCCGCACGACGGGCAGCGAACGACGACGCCTGCCGCCCGGTAGACGCGCAGAGCGCCGACGAAGTTCTCCGCGCCACACGAGCTGCAGCGCCCGAGGGCGTCCGTCGCCTCGCGTCCGAAGACGTCGGTGAGCAGGCCGCCGATCGCGTTTCCGTCCACGTAGGTCACGTCATGCACCTCCGAAGCGTTCCGTCCTGATGCGTCCGGGCCGGTGCCCGAGCGCCACGAGCGCCTCGGCGACGGCCTCGACGAAGCTCGTGGGCCCGCAGACGAAGACGCGCGGATTCTGCTCGGGCGGGTACGCGACGTCGCGCAGCAGGTCGAAGTCGACGCGGCGCGCATACCCCTGCCAGCCCGACGGCTGCGCGCGCGTCAGGGTCTGCACGACATCGGCGCCGATGTGCTGGAGCTCGTCGCGGTAGATCACGTCCTCGATCGTCCGCGACGAGTACAGAAGCTTGGCGGGAACCGCCGCGCCGGCGGCGCGGCGCCAGCGCAGGATCGCCATCAGCGGAACGATCCCCGATCCGCCCGCGACGAGGAAGAGCGGGTCGGTCGCGCCGTCGGGCTCCCAGACGAAGTAGCCGCCGATCGGGCCGCGGAGCTCGAACCTGTCGCCCGGCACGACCTCGTCGACGAGATAGGGCGACACCTCGCCGTCGTCGAGGCGCTCCACGGTCAGCGCGAGCGGTTCGCCGGGCGCCGAGGCGATCGAGTAGCTCCGCTCGGCCTGGTAGCCGTCCTCCGCCGTCAGCCGCACGTCGACGTGCTGCCCCGCGCGGTGTCCAGTCCAGCCGGGGACGTCGAGCGCGAGGGTGCGAACGCGCGGCGTCTCGGTCACCGTCTCGGTGACCGCCGCCGCGAGCCAGGTCAGTCGCCCCAGTACCGCTGCTCGCGCCAAGGATCGCCGTAGTTGTGGTAGCCGTTCGTCTCCCAGAACCCCGGCTCATCCTCGTCCAGCAGGCGCAGCCCGCGCACCCACTTCGCGCTCTTCCAGAAATACAGGTGCGGAACGAGCAGCCGCGCCGGCCCGCCGTGCTCGGGGTCGAGCGGCTCCCCGTCGTAGGCGAACGCGATCCATGCCTTCCCGCCGGTCAGATCCTCGACCGGCAGGTTCGTCGTGTAGCCACCGTCGGAGTATGCGACGGCGTACGCCTGGTCGTACTCCACCTGCTCGAGCAGCGTGTCGACGGAGACGCCCTCCCAGTCGGTGTCGAACTTCGACCACTTCGTGACGCAGTGGATGTCCTTGGTGAGGCTCTCGGACGGCAGTGCGCGGAACTCGTCCCAGGTCCAGGTCACCGGCTCGCTCCCGGCCGAGACCGTGAAGCTCCAGTCAGCGAGCGGCGTGTGCGGCGTCGGCCCTGCAGAGAGCACGGGAAAGTCGTCCGTCACGTACTGCCCGGGCGGAAGACGTCCACTGTCGTCGCCGCGCCCGCGCCCGCGAAACCCACGCGACACGATCCCCACGAGCGCACCGTATACCTCCGCGACAAAGGCCGGAGCGGAGGCGCAGCTTCCGCGGGAGGCGAACCGATCCGTGTGCCGCCGGCCGCAGGCCACCGGCACGCGGACGGAAGTGAACATCCTCCAACCGGCGAAGAGCGCGCGTGCTCAGCCCGCGCGCGTTCACCGCGAAGCGGCGCAACGGAAAGCTGGGGTCTGACCCGCAGGGTCAGACCCCAGGAGAGTTGAGCTGAGGGCCCGGGCAGGCGGGCGGGCCCTCAGCTCGGCGCTTCCGCACGCCGTGCTGGCCTACGGCTCCGGCGGAAGCAGGCCCCCAGGGGTTCGGGGCCGATCGGGACGGCGATCGTTCACGGTTGCCGCCCAAGCTCGATGGTCAGCGTCTTGTGCGAGGTCCCGCGCACGACCTCGACGGAGATCTTGTCGCCCGGCTGCTTCGACGCGATCACGTCGATGAGGCGCTCGACGGTTCGGATCGGCTCGCCGTCGACCTTGACGATCACGTCCCCGCCGGCGGGCCAGCTCTCGCCCTCGACGGTGACCTGGTTGTTTGCCGGCTTCAGGCCGGCAGACGCGGCGCCGGTGCCCGCATGAACGGTCGCGACGAGCACGCCGCTGGTGACCGGCAGGTGAAACAGGTGTGCGATCGGCGCGGTCAGCGTCTTCCCGTCGATGCCGAGGAAGGCATGCTCGACCTTGCCGTGCTTGATCAACTGCGCGACGACGGCCTTCACGGTGTTGATCGGTATCGCGAATCCGATGCCGACGTTGCCCTGGCTGACGCCGCCGGTCTCGATCTGCGCGTTGACGCCGACCACGTCACCCTGCGCGTCCAGGAGCGGCCCGCCGGAGTTGCCGTGGTTCAGCGCCGCGTCCGTCTGGATGACGTGCGCGATCGAGAGATTGTTCGGCGCCTCGATCCGCCGTTGCACCGCGCTGACGATGCCGGCGGTGACCGAGCGGTCGAGCCCGAACGGGTTGCCGATCGCGATCACTTGGTCGCCGACGCGCACTGCGTCGGAGTTTCCGAGCGGCAGCGCCTTGAGTGCGTTCGCCTGGACGTGGACCTTCAGGACCGCGATGTCGGTGGACGGGTCGGTGCCGACGAGCCGCGCGCGGTAGCGCTCGTTGTCCGAGAAGCTGACCTGGATCGACGTGGCGCCGCGCACGACGTGGTAGTTCGTGACGATGTCGCCGGCGCGGTCGATCACGAAGCCGGACCCCAGGGCGCGCTCCGTCTGCGTCGTCGAGCCGAACGGATTGCCGAAGAACGGATCGTTCTGCTGCGGCACGCGCAGCGTGGTCTCGATGTGCACGACGCCCGGCGCCGACGATCGGTAGATCTGGTTGATCGACTCGCGCCGCCCGGTCTGGAACGCGGCCGGCGCCGCGGACGACAGGTCGGCCTCCTCACGGATGATCGTCGTCTTATCCCCCAGCTTCCCCAGCGCGGCCGCGCCGCCGAGCGCAACGGCACCGCCGACGACGGCAGTGAACGCCAACCCGGCGGCGCGGCTTGGAAGGAGGGTGCGATGCATCCCATCCGGTTCTACCGACGAGGGTCTTAATGCTGGGTTGTGCTTCGTTAACCCTTGGTTAAGGCGCCGACCAGCAGGGGTCCTCGAGTTCGCGCCGCGCGAACTGCTGGCGAAGGTCTGACGCGCTGCCCCATACGATCCCCCTGTGCGGGTGTCAGCGAAAGCCGATTACGCGCTGCGCGCCGTCATCGAGCTCGCCGCAGCACCGGACGGGCCTGTGAAGGGCGAGCGGATCGCGCAGGCCCAGGAGATCCCGCTGAAGTTCCTCGAGAACATCCTCGGCGACCTCCGGCACGCTGGGATCGTGCGCAGCCAGCGTGGCGTGGAGGGCGGATACTGGCTCGCGCGGCCTGCGGACGAGATCACCGTCGCCGAGGTCGTCCGCGCGGTGGAAGGGCCGATTGCGAACGTGCGCGGCGTCGGGCCCGAGCAGGTCGAGTACGCGGGCTCGGCGTCGCGGCTGCGTGAGGTCTGGATCGCGGTCCGGGCTAATCTCCGGGCCGTGCTGGAGCACGTCACGATCGCCGACGTCGCGCGCGGCGAGCTGCCGGCGACGATCGAGGAGCTCGCGGCGAATCCCGACGCGTGGCAGCCGCACTGATGTCCTGGTTCGTCGTCAACGTCCGCGACACCGAGTGGCTCACGAGCGAAGGCGGCGAGCTGCAGTCGTCCGGCGCGGAGTGCACGTTCGAGCCGGCGGACGCGGAGTTCGAGCAGCTCGGCATCCGCATCCACGTGTTGCCGCCCGGCGAGCCAAACGGCTGCTACCACGCGGAGTCGAAGCAGGAAGACTTTCTCGTGCTGTCCGGCGAGTGCACGCTGCTCGTCGAAGGCGAGGAACGGCGGCTGAGGCAGTGGGACTTCTTTCACTCGCCGCCGGGAACGGAGCACGTCTTCGTCGGCGCCGCTGACGAGCCGTGCGTGATCTTCATGGTCGGTGCACGCGGCGACGACTGGCACGTGCGCTTTCCGGTCTCCGAGCTGGCCGCGCGCTACGGCGCAAGCGTCGAGCGCGAGGCGACGAGCCCGCGGGAGGCATACGCGGGCCGCTTCGAGCCCTCGCGCCGCGAGCGGCCGTCGTACTGGGGCGGGCTGCCCTGGGCTAGCTGAAGACCGTCTGCCGCGTCGGACGGACGTAGACGATCTGGCCCGGCCGGAGCTCGAGCGCCTCGACCTGCTCGCGCGTCAGCTGAGCCGACAGCGCCTCGCCGTCGTCGCGCACGAGCTCGACGCGAACCTCGAACCCGAGATGCGCGAGCCGCTGCACCATCGCCTCCTGCGTCGAGCCGTTCGGCTCGAGCAGCAACTCGACGTCGTGCGGTCGGATGAAGGCGTCGCCGAGCTGATTCACCGGGCCGACGAACGACATCACGAACTCGTTCGCGGGGTGGTCGTACAGCTCGCGGGGCGGCGCGGTCTGCTCAATCCGGCCGCCGTTCATCACGACAACCTTGTCGGCGACGTCCATCGCCTCTTCTTGATCGTGCGTGACGATCACCGTCGTTGTGTGCGTCTCGTCGTGCAAGCGGCGCAGCCAGCCGCGCAGCTCCTTGCGCACTCGCGCGTCGAGCGCCCCGAACGGCTCGTCGAGGAGGAGCACCTTCGGATCGACGGCGAGCGCGCGCGCCAGCCCCATGCGCTGGCGCTGCCCCCCGGAGAGCTGCGCGGGGTAGCGCTTGGCCAGCCGGGAGAGCTGAACGAGCTCGAGCAGCGCCGCGACGCGCTCTTTGATCTCCGCACGCGGGCGGCGACGGATGCGGAGACCGAAGGCGACGTTGTCCCAGACGGTCATGTGCTTGAACGCCGCGTAGTGCTGGAAGACGAAGCCGACGCCGCGCTGCTGCGGAGCCACTCTCGTCACGTCGACGCCGTCGAGGCGGACGACGCCGCCGTCGGGCTGCTCGAGGCCGGCGATGACGCGCAGGAGCGTCGACTTGCCGCTGCCGCTCGGGCCGAGCAGTGCAGTAAGCGACCCTGCCTCGACCTCGACCGTCACGTCGTCGAGCGCAGTGAACTCGCCGAAGCGCTTGACGATGCTGCGGGCCTCGATCACCGTGTCTCCTCCTTGGGCTTGAGCAGGGTCATCAGGATCAGCGTCGACACCGCGATCAGCGCGAGCACGACGGCCGCGGCGTAGGCCCCGATCTCGTCGAACCCCTGGTAGCGGTCCTGCACGTAGAGCGTCAGCGACGCCGTCTGGCCGGCGAGCCGGCCGGACACGACGCTCACGGCGCCGAACTCGCCGAGCGCACGCGCGGTCGTCAGCACGACGCCGTACGCGGTCGCCCAGCGGATCGCCGGCCAGGTGACGCGCCAGAACGTCTGCCACACGTTCGCACCGAGTGTCGCCGCGGCCTGTTCCTGCTCGGTGCCGATCTCGCGCAGAACCGGGACGACCTCCCGCACGACGAAAGGGAGCGAGACGAACATCGTCGCGAGCACCATGCCGGGGAGCGCGAAGACGATCTGGGGGCCGCCGAGCCAGCCGCCGCGTCCGTAGAGGAGCAGCAGCGCGAGCCCGACGACGACCGGCGACAGGGCGAGCGGCAGGTCGACGACGGCGTTGAA
>DATIDT010000007.1:0-37376 GCA_035456125.1 Gaiellaceae bacterium
CGAAGATAGGCGAGCACGGCGAGCACGCGCCGGTGGTCCTCGCTCGAAGGCGGAAGGTGCAGCTTCCCGAGGATGCTGGCGACGTGCTTCTCGACCGCGCCAACGGTGAGCACGAGCCGCGACGCGATGGCGGCGTTCGAGCGGCCTTCGGCCATCAGGCCGAGCACCTCCAGTTCGCGCGGGGAGAGCGCCTCGAGCGGAGAGCCCGCGCGGCGACGGGAGAGGAGTTGGGCGACGACCTCAGAGTCGAGTGCGGTGCCGCCATCACCGACCCTCTGGACGGCCGCGACGAAGTCGTCGACGTCCATGATGCGATCTTTGAGCAGGTAGCCGAGTCCGCCGCGGCCGTCGGCGAGCAGCTCGCTCGCATACACGTGCTCGACGTACTGCGAGACGATGAGCACGGCCGTCTCGGGCGCGCGCTCACGGAGCGTTAGCGCTGCGCGCACGCCCTCGTCGCGAAACGTCGGCGGCAGGCGGATGTCGACGATGGCGACGTGCGGCCGCTCGAGCAGCACGGATGTGACGAGCGCATCGCCGTCGGCGACCGCAGCGACGACGTCGAAGCCGTTGTCGCGTAGCAACCGGGCGAGGCCGTCGCGGAGGAGCGCGAGGTCCTCGGCGATCACGACGCGCACGGCAGCACCGCCCTGATCGTCGTCGGGCCGCCGCTGGGACTGGCCACCTCGAGCGTCCCGTCGAACGCCTCGACTCGGCGGGCGAGGCCGCGCAGGCCGTTCCCGGCCGCGTCGGCTCCTCCGACGCCGTCGTCGACGATCTCGACGACGAGCCGGCCGACGCTCTCGCGCACGGCGATGTCGACACGCGTCGCGTGCGCGTGCTTGCCGGCATTTGCGAGCGCCTCGGCGGCGACGAAGTACGCGGCGGTTTCGATGGCGCGGGGCGGGCGCCGCGGGACGGCGACGGCAACGCTCACCTGCAGCGGCGTGCGGTCGCCGAGCGCCGAGATCGCAGCGGCCAGCCCGCGGTCGGCGAGCACGGGCGGGCGGATCCCGCGCGCGAGCGTGCGCAGCTCGTCGAGCGCCTCGTGGGTGCCACGCCGCGCCTCGGCGAGCAACTCCTGCGCGGCCACGGGATCGGTGGCGAGCTTCTGCTCGGCCATGCCGAGGCTCATGCCGAGCGCCACGAGGCGCGCCTGCGCGCCGTCGTGCAGGTCGCGCTCGATCCGCTCGAGCTCGGTTTCCTGCTGCTCGACCGCGCCGGCCCGCGTCTCCTCGAGCTCCGTGATGCGGCGCCCACGGCGGCCGAACTCAACGATCGCGTGGATGGCGACCGAGAGGGCGAGTCCGAGGATCGGCCACACAGGCCAGAAGTAGCCGCGGCTCGTCACGGCCCAGATCAGCGTGAAGAAGACGGACGCCGAGAGCGCCGCCGCAGCGTGCACGGCGAGCGCGCGGCGGGCTGGCGGGACCCGCTCGACTGCGAGCTCGGCCAGCGCATGGACTGCGAGCGGCAGGCCGAGGACGATGAACGTCCACTCCGGCCAGAAGTAGCCGCGACTTGTCAACGCCCAGATGAGCGTCAGTACGAGGGTGACGACGGCGTAGGTCGCGGCGTGCGCCTTGAGTCCGGCCCGGCGCTGCCGAAGCGTCGGCTCCCGCCCCTCCGCGACTCCGGTGAGCAGGGCGACGACGAGGCGGCGGGAGCCGGCCGCGAGCGGGCCGAGCACGAGCAGGCCGATCGCGAGTCCGACGATCCCGACCGGGACGCCGAGCAGGGCGCGGCCGAGCGTGTCGACGTGCCAGCCGCCGAGCCTCGGAAACGGCGACGATCCCGTATCGCTCCACCGGTACCAGATCGGGAGCGTCAGCGCCCCGAGCGAGCTGGCGAGCAGCGAGAACTCCGCGACCGCGACCGCGAACCCGACCGTCAGGCGAACAAGGAGGTATGCCTGCTGCCGCCAGAACGCACCATCGGAGAGGACGTTGAGCCCCGAGCGCCAGAAGCCTCGCCGTCCTGGCGACCGCAGCGGCGGCATCACCGATGTGCCGAGCAGCCCGTTCGCGATCCCCCCGTCCATGCGCGCGAGCCCGCCGACGGCGTAGCGGAAACCGACGAGCGCAGGAATCACGAGCGGCGTGATCGCGACGACCGGAACGACGGCCCAACCGGCGATGAGCACGGCAAGTGCCACCGGCCCGACGGGCACGGCGGCGAGGAGGAAGACGAGTGTGCGCAGCTTTCCGATCACGCTCCGGATGATGCCCGCGGCCGTTGCGCCGGACAATCCGGCCTCCCGGCATCCCTTCTTGGGGAGAACACCACTCGACCTCGACTTGCAAGGGTCATCCCGCGGAGCGATGAACCTCCACACCGACATCCCAACCAGATCGACCCCATGCGCGCCTGGGGGCGGAGGTCTACCGCCCAGAATAGGCTCTGGTAGCGGAACTCCCCTGCGCGAGCGTCCCTGACGCCTGACGCCGCTCCTGATGCGGCTCGCCAGCAACGCCCCGGGGAACCATTCCCACCGTCTCGGGCTGATTCCCCTGCGCCATTTCATGGAGGCGGCGGGAATCGAACCCGCGTCCGCGGACGCACCGGACAGAACGTCTACAAGCGTAGTCCGCCCTTGAATCTCGCCCGACGGCCGGAGGCGGACGCCCTACCGGCGGGCCAGCCATCCTTCTGTGTCGCGCTCCGGGCGATTGGCTCTCCCTCGGCGCCGAGCCCGTTCGTTGGCGCCGCTACCCGAACCACGGGCCCAGCTCGGAGCGACGTCGCTACCTAACTAGGTTAGGCGGCGAGTGCGAGATCGTTCTTCGCACTTGCTTTGTTGCCGGTGGATTTACGAGGCCAACCGGCGACCTCGGCTTGCAGCTCTGCCGGAGAACCGACCACGTCGAAACCAGGTCGCCCCCGTATGTCTACACATTCTAGCCGCGGAGGAAACGACCAGCTCCCGGCGTCTTGTCCTGAATGTCCAACGCGGGCTGCTCGTCGGAGCTGTCGCAGCGCTTGCAGCCGTGCCGGTTGCCAATGCAGCCAACCGAACCGTCCAGATCGACGGGAGGCTCGTCGCGCCCGCTCACGTGTCCGAGGCGCAGCTCTCGGCCGGCCACGCCGGGAGCAGGAAGCTCGTGCAGATCGGTGGGATCTCGTCAGGCCCTCGCAGGTGTCGTCCTGGCAGGCCGGCAGCGGCAACTCGAGCGACACCGGCGGCACCTCAGACGGTTCGTCGTCCGATCTCGGCGCGGGCGGTATCGCGCTGGTGGCGGCCGCAGGCAATGGTGCTGCTGGCGGCGACGGCTCGCTGACTCGACGCCGGGTCCCGCTCAGCCGCGCGACTTGAGCGCTCGCTGCATGTCTCGGTCGGCCTCGCGCTTCGCGATGTCGCGGCGCTTGTCGCGCAGCTCCTTGCCGCGGGCGAGCGCGAGCTCGACCTTGGCGCGTCCGTCCTTGAAATAGAGCTTCGTCGGGACGAGCGTCAGCCCGCGCTGCGCGACCTTGCCCGTCAGCGACGCCACCTCCTTCTTGTGCAGGAGGAGCTTGCGGTCGCGGTCGGGGTCGTGGTTCGCAATGTTCCCCTGGTCGTAGACCGAGATGTGCGCGCCGACAAGCCACACCTCGCCGTCGCGGACGTCCGCGTACGCCTGCTGGAGCGACGCACGTCCGTCGCGGAGCGACTTCACCTCGGTGCCGGTGAGCACGATGCCGGCCTCGAGCCGCTCGAGCAGGTGGTAGTCGTGGCGCGCGCGCCGGTTGTCGACGATCAGCTTCTCCCCTCTCTGCCGCATGCGGGCCAGTGTAGGGCTCCAGGAGACGGCGCGAACGAGCCGAACCGCTCGCTGTGGCAGCGCCGCCGCGATGGACGACGGTTCCGACGCAGGACGACTCGGGTTGGGAGGTCTACCGTCCCGCGCCCACCCCTCCCCGCCCGGCCCCCAAGCCGAGACAGGCAGCGTCAGTCGCGCCGGCGCCGACCCCCGCACCTCGACCGGCCACGCCCGTGCACCACACCGGTGCCAGGCACCGCGAGCTCACGCGGCCGCCGGCGACCCACGTCGTCGTCAGGCCGGAGCCGACCGGCGCCGTTCTCTCGGTGACGCCTACGACGGGCGCGCCCGGCCACGGATCGGGGCTCGTCCTCGCAGCGCTCCTCTCCGCAGTCGCGTGCCTCGCGTTCGCTTCGGCACCGACCTCGGAGGTCCGTTGGCGCCGAGGCGCTATGTTCGTCGCCGACAACCGCGTCGGCATCACGTCAGCGGGAGCCGTGTGCCTCCTCGCCGCCGCGATCCTGTTCGTGCTGGCGCCCGGCTAGCGGCGCGCCATCCACTTCAGCGTGGCGGCGAGGCTGAAGGATGGGAGGAGGGCGACTGCCAGGGAAAGCATCAGTCGCCTCCCGTCCCGATGATCGTCCCGAGCGCGGCCAGGAGGAGGAGCGCGAGGAAGATCAGGCCGATGAACAGTCGCTTCTTCATGTCCTGCAGTCTCGGCTACAAGACGCGGGAAGTCCCTACGGTTTTCCCTACTTCCGGGTGCGGCCTGCTGGCGAAAGCTCGACCTTGCCGTCAGTCTTTTCGATCTTTTCCACGAGAACGTCGATCCCGCCGCCGAGGCGGTACGTGCCCCCGCCGCGCCGGCCGACGAGCGCCGTGCCGAGCTCGTTGAGCTCGAAGTAGTCGCCGGGCAGCCGTCGAGCCGGGAGGAAGCCCTCGAAGGCCTCGCCGAACCGGACGAACATGCCCGAGCCGATCAGGCCGACGATCTCGCCGCCGAAGGGCTCGTCCCAGCCGCGCTCGAACAGCGTGTCGTCGAGGAGCCAGGCCAGGCAGAGCTCGTCGGCGAGGTACTCGACCTGAGCGGCCTCGCGCTCCCGCGCGGACGTGTGCTCGGCGAGCGCCTCGAGCTCGGCCGGGCCCACGTCGTCCGAAAGCCCGAGCTCGCGCAGAAGCGCACGGTGCACCACGAGATCCGGGTAGCGCCGGATCGGCGAGGTGAAATGGCAGTACGCACGGCTCGCGAGCCCGCTGTGCCCGAGGTTTTCGGGGTGGTAGCGCGCCTGCTTGAGCGACCGCAGCACCAGCGAGGGGAACGCCTCGCGCCCGCGCCCCGAGCGCCGGACGTAGTCCATGACGCCCTCGCTCGTCGCGGCTGCGACCTCGGCGGCCAGCGCCGGAGTCAGCTCCTTCGGCGCCGGCGGGGTCGGCACGGCCAGATCGGCGAGCTTCTTCAGCAGCAGCTCGACCGCCTGTGGGTCGGGACGCTCGTGGACGCGGTACAGCGTCTCGCGCCGACGCGAGGACAGCAGCTGGGCTACCGCCTCGTTCGCCGCGATCATCAGCTCCTCGACGAGGCGGTGCGACGTCGGCTCGGACTCCTGCCACGCACGCGCCACGCTGCCGCGGCCGTCGAACGCGAAGGATAGCTCCGGGCTCTCGATCCGGAGCGCGCCCCGCGCGAAGCGCCGCTCACGCATCGCGGCGGTGAGACGGTCCGTGCGCTCGAGGGCGGCCGCGATCTCGGGCTCGGCCTCCCGTCGTTCCGCCTGGCCGTATGTCAGCCGCGCGTCGCTGCGGATGACGGAGTGGTAGAAGCGCGGGTCGCCGCTTGGCGGCAGCTCGACCGTGACGCAGAGGCGCTCCTCGTGCGGTCGCAGGCTGCAGCGGTCGTCCGCCAGCTCGGGCGGAAGCATCGGCGCGGCGCGCCCCGGCACGTACGTCGTCAACGATCGCTCCGCCGCGCCCTGGTCGAGCGGCGTGCCGGGGGCGACGTAGGCGGAGACGTCCGCGATGTGCACCCACGCGCGGTAGCCGCCGTCCTCCTCGACGATCGAGAGCGCGTCGTCGAAGTCCTTGGCCGTCTCCGGATCGATCGTGAACGTGAGCAGATCGCGCAGGTCGACGCGGTCGCCCGTCGTTTCCGGCTCGGCGTACGGCTCGTACCGCTCGACCCGTGCGCCGGTGTGCACGAGCAGCCCTTCGAGCACGACTTCGATGTCCTTGGCCTTCCCGAGGACGCGCTCGAGCCTCGCACGGCCCCGCCCGGTGCGGACGACGGCGAGGTCGCCGGGCCGGGCATCGCCAAGGCCCTTCCGGTCGAGCGTGAGCGGCACGCCCGGGACGAAGTACGGCTCGCCGACGACCAGCTTGCCGCGCTTCTCGACTTGGACGACTGCGCGCTGGCTCAGACTTGCAGGAAGCGCCGAATCGTCAGGCCGGAGCCGGCCGCGCCGAGCAGCAGGCCCGTGCCGATCAGGATCAGCGCGTTCAGCTCGAATGCAATCGCCTTCACGTCACTGCCGGCGTTCAGCGGCCCGGTGTGCAGCAGCGAGGGAAGCGCGATCGACTTTCCGAGGATCAGCAGGATCACGGCTCCGAGCGCCCCTGCGATCCCGCACAACACGCCCTCGAGCATGAAGGGGCCGCGGACGAACCAGTTCGTCGCGCCGACGAGCTTCATCACCTCGATCTCGCGGCGGCGCGAGAAGATCGAAAGGCGGATCGTGTTCGCGATCAGCAAGGTCGACGCTGCCAGGAGCAGCACGACGGCGATGATGAAGAACGCCTCGATCACGTGCGCGAGACGTAAGACCTTGTGCGTCGTCTTCTTCCCGTAGTCGACCTTGTCGATCCCGTTCCCCGGCTGCGAGCTGAAAAGCGCGGCCACCTTCTCGACGTCGTCTCCCTTCTTCGGGACGACCGTGAGCGCGTTCGGGAACGGGTTCGTCGGCAGCTGCGCGACTTCGTCAGGGTGCTTCTGCTTCATCTGCTGCAGCGCCTTCTGCTTCGACACGAAGTCGACGCGCTTCACGAGCGGGCTCGCCGACGCGAGCCGCGCGGTCTGGTTCATCTGCGTCGCGCTAGCGTCCTTCGCGCACGTGTCGGAGGTACAGAAGTAGACGTGGACGACGAGCTCCTTCTTCACGTGATTCGACCACGAAACGACCCACGAGCCGAAGGCGATGAAGAGGCCGAGCAGGAACATCCCGATCAGCACCGTCACCGTCGCGGCCAGTGTGGTCGACAGGTTCGCGCCGAGCGAGCGCAGCGACTCCGCGACGATGAGCTTGAAGCGTTCCACCTAGCTCTCGTAGCCGCCGCGGCGCTCGTCTCGCGCCAGGCGCCCGTCTTCGAGCGCGATCACGCGGCGACGCATCTTGTCCACCATCTCGCGGTCGTGCGTCACCATCAGGATCGTCGTGCCGGCACGGTTGATGCGGTAGAGCAGCTGCATGATCCCGACGGACGTGTCGGGATCGAGGTTCCCGGTCGGCTCGTCGCAGACGAGCAGCGGCGGATGGTTGACGAACGCGCGCGCGATCGAGACACGCTGCTGCTCGCCGCCCGAGAGCTCGTCGGGGAGCGAGTTCATCTTGTGCGCGAGGCCGACCATGTTCATCACCTCCGGCACCTTGCGCCGGATCGCGGTTGCGCTCTCGCCCTGCACCTTCAGCGCGTAGGCGACGTTCTCGGCCGCCGTGCGCGTCGGCAGCAGCTTGAAGTCCTGGAAGACGCAGCCGACGTTGCGGCGCAGCAGCGGCACCTTCGAGCGGCGCAGGCGCGTCAGGTCGCGCCCGCCGACGACGATCCGGCCGCGCGTCGGCTCGAGCTCCTTGAGCAGGAGGCGGACGATCGTCGACTTCCCCGAGCCCGAGGCGCCGACGACGAAGACGAACTCTCCCTTTTCGATCACGAACGAGACCTCGCGCAGCGCTGTGACGTCCGGCTCGTAGACCTTCGTCACCGACTCGAACACGATCATCGCGCTCGGGCTGGGCGCCGACGACGGCGGCGCTTCCGCAAGCTGCGGCTCGGCGAGCGTCGCCGCTGGGGTCTCCTCTGCCTCTGTCTGAAGGACGTCCGACATGCGTTCTCTAGGCACGGCGCGCCCGCAGACGCGCGCTCGCCGGAATTCCGGGCAGTCTAGCTGAAGGGGTTCCGGGGCCTTCGTCGATTCCAGCGCATCGGCTGTTCATTTCGGACGGCCGCACGGGCAAAGCCCGTCCGGCCTGAAGCCGGCGCCGCAAGCGGCGCCTAGACGGTTCTACCGGCCGCCCGGGCCAGCAAATAGGCGTGGATGAAGCCGTCCAGCTCGCCGTCCAGCACGCCCTGCGCATTCCCGACCTCGAAATCGGTCCGGTGATCCTTGACGAGCTGGTAGGGATGAAGGACATAGCTGCGGATCGGGTTGCCGCCGAAGCCCATGCTGACGACTCCTCGTTCCTTCGCGAGCTCCTCCTCCCGCTCCTCCTCGGCCAGCTCGGCGAGGCGGGACTTGAGGATCCGCAGGGCCGTCTGCTTGTTGGCCGCCTGCGAGCGCTCGTTCTGGCACTGGACGACGACACCGGTCGGCATGTGCGTGATCCGCACCGCCGAGTCGGTCTTGTTGACGTGCTGGCCGCCGGCGCCCTGGGCGCGGTAGGTGTCGATACGCAGGTCGTTCTCGTCGATCTCGACGTCGGACTCGCGGTCGAGAAACGGGCTCGGGATCACCTGCGCGAACGACGTGTGGCGGCGGTGCGCCTGATCGAACGGGCTCAGGCGGACGAGCCGGTGCTTGCCACGCTCGGCACGCAGGATCCCGTATGCGTTCTCGCCGGCCACGGTGAAGGTCGCCGACTTCAGGCCGGCCTCCTCCCCCGGACTCGCCTCGACCATGTCGACCTTGAAGCCGCGATGCTGCGCCCAGCGCTCGTACATGCGCAGCAGCATCTCGGTGAAGTCCTGCGCATCGGTGCCGCCGACGTCGGACTGGAGCGTCACGACGGCGTCGCCGGCGTCGTACTCGCCCGAGAAGAGCGCTTCCTCCTCGAGCCGGTCGAGCTCCTGCTTGAGCGGCGTGATCGACTCGGCGATCTCCGCCTCCATGCCGCCGTCCATGGAGTAGAGCTCGCGCGCGTCCTCGTAGTCGCGCGTCAGGTGCTCGTAGCGCTCGAGCTTGCGTTGCACGCGGGAGTGTTCCGTCGAGATCTCTGCCGCGTGCTCCTGGTCGTCCCAGAAGCCGGGCGCACCCATCTCCTGCTCTAGCTGTGTCCGCCGTGCAGCGAGCTGATCCGGGTCAAAGGTAATCACGGACCCACGCCAGGCGGGACCCGATCTCCTCAAGCTGCGCTTCGAGCGGTTGTGCGTGCTCTTCGGCCACGTGGCGATGGTAGCGAGCGAAAGGCTGGGGTCAGACCCCCTTCTCGGGGTCAGACCCCGTCAAGGACAGCCGCCCACGACCACTGGAGTGCGCGAGCTTGGCTCGCGCGCGTCTATGCGCGAAGCGCCATACCTACGCCCGGGCGAAAGCGAACCTTTCGCCCGGATTCAAGCGCCGTGGCACTTTTTGAACTTCTTGCCGCTGCCGCACCAGCACGGGTCGTTGCGGCCGATGTTCTCGCGGTCGGACTTGACGATCGGCTTCGGTGCGCCCGCCGTCGTCGTTGTGCCGCCGGTCATGGCCATCGTCGCGGTACCGGCCATTGCGCTGCCGCCCGCGGCCGCGATCGCGTCGGCTCCCGCGAGCGACTCGTGCTCGTACTGCATGCGCCCGTTGGTCGCCTGCTGCTGGAGCGCATCGGCCTCCTCGGGCGCGAGCTGGGCGTGGAAGAGCGTCAGCACGACTTCCTCGTGGATCGCGAGGCCGAGGTCTCCGAACATCAGGTGCCCCTCGTGCTGGTACTCGACGAGCGGGTCTTTCTGCGCCATCGCGCGCAGATGGACGCCTTCCCGCAGGTAGTCCATCGACTCGAGGTGCTCGCGCCAGCGCTGGTCGACGACCTGGAGGATCACGAAGCGCTCGAGCTCGCGCATGAGCTCGGGCGTCAGCTCCTCCTCCTTCGCGTCGTAGGCGTCGCGCGCGTCGTCGCGGAACTCGTCGACGAGCGACTCGCGGGAGATCTCGCCGAGATCCTCCCGCAGCTCGTCGACGGTGACTTCCGTGTCGTACAGCAGCGCCATCTGCTTGACGAGGCCTTCGAGATCCCATTCCTCGGCGTACTCGTCGGCGGTGAACTGCTGGATCGTGCGCTCGATGACCTCGTCGATCCATTCGAGCACCTGCTCCTTCATGTCCTCGCCCTCGAGGACGGCGCGGCGCTGCTCGTAGATCACGACGCGCTGCCGGTTCATGACGTCGTCGTACTTGAGGACGTTCTTCCGCGCGACGAAGTTCTGCTCTTCGACCTTCTTCTGCGCGCCCTCGATCTGGTTCGAGAGGATCTTGGCCTCCATCGGCTGATCGTCCGGGATCTTGAAGCGGTTCATGATGTTCTTGATCCGGTCGCCCGCGAACAGGCGCACGAGGTCGTCCTCGCCCGAGAGGTAGAAGCGGGACTCGCCGGGGTCGCCCTGGCGGCCGGAGCGGCCGCGGAGCTGGTTGTCGATCCGGCGCGCCTCGTGGCGCTCCGTGCCGAGGACGTAGAGACCGCCGACCTCGCGCACCCCGTCGCCGAGCTTGATGTCGACGCCGCGGCCGGCCATGTTCGTCGCGATTGTGACCGCACCCCTCAGGCCGGCGTCCTTGATGATCTCCGCCTCGCGCGCGTGCTCTTTTGCGTTGAGGACGTTGTGCGGGATGCCCTGCCGCGCCAGCAGCTCGCTGAGGTACTCGGACGTCTCGACGGCGATCGTGCCGACGAGGACCGGCTGGCCCTTCTCGTGCCGCTCCTTGATGTCGCGCATGACCGCCTGGAACTTCCCTTCCTTCGACTTGAAGATCAGGTCGTTCTTGTCGTCCCGGGCGACGGCCACGTTCGTCGGGATCTCGACGACGTGCAGGTTGTAGATCTCGACGAACTCCTTCTCCTCGGTCTTCGCCGTGCCGGTCATGCCGGCGAGCTTCTCGTAGAGGCGGAAGTAGTTCTGTAGCGTGATCGTCGCGAGCGTGACGTTCTCCTCCTGGATCTTCACGCCCTCCTTGGCCTCGATCGCCTGGTGGAGGCCCTCCGACCAGCGGCGGCCTTCCATGATGCGGCCGGTGAACTCGTCGACGATCTTCACCTCGCCGTCCTGGATGACGTAGTCGACGTCGCGCTTGTAAAGCGCCTCCGCCTTGAGCGCCTGGACCAGATGGTTGACGAGCTGCGAGTTCCGCGGGTCGTAGAGGCTCTCGATGCGCAGCGCGCGCTCGACGGCGTCGATCGAGGCCTGCCCCGGCGCGACCGTCTTGTGCTTCTCGTCGAACTCGTAGTCCGCGTCGGGATTGCCGCCTTTCAGCAGCGGGTCGTGCGGCACGCCCTGCAGGCCGCGCGCGATGCGCGCGAAGTCGTAGTAGATCTGCGCTGCGGTCTCCGGCTCGCCGGAGATGATCAGCGGCGTCCGCGCCTCGTCGATCAGGATCGAGTCGACCTCGTCGACGATCGCGTACGTGTGGCTGCGCTGGACGACGCCGTCGAGGCTGACAGCCATGTTGTCGCGCAGGTAGTCGAAGCCGAACTCGGAGTTCGTCCCGTACGTGATGTCCGCGTCGTAGGCGGCTTTGCGCTCGGCGAACGGCATCATGTTCTCGATGTGGGCAACGGTCATGCCCAGCCGCTCGTAGACGCCGCGGTTCCACTCCGCGTCGCGCTGCGCGAGGTAGTCGTTGACGGTGATCAGGTGAACGCCCGTCCCCGCGAGCGCATTCAGGTAGAGGGCCAGGCTCGCGACGAAGGTCTTGCCCTCGCCCGTCTTCATCTCGGCGACGTCGCCCTCGTGCAGCACGATCCCGCCCATCAGCTGGACGTCGAACATGCGCTGGTCGGACTCGCGGAGGCGCGCCTCGCGCACGGCCGCGAACGCCTCGAAGAGCAGGTCCTCGAGCGTCTCGCCCTGCTCGAGCCGCTCGCGGAACTCGACCGTCTTCCCGCGTAGCTCCTCGTCGGAAAGACCCTGGAACTCCGGCTCCAGCGTGGTGATGTAGGCGGCCTGGTCGGCGAGCCGCTTCATCCGGCGGCCCTCGCCGACGCGGAGGATCTTTTCGAACGAGCCGAGCTGCTGAGCCACGGCCCTAGGTTAGCGACTCGAGATCGGGCTCCCAGCCCCGCAAAGCCGCCCGCGCGGCCGCGTCGAACGGCGTCAGCTGCCGCGGCAGAAGCTCCCGGATCCGCCCGTCTCGCACCACCGTCGGGTTGCGGAGGCCCTCGACGAGCGGCCGCGAGACGTTCGCCTGCACCGGCGTCACGAGGTGGAGCCAGTACGACGAGAGCCTCGGGCTGAGGACCGGCACCTCGACGACTCGTCGCCGCTTGCCGCGGAGCCTCGCGATGCGCTCGATCATCTCCCGGTACGTGAGACCCTCCGGACCGCCGACGTCGTAGCTCTCGCCTCGCGCCTCCGGTTTCGCCGCCACGTCCGCGAGATAGCCGACGACGTCGTCCAGCGCGATCGGCTGCGTCGCCGTCCCGACCCAGCGCGGCGCGATCATGACCGGCAGGCGGTCGACGAGCGCGACGATCGTCTCGAAGCCGGCGCTGCCCTTCCCGACGACGACGGCGGCGCGCAGCGTCGTCACCGGCACGTCGCCGGCCGCGAGCACGCGCGCCGTCTCCGCGCGGCTGCGCAGGTGCGGCGAGAGATCGGGCGCGTCGTCGCCGAGCCCGCCGAGGTAGACGATCAGGCCGACGCCCGCACGCGCGGCCTCGCGCGCGACGGTTGCCGCCGCGCGGGTGTCGGCGCTGCTGAAGTCGGACGAGCCCAGCGAGTGCACGAAGTGGTAGACGACGTCGACGCCCTCGAACGCGGCACGCAGCGACGGGCCGTCGCCGGCATCGGCGGCGACGGCGCGAACCCCCTCACGCCGATCCGCGTCGCCGCGGCGCGAGACCGCCACGACGTCTCCTCGCTCCGCGAGAGCGGGCACGAGCGCCCGCCCGATGAAACCGGTTGCGCCGACCACCGCGGCTCTCACGTCGAAGCCTCCGTCAGCAGAGCGGTGAAGAAGCGTCGGCTCACGCTGACGTGCAGACGGTGGTGCAGCCGCTGGTAGGCGCGCGAGCTGAGCCGCGGGACGAAGCCTGCGACGACCGCGCGCAGTCGGATCGCGTTCTCACAGAGCGTCAGCGACCCGCCCGCCCTGTGTGCCAACAAGCCGCCTTCGATCGCGTAGCAGCAACGGACGCCGTCGGCGCCGGCCGCCGTCTGCGGCGTCGCCAGCCGGAGCGCGGACGGCCCGCCGAGCACGCGTAGCTCGACTCCGGCGTCCGTCTCGCGGCTGCGCACGAGCCCGCGGCTCGCGCGCGCGACGGCAAGCCAGTACCGCTGCCCGAGGTGGCGCGCACCGGCGTTCGTGTGCGGGACGACCGCGGCGCGGATCCGTACGGATTCGTCGGACGTGATCACACCGTACGCGTCACGGCGGTAGACCGCGCGCA
Source organism: Gaiellaceae bacterium (assembly GCA_035456125.1). Taxonomy (GTDB): domain Bacteria; phylum Actinomycetota; class Thermoleophilia; order Gaiellales; family Gaiellaceae; genus 3-1-20CM-4-69-9. The sequence goes on from DATIDT010000007.1 coordinate 13,298, forward strand.
ACCGTCGAGCTCAGGCGTATGCGCTGACATACGCGCCCTCCGGATCGAACCGCTTTGCCTGCCGGTCGACACTAAACCCGCGGTGTGGGCGAGTGTCGACCCCCGTGCCCGCCACCCACTGCCAGTTCCCGACGTTGTTGGCGACGTCGGCGTCGACCAACAGCTCCGCGAACAGGGCCGCGCCGTGGCGCCAGTCGAGCTCGAGTGTCTTCGTCAGGTACCCGGCGACGATCAGCCGCGCACGGTTTCCGAGCCAGCCCTCCGCTCGCAGCTGCCGCATTGCCGCATCCACGATCGCGACACCGGTTTCCCCCTCGCGCCACCGGTCGAGCGCGTGGCGGTCGTCCCGCCACTCGCGTTCGCGCGGATGGAGGTCGTCCGTCTCCAGCTTCGGGTTCGCCGCCAGCAGCTGCAGGTAGAAGTCGCGCCAGCACAGCTGACGCACGAACTCGTCCGCGACGGGGCCTTCGCCGCGCGCGCGGGCGACGACCTCGTTCGCGGAGAGGCAGCCGAAGTGCAGGTACGGGCTGAGGTGCGATGTCGCGTCGGCCGCGGGCACGTCCCGCCCGGCGTCGTAGCCGTGCAGGCCACCGGCGAGCCAGGCCGTGAGCCGGCGGCGAGCGTCCCGCTCCCCACCCGTGCCGTCCTCCCGCGGCAACTGCCCGGCGTCGACGCCGTGCGGGAGCGCGAGCCGGCGCGGCGGAGCGAGCACCGCCGCCGTCGGCTCCTCGCGCCAGCGCCGCCAGTAGGGGGTGAAGACGCGGTAGTGATCGCGGCCGTCGGGTGTCAACGCGCCCGGCGGGACGGCCGCGATGCCATCGTGCCGGCGGACGTCGAGGCCCGCAGCTTCGAGCTCCCGTCGCCGGCGCTGGGCATAGGCGCTCGCGTCGTCGGCGAGGCAGACGGCCGTCGCGTCATGCGCGCGGGCCAATCGCACCGTCTCCGCGACGGGATCGCCGTGTCGGACGATCAGATCCGCGCCTGCGGCACGCAGAGACGCGCGCAGATCGGCGAGCGCCGCGTGGAGGAACCCGCGGCGGGCAGGCCCGGCCCGCGCGAGGAGCCGGTCGTCGAAGACGAAGAGCGGCAGCACGAGGTCGTGCTCGCGCGCAGCGCTGTCGAGACCGGCGTGGTCGTGCACGCGCAGGTCGCGCGTGAACAGGACGACGGCGGCGTTCAGTTGCGGTCGCTCGCGAGCTGCGTCAGCCGTTCCGCTTCCTCCACCGGATCGCCGGTCAGCCTGATCGCGTCGAAGTCGAGCGTCGCGTGCCACGCTCCGGTGCCGCCGAGGCAGAGCGACTGCGTCGCGGCGAGCTCACGCAGACCGGTGGCGCTCGCCTCGAAGCGCTCGGCGCTGACCGAGCTGATGACGACGAAGGCCGGGGCAAGGGCCGCTGCCGCCGAGGTCACGCTGTCGACGGGCATGTCGGCGCCGAGGTAGCCGATGCGCCAGCCCCGGGCCCGCAGGGCGAGACCGAAGACGATCAGCCCGAGGTCGTGCTGCTCCCCCGGTGCGCACGCCAGCAGGCACGGCCGGCCGAGGCCGCGCGCCCAGTCGCGCGCAAGGCCGAGCAGGCGCCCACGCAGGACGCCCGACGCGAAGTGCTCCTCCGCCACCGACGCCTCGCCGCGCGCCCAGCGCTCGCCCAGCTCGTGGAGGTACGGGATCACAACCTCCCGGAGGGCGTTGTCCAGGGTCGTGCCCGCCAAGAGCGTGTCGAGCACGGCATGCGCGGCCGGCTCGTCCATTGCCGCGAACGCCGCCTCAAGCTCGGCCCGTGCGCTCCGCGGCGCCAGGGCCGGCTCAGCGGCGTCGGCGGGCGAGCTCGTCGCGAGGCGCGCGGCCTCGGCCGCCGCGAGCCCGGCGGCAAGGTGGTGCTGCATCGCGCGGACCCGTGCGAGATCGGCCTCCGTGTAGAGCCGCAGACCGCCCGCCGACCGCCCCGGCTCGAGCAGCCCGTAACGGCGCTCCCACGCGCGCAGGAGCTCCGGGCTGACGCCGGAGCGGCGGCTGAGCTCGCCGATGCGCAGGACTGCTGGAGCGGACATGCACTGACTATACAGCATATGGACAGAAACTTGACAAGACGGGATGGCCGACGCTAAGCTCACCTGCACGATACCTATACAGGAGGTGTGCAGCATGAAAAAGCTCGACTGGCTCGCCGCCACGCTCGTCCTCGTCGGCGGCCTCAACTGGGGCCTCGTCGGCCTCTTCAAGTTCGACCTGGTCGCCTGGATCTGCGGCGGGCTCGATTTCGGCGAGACGAACGCGGCCAGCCGCGTGATCTACAGCCTCGTCGGTCTCGCCGCGGTCTACGGCATCGGCTCCCTGCTCACCGCCGGGCGGCGCTCGAGCCTCCGGCCGGCGACGGCGGACCTGCGATGAGGCGCGCTCTCGCACTACTCGCACTCACGGCCGTGATCCTCGCCGCCGTCGCGTCGACGGCGGCGGCGCGGACACGGGCGGACGCAAACATCGTCCAGACGGCGGTCGCCGCCGGACAGTTCAAGACGCTGACGAAGCTGCTGACGCGTGCCGGCCTGGTCGGGGCGCTCGAGCAGCCGGGCCCGTACACGGTGTTCGCGCCGACGGACGCCGCGTTCAAGAAGGTGCCGAACGCGACGCTGAAGGCGCTGCTGCGCAACCGCGCGAAGCTCAAGGCAGTGCTGCTGTACCACGTCGTCTCGGGCCAGGTCAACGCCGCAGACGTCGTGAAGCTGTCATCGGCCAAGACGCTGAACGGGAAGTCGGTGCGGATCCGCACTGCGGGGATGAACGTCTTCGTGAACTCCGCCAAGGTCACGAAAGCGGACGTGACGGCGTCGAACGGCGTCGTCCACGTCATCAATCGCGTGCTGATTCCGCCGGCCGGCTAGGGAACGCGGGATGCGGGTGGATCTCTCCGAGAGCTAGAGAGGATCCACCCGCACTTCCCACAGGTTGCCGTCGAGCCGCGAGGCCCTGATGACGGCGTCGCCGTCTGCAAGCGCCTCGAGCGCCGGCAGCGTGCCGAACTCGCGATTGCCGTCGACGACGAGCGTCCGCTCCTCGCCGCGCAGCGCGAGCTCGAGCTCGTCACCTCCGGGCTCCGGCAGCTCCACGACGCGGAGCTTCTTCGCGGCGACCGCCCAGCGCGAGTCGCCGCGCTTGACGGCGACCGCGCGATACGGGCGCTTCACCTCCTGCTCGATCGCATCGGCGAGCGGCGCGAGCTCCCCGTCGCCCTCCTCGACGACCAGCGTCCCGTCCTCGAGCGCGACGAAGCGCGCAGTGGCGCCTTCGACGTCCGGCGCCTCGGCCGTCACGACGGCGTCGTACTCGCGTTCGCGCGGGACGCCGTGGATGCCGGTCTCGCCGATGGCACCGGTCCACGCCGGCCGCCGCCCCGTCGGCGGCTCCACGAGGCCACCCGCTTCGGCCAGCCGCTCGTGCAACGGCTTCGAGCGGCGGAAGATGCCCACTAGCCCTGCGGTTCGATCAACCCGTACCCGCCGTCTCTGCGGCGGTAGATGACATTCACCTCGCCGGACTCGTCGCTTCGGTAGACGAAGAAGTCGTGGCCGACCAGCTCGAGCTGCAGAGCCGCCTCCTCGGCGCTCATCGGCTTCACCGGGAACTGCTTCGTCTTGACGATCTGCGGGCCGGTCTCCTCATCGGGATTGCTCATCGAACCTCCGGGCGAAACTCCGTTTCCACGCACCTGCCTGCGGCTGCGCTTGGCTCGGTAGTGCTCGACCTGGCGCAGCAGCTTGTCGGTCAGCTGGTCGATCGACGACTTCATGTCCGTCGACGCTTCGCGCGCGCGCAGCGTCGGCCCCTTCGTCCACACGGTCGCCTCGGCGATCTGGTTCGCCGCAATCGACGGATTGCGCTCGACGCAGAGCTCGAGCTCCACCTGGGTCAGCGCGTGCAGCTGACGGTCGAGCTTGCGCAGCTTCTCCTCCGCGTACTGGCGAATCGAATCGCTGACCTCGACGTTCTTGCCCTTCACCTGAAGTCGCATCGCGTCTCCTCGTCGCCCCCGTCTGACCCTAGCGGATGCGAATCGTCCGCGCGAACGTCACGACCTCCACCTCCCGTGCACCCGCCTTGCGGAGCGCCGAGGAGGCCGCGTTGGCAGTCGCTCCAGTCGTATAGACGTCGTCGACGAGCAGGATGCGAGCGGGCGCCGGCCTCGTGGCGGCGAAGGCCGCAGCGGCGTTGCGCCGCCGTTCAGTCCGGCTCAGGCCGCGTTGGCGGGGCGAGCCGCGGACGCGCACGAGGGTCGGTTCGACGCCGATCCCCCACCTTTTCGCGACCGCGCGCGCGAGCGCTTCGGCGGCATGATGACCTCGCCGCAGCCGCCGGTCGGGGTCGGCGGGAACGTAGGTCAGCAAGTCGGCGGGCGGCGCCGCGAGCGTCTCGGCGAGGACAGCGGCGGCCCAGGCGGCGAGCCGCCGAAGCCCGCGCTCCTTCCAGGCTCCGACGATCCGCCGCACGGGCGCGTCGTACTCGACCGCGGCGCGGGCGCGGGCGAACGCCAGTCGCCGGCCCGCGCACTCGGCGCAGCGCAGCACCGGCCACGCAGTCGGCGCGCCGCAGCGCGCGCACGCGGGCGGGACGATGCGTCGGAGCGACGCCGTGCATGCAGCGCACACCTGTCCGCCGGGGAGGGAGCAGACGAGGCAGCGTTGCGGGAGCAGCAGATCGAGCACGACGTCTCGACCGTAGCCGGAGCCGTGTCACGGAACTGTGTCGCGTTGGTGCCAGAACAGCACCAAGGCAAGGTTCGCCGCGACCGCAATGCCAAAGACGACTCCGAGCGGCGTGCTTCCCACGGCGATCAGCCCGGCGACGGCGCCGCCGAAGAGCACGATCTGGACGCCGAGCCACGAGCTCAGCGGCAACGGGAACCGCGCCCTGGGCGCGACGAACAGCCCCCAGATCGCGGCCGCCGCGACCGGGAGCACGATGCTCAGCACCACGTTCACCTGCAGGCCGACGTACGCCAGCGCGGCGAGTAGACAGAGCTCGAGCAGAAACCGCAGCCCGAGGTTGGCCGCCCTCACTCAGGTGCGTAGGCCGCGCGCTCCGGCAGCCCGACGCGGCGGCGCATGCGGTTGTCCGCCTCGAGTAGCTGCTGCGCGTCGCCGATGTCGTACCACTCGCCCGCGAAGCGGTACGCGTACACGGGCTCGCGCTTGTGCAGCCATGCGACGAGGTTCCCCGGCTGATCCGGCGGATTCCCCTCCGCGAGGTAGGTCGGAACGAGCGCCGCGTGGTCGCGCCGATACAGATACGTCGCCGTGGCGGCGAGCGTCGACGGCGGCTGCTCCGGCTTCTCGACAAATTCCGTGATGCGGTCGTCGGCGTCGACGCCGACGATCCCGTACTTCTTCGCCAACTCGACGTCGCCGACGTCGTGCACAGCGACGGTGCTGCCGCCCTTTGCCCGCCAGTAGCCCTCGTAGTCCGCGAGCGAATAGTCGAAGAGGTTGTCGCTACCGATCACGAGCAGGTCGTCGTCGAGGCCGACGAACGCTATGTCCCCGATCGCGCCGAGCCGATCCTCATTCGACGTCGTCCCGTCGTTATGGACCTGCACGCCCTTGCCGTCGGCCCAACGCTCGAAGTCGGCTGCGAAGCGCGCGTTCGTCACGAGGTGAACCTCGTCCGCGCTCGTGTCGGCGATGCGGTCGAGGACCCAGTCGACCATCGGCCGCCCGCCCACCGGCAGCAGCGGCTTCGGGATCGTGTCGGTGAGCGGCCGCAGCCGCGTCGCGTAGCCGGCGGCGAGGACGAGCGCCTTCACGACGCCACCGGCTGCCGGACGCCGTGCTCCGTCACGATCGCGGTGATCAGCTCTGCCGGCGTCACGTCGAACGCCGGGTTGCGGGCCGCGAAGCGCGTGGTCACCTCGCTGCCGGAGCGCTCCTCGATCGGGATCTCTGCCCCGGTCGGCGTGCCGGGATCGACGGTCGACGTCGGCGCGACGACGTAGAACGGGATGTCGTGGTGCGCGGCGAGCACGGCCAGCGAATAGGTGCCGATCTTGTTGGCGGTGTCGCCGTTCGCCGCGATGCGGTCGGCGCCGGTGACGACGCAGTCGATCTCGCCGGCGGCCATCAGCGACGCCGCCGCAGAGTCGGCGATGACGGCGTGCGGGATGCCGGCCGCCTCGAGCTCCCACGCCGTCAGTCGCGCCCCCTGGAGCAGCGGCCGCGTCTCGTCGACCCACACGTGCGCGAGCACTCCCCGCTCCCACGCCGCGCGCAGCGCCCCGACGGCGCTGCCGTAGCCGCCCGTCGCCAGGGCGCCGGCGTTGCAGTGCGTCAGCGCGCGTGTCCCCGTGCCGAAGAGATCCGCCGTGTGTGCGGCCATCGCCCGGCAGCGCTCGACTTCCTCGGCGTGGAGCCGTCGCGCATGCTCGGGCGACGGCTCGGCACGCATCTCCTCCAGCGCCCATGCCAGGTTGACGGCGGTCGGCCGCGACGCCGCCAGCGCAGCCGCAGCCGCGTTCACGTCGTCCCCGCGCGCGGCCGCAAGCGCAATGCCGTACGCCGCCGCAACGCCGATCGCAGGAGCGCCGCGCACGGCGAGCTCGCGGATCGCGACGACGAGCTCGTCGACGGTGGCACACGCGAGCTCGACGCGCTCCTCCGGAAGGCGCCGCTGATCGAGGAGGACGACCCGCGGGCCGTCCTCCTCGAAGCGAACGACGTCTGTTGGCTCGAGCGCTCGTTTCACGAGCGCGTCAGACGGATGTGCCGGCGAGCCGGCACATCCTCGTGGGTCGGCATGACAGGCGACGCCTAGGTCCCCTCGTCCCACGAGGCCAGGTACTTCGCCTGCTCCTCCGTCAGCTGGTCGATGGTCACGCCCATCGTCTCCAGCTTCAGGCGCGCGATCTCGGCGTCGATGTCCTGCGGGACGGGATAAACCCGCCGCTCGAGCTCGGCCGCGTGCTGGATCGCGTACTCCGCGGAGAGCGCCTGGTTCGCGAAGGACATGTCCATCACGATCGCCGGGTGCCCTTCGGCCGCCGCGAGGTTGATCAGGCGGCCGTCCCCGAGCAGGTAGATCCGGCGCCCGTCCTCCAGCGTGAACTCGTCGACGAACGCACGCGCCTCGCGCGTCTCGCTCGCGAGCGCCTTCAGCGCCGGGATGTCGATCTCGACGTTGAAGTGGCCGGTGTTGGCGAGGATCGCGCCGTCCTTCATCGCCTGCATGTGCTCGCGGCGGATGACGGACTTGTCGCCGGTCGCGGTGCAGAAGATGTCGCCGACCTTGGCGGCCTCCTCCATCGGCATCACCTCGTAGCCGTCCATGACGGCCTCGAGCGCCCGCACCGGATCGGTCTCGGTGATGATCACGTGCGAGCCCAGCCCCTTCGCGCGCAGCGCGACACCGCGGCCGACCCAGCCGTACCCCGACACGACGAAGCGCTTGCCCGCGAGCAGGACGTTCGTCGCCCGGATGATTCCGTCGATCGTCGACTGCCCCGTGCCGTAGCGGTTGTCGAAAAGGTGCTTCGTCTGCGCGTCGTTGACGGCGATCACGGGGAAGCCGAGCGCGCCGTCGCGCTCGAGCGCCTTGAGCCGGATGACACCGGTCGTCGTCTCCTCGGTGCCGGCGATGATGTCGCCGAGCTGCTCGCGGCGCGCCGAATGGAGCACGCCGATGACGTCGGCACCGTCGTCCATCGTCAGCTGCGGCTTGTGGTCGACCGCCGCCTCGATGTGCGAGTAGTACGTGTCGTTGTCCTCGCCCTTGATCGCGAACACGGAGATGTCGTACTCGTCGACGAGCGCGGCCGCGACGTCGTCCTGTGTCGACAGCGGGTTCGAGGCGCAGAGGACGACGTCCGCCCCGCCCGCCTTCAGCGTGCGTGCGAGGTTCGCGGTCTCCGTCGTCACGTGCAGGCAGGCGGAGATGCGATAGCCGGCGAGCGGTTGCTCGCGGTCGAAGCGCTCCCGGATCGCGGCGAGCACCGGCATCTGCCGGTCGGCCCACTCGATCCGACGCACGCCTTCGGGCGCGAGCGCGATGTCCTTGACGTCATGTCGTTTGGTGGTGGCCATCTATTCCTTTCGGTCAGGCAACGAGCAGTCGCTCGTGCTTTCGCTGTTCCCAGTCGAGGGCGGTGAGCTCGGTGCCGGCAAGCCACGTGTCGACCGCGGCGCGCAGGTCCGGCTCGCGGCGGAGCCGCGCCGCGAACGCGACGTCGGTGAGCTCCACCTTGAACTGGCGGCGCAGGCGGGCCAGCGAGCGAAGCTGGTTCAGCTCGAGCAGCCCGTAGGCGCGGTAGCCCGACCGTGTCCGCCGTGGGACGACGAGGCCGGCCCGCTCGAGGTACCGCAGCATCCTCGGCGACCAGCCCGTGCGGGCCGCCGCCTGTCCGACCGGAACGCCGTCCATGGCGTCCGACCTTAACACAATTGTGTCAGGGTTGCGAGGTGCCCTCGCGACCGTAGCGGTCTTCGAGCCGGACGACGTCGTCCAGATGGGCGGTCGAGACCTCCACGATCTCCGTGTCGTCGATCGCGGTCACCCGGTGGACCGTCCCCGGACGGAAGCGAAAGGTCGCTCCCGGGCCGATCACCTCCTGCTTCAGCATCGCATCGCCGGCCGAGCCGAGCTCGAGTTTCGCCCGGCCCTGCTGGACGAGCCACGACTCGTCCTTCACGTTGTGGAACTGCAGGCTGAGCGACTCGCCCGCCTTCACGAACAGCAGCTTCCCGACGTAGTCGTCCGTCTCCGCCCAGATCAGCTCGTAGCCCCAGGGCTTCTCGACCTTCCGCGCTTCGAACGCCCAGGCATCGAGGCCCTCCAGGTTCGGCGAGTCGAGGCTCACCGCGCGACTCTACGCGCCTCAGCGGTTGCGAGCGAGCGTCGGCCTCAGCTCGGGATGCGCGGCGTAATGCTCCTCCGCGCACTGGAGATCCTTCGGCGTGTTCACGGTGATCCAGAGGCCTTCGTGGCGGAACGCGTAGAGCTTCCCCTCGCGGGCGAGGTCTGGAAAGGTCGACTGCTCGTGGTCGCCGCGCTCGGGCAGCCGCTCGAGCGCCTCGTCGTCGAGGACGTAGACGCCGGCGTTGACCCAGTGCGGCAGGCGGGGTGCCTCGCGGAAGCCTGTCACGCGATCGCCGTCGTCGAGCTCGACGACGCCGAACTGTGACGTCAGCGGCGCGACGACGACCGTCGCGGCGGCGCCGTGCTCCTCGTGTGCCTCCAGAAACGCGCGCAGGTCGACGTTCTGCAGCTCGTCCCCGTTGAACGCGTAGAGCGGCCCGGACTCCTCGCGGTGCTGGGCCGCGAGGCGCAGGCCTCCCCCACGCCCGAGCGGCTCGGGCTCCGGGACGGCGACGACCTCTGCGCCGAGGCCCGAGAGCTTCGCCTCGAACAGCCCCGCCTGTCCCGCGGCGCAGCTGACGATCACGCGGTCGACGCCCGCGCGCACCAACTGCGAGACCTGGTACTCGGCGAGCGGATGGCCGGCGATCGGGACGAGCGCTTTCGGCCCACCGCGCGCAGCGTCGCCCAGGCGCGTCGCTTGGCCGCCGGCAAGGATGATCGCCTCCACTAGCGGCTGACGGGTTCCTGGGTCTCCGGGAGCGTCTCGAAGGCCGAGCTCTGGCGGCCGATGCCCTCGTAGGCAAAGCCGGCGCGACGGGTCTCGTCCGGGTCGAGCAGGTTGCGGCCGTCGATGATCAGCGGCCGCGCCATCGCGTCGCGCACCTGCGGTGACGCGAGCCCGCGCAGCTCCTCCCACTCCGTCACGATCACGGCCGCGTCGGCGCCGGTGACGGCCTCGAGGACACTGTCGCATTGCGTCGCGCTGCGAAGGCGGTCACGCGCATCTGCGACGGGATCCCACGTGCGTACGAGGGCGCCCTCCGCGAGCAGCCGGGAAGCGATCACCAGGCTCGGCGCATCTCGAAGATCGTCCGTGTTCGGCTTGAAGGCCAGCCCGAGGACGGCGATGGTCTTGCCTCTGAGGCGGCCGAGGTGCTTCAGGAGCTTCGAGATGACGCGTCGCTTCTGGAGCTCGTTCACCTCGATCACGGCGGCGAGGAGCTGGAAGTGATAGCCCGAGTTGCCGGCCAGCTGCTTCAGGGCCGACACGTCCTTGCCGAAGCAGCTGCCGCCCCAGCCGACGCCCGCTCGGAAAAAGTGTGGCCCGAGGCGATGGTCGAGCCCGACGCCCTTGGCGACATTGACCACGTCGGCGCCGACCAGTTCGCACACGTTCGCGATCTCGTTGATGAAACTGATGCGGGTGGAGAGAAACGCGTTCGCGGCGAGCTTGATCATCTCCGCCGACGCGACGTCGGTGTCCACGACCGGCGCCTCGATGCCGGCATACAGGCCCCTGACGAACACGGCGTCTTCCGGATCGGACGCGCCGATCACGATGCGATCGGGATGCATGAAGTCACGGACGGCATTGCCCTCGGCCAAAAACTCCGGGTTCGAGACGTAGCCGACGTTCGCCAGGCCGCGCGCCTCGAGCGCCGCCCGCACCTTCTCGCCCGTGCCGACCGGGACGGTCGACTTCATCACGAGCACCTGGTGGCGGTCGCCGCGCGGCAGATCGTCGAGCGCCGACCACACGTAGGAGAGGTCGGCGTCGCCCGAGTACGTCGGCGGCGTCTGGACGCAGATGAAGAGGACGTCCGCACCCGCGAGCTCCGCTGGGTCGAGCGTGTACGTGATCCGCTCGCGGTTCCGCGCCAGGACATCCGGGAGATCGGGCTCGTGGAAGGGCACGCGGCCCGCCTGCAGCGCCGCGATCCGGTCGGGCACGACGTCTCGCACGATCACGTCGTGACCGAGCTCCGCGAAGCAGCCGCCGGTCACGAGCCCGACCCAGCCCGCGCCGAAGACGCCGATCGTCCGCGATTCCGCCATGCCGACCGGGAAGCCTACTTGGGCAGCGGCTGCAGCCCGCGCGCGATTGCCAGCATCGTTTCGTTCGACAGCGAGTCCAGCACCGTGTTCACGACCCAGTAGGTCGCGCCGTTCTCCCGCAGCACGACCATGTGCAGGTGCGCGCCGGAGTAGTAGAGCGAGAACTGCCGCTTGTGGATCGCATGGGTGAAGCTCGCGTCCGCCAGCGCCGGCGCTTCGTCCCAGTTCGTCTCCTCGACGCCCCAGTACTCGTTCAGCCCGGTCGCATACGTCACCCGCACGGCCTTGTAGCCCTTTTTGATCGGGTAGACGCGGATCGGCGCGTCGAACTCGAGCTTCGAGTAGTTCGCGACGAACCGCGGCAGCTCGAGGCGGAACGGGACGCGGCGCCTGACGCCGAGCAGCAGCGACCGCGTCATCCCCGGATCGAGCGTCACCTGCGCCGGCTCCTTCTTCGGAGTCTGGTCGACGGGCGCGGGCGCGAGCGACCCGTGGAAGTTCTGGCCGACCACGACCGTCGCCATCGCACCGTTCGCGAGCGTCGACAGGGTCCGTGGCAGCGGCTGCACGTCCGCGTCGCCGAAGAGGTTCCCCAGCTGCGTCGCTGCCCCCTTCGACTTCGGCTGCGCACGGTCGTAGTAGATCGTCGTGCGGAAGTAGTTGAAGCGCGGCGCGTTCTGCGGCTTGCCGGTGGACGGCGTCAGCACGTTGTAGCCGCGCTGGCCGAGCTCGTAGGCCGCGTTCGCGGCCGAGCCGCTGATGCCGTTGCCGTTCAGGACGGTCGTGCTGACGCTCTGCGGCCGTAGCTTCGTGGAGCGGTGCTTGATCCCGAAGGCCACGTCGCGCGCCTTCTCCGGCGCCTTCACGTCGGGGTTGACGAACTCGCGCACGGCCTCGTCGATGTTCGACGGGTCGGTCGTCAGCTCGGCGTAGCCGGCGAGCCCGGCGATACGCGACTGGAAGACGTGGCCGGACGGAAGCCCGTGCGCGAAGAAGAGGTAATCCTTGAGCGTACTGACGTCGAGTTGCTTGTTGCCGCCGCGCCCGACCACGACGTTGTGCTCGATCGCGTTCGCGATCGAGAGCACCGTATCGATGCTCAGCTGCGATGAGATCTGCTGCTTCAGCGCTTTCAGGAACAACTGCTGCCGCGCGTTGCGGTAGATGTCCGAGTCGAAATGCCGGTAGCGCACGAACGCGAGCGCGTTCGTCGCGTTCAGCCGCTGGTAGCCCGGCCACAGGTCGATCTTCGAGACGCCGGGGCAGTTCGCCGGGTCGCAGAGATAGCGATGGTCGATGTCCATCCAGACCCCGCCGAGGTTGTTGACGAGGTCCATGAACCCGCGGAAGTTGACCGTGACGAAGTAGTTGATCGGCAGGCCCGTCAGCGCGCGCACGGTCTCGACGCTGCCGGCGGCGCCGCACTCGGAGAACGCCGCGTTGATCCGGTCGCGAACGTCGGGCCGGCCCGGGCACTTGACGGTGACGATCAGGTCGCGGGGGAACGACAGCAGCGAGAGCGACTTGTTGATCGGGTCGGCGCGGACGAGGATGAGCGTGTCCGAGCGGCCCGTCAGGTCGGCCTGGAAGCCCTTGCGCCGGTCGGTGCCGATCACGAGCGCGATCGTCGGTTGGCTCGGGTCGGCGAGGTCGAGGCGCTTCGCGGCCGCGATGTCCGACTTCGTCTTCGGGCTGATCGCCTCCACGAACTGGTGGCCCTTGAGATAGGCCGCCCCGCCTGCGGCCGCGCCGACGATCAGCGCGGCGAGCAGCGTCCAGAGGAAGATCGCGGCGACGAGGTGCCACGCGCCCCGCTTCGGCGGGTCGGGCTGGCGGTAGCGCCTCATCGGCGTCGGCGGGGCCGGCGGATAGATCGCGCGATCGCCGTTCATGGCGGCGCCGCGCCCCATGCCTCTCTTGAGCGTCGTCTTCATGGGGTCCTGAAACAACACGGCGCCCGTTGCAGAGGGCGCCAGCCGTCCCGAGGATAGCCGACCCCCCGGCCGGCTCCGCGCACTACCGCTTCAGGCGCGAGGCGACGAGCCCGGCGAGCTTGCGCTCGAGCGAGAGCGGGATCGGGCGTGCCGGCCGGCCGAGCGAGGCGACCATCACGCTGCCGTCGGCGCGGCCGCGCGAGAAGGCGTAGATGTCGATGCGCCCGTCGATCTTGCGAGTCCCGATGGTCATCCGGAATGTCATCCCGTACGTCAGCTGGCGGGGCGCCAGCTTCGGGAACGCGATCCGCCCGCTCGAGAGCACGGAGAACCTGACCCCCGAGCCCTTCGCGAACTCCTGCTGCATCGCCGCCCGGAAGCAGCGGTCGAATGGATACGCCTGCATGCGCTTGAAGGACGCGATCGCGTCGTGCTCCGTCGCCCAGACCTCGCCGTCCGAGTCCTCGAAGCTGTCCTGGCGGCTGAAGTCGGGGTTCTTCGCCCGGCCAGTGAGGACGAGGTCGGAGAGATTGGGGTTCTTGCAGTACGAGGGCGCGCCCGCGTCCCCCCGGCTGTCGAGCTGCTCGACGCGCCAATCGCCGGGGCCGAGGTCGGCGTGCTGCACGATGATCCGGTGTGCCCACGCCTGGTCGGCAGAGGTGAAACGGTGCTGCGGCTCGCGCGGGTCGGCCGCGAGTGCAGCGGATGCGGTCACGAGCACGGCGAGGACGGCGACGATCAGTCCTGCGCGGCGGGCCATACGGCCTGAATCGGCCTCAGCGGTTGAGGACTTCCTCCCTCGAAAGGGGTACATAGCCGAGATTCGGCCCGAGCCAGCGCTCGGCCTCCTCGACGGCCACGCCCTTCCGGACGGCATAGTCCTCGACCTGGTCGCGCGCGAGCCGGCCGACGGAGAAGTAGCGCGCGAGGGGATGCGCGAGGTAGATGCCGCTGACGGCCGCCGCCGGCGTCATCGCGAACGACTCCGTAAGGGCGACGCCCGCCGCGTCCTCCGCCCCGAGCACGCCGAAGAGCTTGCGCTTCTCCGTGTGGTCGGGACAGGCGGGATAGCCGAACGCCGGCCGGATGCCGCGGAACTTCTCCGCGACGAGGTCGTCGTTCGAGAGCCGCTCCTCCGGCTCATACCAGGCGCGGCGCACGTGCTCGTGCAGGTATTCCGCGAAGGCCTCCGCAAGGCGGTCGGCGAGCGCCTTGACCATGATCGCGCGGTAGTCGTCGTGCTCCGCCTGGTAGCGCGCGGCCAGCTCGTCGGCGCCGTGGATCCCGACCGCGAACGCGCCGATGTGGTCGCCGTCCGGGCTGACGTAGTCGGCAAGGCAGCGGTTCGGACGGGAATCGCCGTACGCGGACTGCTGGCGCAGGAAACAGAAGCGCGTGCCGTCGTCGAGCACGATGTCGTCGCCGTCCGCACGCGCCGGCCACCAGCCGTAGACACCCCGAGCCTGCAGCGCGCCGTCCCGTGTGAGCTCGGCCAGCAGCTCCTGCGCGTCGTCGTACAGCTCGCGCGCCGCGGGCTGCTCGAGGATGGCAGGGTACTTCCCCTTCAGCTCCCACGCGTGGAACAGGAACTGCCAGTCGATGTACGGGACGAGCGTCTCGAGCGGCGGTTCGAGCGTGCTCGCACCGAATGAGGGAGGCTGCGGCACGTCGTCGAACGGCACGCGCTCCTTGTTCGCGCGCGCATCTCCGAGCGGGAGGAGCGGCTTGCGCTCCTTCTCGGAGTGCTGCTCGCGGAGGCGCTCTTGGAGCTCGCGGTTCTCGGTGTCGAGCCGCTGCTTACGCGCCGGGTCGAGCAGGCTCGAGACGACGCCGACGACGCGCGACGCGTCGAGCACGTGCAGTGTCGGCTCGGAGTACTCAGGCGCGATGCGCACTGCTGTGTGCTGCTTCGACGTGGTCGCGCCGCCGATCAGGAGCGGCAGGTCGAGCTCGCGGCGCTCCATCTCCTTCGCGACGTTGACCATCTCGTCGAGCGACGGCGTGATCAGCCCGGAGAGGCCGACGACGTCGCAGCCCTCCTCGACCGCCGTGTCGAGGATCTTGTCCGCCGGCACCATCACGCCGAGGTCGAGCACCTCGTAGTTGTTACACCCGAGCACGACGCCGACGATGTTCTTGCCGATGTCGTGTACGTCGCCCTTGACGGTGGCGAGCACGACCTTCGCCTGCGCGCGGCGGTTGCCGTCCGCGGCTGCCTTCTCGGCTTCCATGTACGGCTCGAGGTAGGCGACTGCGCGCTTCATCGCGCGCGCGCTCTTCACGACCTGCGGCAGGAACATCTTTCCGGAGCCGAAGAGGTCGCCGACGATCGCCATCCCGTTCATCAGCGGCCCTTCGATCACGTCGAGCGGCCGCGCGAACTGCCGGCGCGCCTCCTCGGTGTCCTGCTCGATGAAGTCGACGATCCCGTGGACGAGCGCGTGCGAGAGCCGCTCTTCGACCGGTGCCTCGCGCCAGGAGAGGTCGCGCTCGCGCTTCGTGCCCTCGCCGGCGACGCGCGAGGCGTACTCGACCAGCCGCTCGGTCGCGTCGTCGCGGCGGTTGAAGATGACGTCTTCGACACGCTCGAGCAGCTCCGGCTCGATGTCCTGGTACACGGCCAGCTGGCCGGCGTTGACGATGCCCATGTCGAGGCCCGCGGCGATCGCGTGGTAGAGAAAGGCCGCGTGCATCGCCTCGCGCACGGCGTCGTTGCCGCGGAAGGCGAAGCTGAGGTTGGAGACACCGCCGGAGACGCGCGCGCCGGGACAGCGCTCCTTGATCAGGGTGGTCGCCTCGATGAACGCCTTCGCGAACTCGGCGTGCTCCTCGATGCCGGTCGCGACCGCGAGGACGTTCGGGTCGAAGATCAGATCCTCCGGCGCCCAGCCGTCAGCGGTCAGCAGCTCGTACGCGCGTCCGCAGATCTCGACCTTGCGTGCGGTCGTGTCGGCCTGGCCGTGCTCGTCGAACGCCATCACGACGACGGCGGCGCCGTAGCGCTTGATCCGCCGTGCCTGGTCGAGGAACGCCTGCTCTCCTTCCTTGAGCGAGATCGAGTTGACGACGCCCTTGCCCTGGAGGCACTTGAGCCCCGCTTCCAGCACGGACCAGCGCGAGCTGTCGACCATGACGGGGATGCGCGCGACCTCGGGCTCGGTCGCGAGCAGGTTGAGGAACGTCGTCATCGCCTGCTCCGACTCGAGCAGGTCGGCGTCCATGTTGACGTCGAGGATGTTCGCGCCGCCGCGCACCTGCTCGAGCGCCACCTCGACGGCCTCCTGGTAGTCGTCGCCCTCGACGAGCCGGCGGAAGCGCGCGGAGCCGGTGACGTTCGTGCGCTCGCCGATCATGACGAACGTCGACTCCGGGTAAATTCGGAACGGTTCCAGCCCACTTAGGCGCGTGTTTCCCTCTCGCATCGGGACACGTCTCGGGGTCAGACCCAGAATCGCGCCGGAAATGTGACGAACGTGCTCCGGAGTCGTGCCGCAGCAGCCGCCGACGATGTTGACGAGGCCGTCCTGGGCGAACTCGCGCAGGTAGCGGCTCGTGTCGCGCGGCTGCTCGTCGTGCGCGCCCATCTCGTTCGGGAGCCCGGCGTTCGGGTGGCATGCGACCCACGTCGGCGCGACGCGGGCGAGCTCCTCCACGAAGGGCCGCATCTCGCGGGCGCCGAGCGAGCAGTTGACGCCGACGACGAACGTGTCCGCCTGCTCGACCGAGAGCCAGAACGCGTCGACCGTCTGGCCGGACAGGTTGCGCCCGCTCCTGTCGATCGCCGTGAACGAGAGCCAGAGCGGCAGCTGTGGGGCGACATCGCGGGCGGCCGCGATCGCGGCCTTGGCGTTGAGCGTGTCGAAGATCGTCTCGATCAGGAGGAAGTCGACGCCGCCTTCGGCGAGCGCCTCGATCTGCTCCGCGTACGTTTCGCAGACTTGGTCGAACGTGTGGGTGCGGAACGCCGGGTCGTCGACGCGCGGCGAGAGCGAGAGCGTCACGTTCAGCGGCCCGACCGAGCCGGCGACGAAGCCGTCGACCTCGTCCGCCGCCTCTCGCGCGAGACGCGCCCCCTGCAGGTTCATCTCCCGGACGTGCGCCTCGAGCCCGTAGTCGGCCTGCCCGATCGACGTCGCCGTAAAGGTGTTCGTGGTGGCGATGTCCGCGCCGGCCGCGAAGTACTGGCGGTGGATGTCGAGCACCACCTCCGGGCGCGTGATGTTCAGCAGGTCGGGATCGCCCGCGACGTCACGCCGATGGTCCTTGAAGCGCTCGCCGCGATACGCATCCTCGCCGCGCACCTGCTTCTGGATGAGGACGCCCCACGACCCGTCGAGCACGGCGATGCGCTCGCGGAGGATCGCTTCCAGTCGTGTGCGCGCGTCCTGCATTCCTGCTCCGTTCTGCCTACGCTCCCTAAAGAGGACGCCACCTCCGGAAAGGTGCGGCGGGCTCTTTAGGCGTTTGATGACCCGGTCGCCAAGCTGCCTGTCAAAGCTTTCCGGGGGTTTTCAGCCTAGCAAAGGGTGTGCCGGGATCTGGCTCCGGCCGAAAGGCCGGTGCCTGACCCCAGCCTTTCGGCGAGGCTACCCCGAACTGCTGGGGTCAGGCCCCTTCGGGGCCAGACGCCTCAAGGCCGAAGCGTCAGCCGGAGGCTAACGCGCAGGCGAACCGATGCGGCCGCGAGCACGCGAAGCATGAGCGCGCCGCACGGAAGGAGACATCCGCCGACCAGCAGAGAGCGCGCGGGCTTTGCCCGCGCGCGTCCCGCGCGAAGCGCCGTACCTGTCGCGCCGAGCGGCACAGCCGCTCGGCGCTCAGCCGCCGCGGCCGGCGACGCTGAGCTGGTTCTCGGCGTGGCGAATGCGCTGCTCGAGCTGCCAGCGGTCGGCGCTCGACTCACCGCGGTCGACGAGCTCGAGCTCCCGCTGGGCGGTCTCGAGCTGCTCGCGCGCCCGCGCGTCGTCGACCTCGCTTGCGAGCACGGCGTCGTCGACGAGCGCGATCGCGCGGTCGAGCTGCACCTGGAAGAAGCCGGGGCCGGTCGCGAACTCGCGCATCTCGCCGTCCCGCTCGATGTAGACCCGCGTCGACCCGGCCCGCAGCGTCGCGATCAGCGGCGCGTGCCGCGCGAGCACGCCGATGTCACCGGCCGCGCCGGGCACGACGATCATCTCCGCTTCACCCTCGAACGCCGGGCCCTCCGGCGTCACGAGCGAGACGTCGAACGTTCGCGGGCCGTCGGCCACTAGGCGTCTCCGGCCGGCTCGGCCGCCTCACCCTCCGCGTCGGCCTCTTCGCCGGCCTCGGTCTCGGCCGCTTCGACCGAACCCTCGCCGGCCAGGCGGCGGCCTTTCTCGACGGCCTTGTCGATCGGCCCGACCATGTAGAAGGCTTGCTCGGGAAGCTCGTCGTGCTTGCCGTCGATGATCTCCTGGAAGCCCTTGATCGTGTCCTCGATCTTCACGTACTCACCCGGCGTGCCTGTGAACTGCTCGGCGACGAAGTTCGGCTGCGACAGGAAGCGCTGAATCTTGCGCGCGCGCGCGACCACGAGCTTGTCCTCGTCGGAGAGCTCATCGATCCCGAGGATCGCGATGATGTCCTGCAGGTCCTTGTAGCGCTGGAGGATCTCCTGCACGCGCGTCGCGGTCGTGTAGTGCTCGTCCGAGACGATCCCCGGCTGCAGCGCGCGCGAGAACGAGTCGAGCGGATCGACCGCCGGGTAGATTCCCTGCTCGACGAGGGCGCGCGTGAGCACGACCGACGAGTCGAGGTGCGCGAACGTGTTCGCGGGCGCCGGATCGGTCAGGTCGTCGGCGGGGACGTAGATCGCCTGCACGGAGGTGATCGAGCCTTCGAGCGTCGACGTGATGCGCTCCTGCAGCTGCCCCATCTCGGTGGCGAGCGTCGGCTGGTAGCCGACCGCGCTCGGCATGCGGCCGAGCAGCGCCGACACCTCTGAGCCGGCCTGCGTGAAGCGGAAGATGTTGTCGATGAACAGGAGGACGTCCTGGCCCTCGTCGCGGAAGTACTCCGCCATCGTCAGCCCGGACAGGCCGACGCGCAGGCGCGCGCCCGGCGGCTCGTTCATCTGCCCGTAGACGAGCGCGACCTTGTCGAGCACCTTCGACTCCTGCATCTCGAGCAGCAGGTCGTTGCCCTCACGCGTGCGCTCGCCGACGCCGGCGAAGACCGACACGCCGCCGTGCTCGCGCGCGACGTTGTGGATCAGCTCCTGGATCAGCACGGTCTTGCCGAGGCCCGCGCCGCCGAACAGGCCGACCTTGCCGCCGCGGATGAACGGCGCGAGCAGGTCGATCACCTTGATGCCCGTCTCGAAGACCTCGATCTTCGGCGACAGATCGGTGAACGCGGGCGGGTCGCGGTGGATCGACCAGCGGTCGACGTCCTGCGGCAGCGCCTCCCCCTCGTCGACCGGCTCGCCGATGACGTTCCAGATGCGGCCGAGCGTGATGTCACCGACCGGCACCGAGATCGCCTGGCCGGTGTCGCGCACTTCGAGCCCGCGCGCGAGCCCGTCCGTGGAATCCATCGCCACCGCGCGGACGCGGTCGTCGCCGAGATGCTGCTGCACTTCCGCGATCAGCGACCGGTGCTCCTGCCCGTCCCGCGCGGGGATGTCGATGCTGACGGCGTTGTAGATCTCAGGCAGGCCCTCCGGGAACACGGCGTCGATCACGACGCCCTTGATCTCGATGATCCGGCCGGTCTTCTGAGCAGTCTGAACGGACATGGGTCTCCTGAACGCGCGTGAGAAGGGCAGCCGGAGCGAGACGCCCTCGGCGCCGAGAAGTGTATCCCAGCAGCCTGGCCGGCTCTCGCTAGAGAGCCAGGCGAGGCCGCGATGCGGCGTGCGAGGCGGACTTCAGCATCCGCAGCTCCTGATCCGGGAAGCGGAGCTTCGCGGACTGCGTCGCGTGGTGCGCCGGCTCGCGGCCCGGGCCGGCGAGCGAGCCGATGGCGACGCTGAGGCCGATCGTCGCCGCGACAGCCGCGGCGGCGGCCACGCCCTGCAGCCGGCGCGCTACGGCGCGGCGCCGGCCGGGGACGACGATGGGAAAGCTGGGCTGCTCGAGCGGCGCGGCGCGGACGAGACGCGCGGCGGCGGCGGCGCCGTCGGCATACGCGCGGCAGCCGGCACACCGCGCGAGGTGCGCGCGCAGGCGTGCGTCCTCGAGCTCGGCGAGCTCCCGCTCCCCGTCGAGCGAGACGGAGAACAGCTCGCGGATGCGATCGCAACTATCCAGAGAAATCTGCCCCATTGGCTCTCTCACTTCAGTTCTGACGGTCTCGCTTAGGAGAAGTTAGCCATTTCTTCGTCTTCTGAGCGGTGGGCTTTAGCTGAATGTGACGAGCGCCCGGTTCATACGCCCGGCTCCGGCGAGACATGCATTCCTCCCATCAGGCGCAATGAAAGGACACGCGAGCGTCCGGAAGCGACCGTTCGTCACCACCGAAAGCGTGGTGCCAAGCCACTCGTAGCAGGCTCCCTGCGCGCTCGGGCGCAGCGTTGCGCAGCGCTCGATCAGCTTCACCCGCTTCGAGCCGCGCGCCGTCGCCACGTTCTGGACGTTCATCCCGTGCAGGCAGCTGATCGTGTCGGCGCCGTGCAGCCTGTTGCAGATCCGAATCTGAATGAACGGATCAGCAGATGTGATCAGCGACGCCGCGCCGATGCAGCCGGAACGCTGAAGCGCCTTCAGGCCCGTGCACAGCGAGCGGACGCCGGCCGCGTTCGTCGGCAGCGTCTTCGGCGGGAGCTCGAGGAAGAAGCGGTACCAGCAGGGACGCACGAACGCGGAGATGGCGCGCGCGCAGAGGATGCGCGCCGAGCGAATGCCGTGCCGCTGCTTCGTCGTCGCGTCCCGCCCGGCGATCGAGAGCCAGTAGTCGTGGTATGCGCCCTGCGCGCAGTCGGGCGCCTGCGCGGCCGGCAGCGCACGGCAGGCTTGGACGGCGAACGGAAGCTGCTCGTGGTAGAGCCGCATGTACGCGTGCCCGAGCGTGTGCACGCACGTGTACGAGCGGTAGCGTGTGGGCGCGCGCATGCAGAGCTTGATCGCGCCGTTCGGCCCGAGCTGCCCGATCTGGCTGCCGAGCGTGAGCACCATGCCCATCCCGAACCCGGCGGAGCAACCCGGGTCGTTCGAGCGCGGAAGGTAGCGCTGCAGGTTCGCAAGCGTGACGTGGTGCCTGCGCGCGTACATGCGTCCGACCTGGTGCATCATCATGTGGCACGCGCTCTCGAGGTAGCCGCCGCCCGCACGCACCTTCACGTCGATGCGCGGCAGCTCGTGCGCAGGGTCGCCGGACTTCTCGACGTCCGCGAGCAGCCGCGTGACGTAGCAGTTCCAGATCTTCTGCGGCGTGCGGAGTAGGCTGCAGCGCGAGAGGTACGTCGTCTTGCCGCTGTTGTCCGGCCCTTCGAGGAAGCCGCCGAGCGGCGGGCCGGCGGACGCTCTGCCGGCAGGCAGGGCGAGCAGCAGAATGACCAGGAAGAACGCGGAACGGCGCACCACTGATTAGACGCTCAAACCGAGTACTAGTCAGGCACCCTGACGTGGCGGACGGCCGCACGGCTGCGATTCCCCGCGCGGTCGACGACGACGACCTTCACGGTGTGCGTCCCTGGGAGCGGCTTGCCGATCTGCACCGGCTCGTCGGCCGCGTCGGTGCCGACGCTGAGCGGCGCGCGCCGGTCGAACGTGATCGCGTAGCGGGCGACGCCGCTGCCGCTCTCGCGTACCGTGTCGAGCGTCACCTCCACGCGCCCACCGACGAACGCCGCGCCGAAGCGGGGCGGGCGCGGCGCGGTGGCGTCGGTCCAGCGAAAGCGCAGGCGGGCGCGGTCTCCCGACGCCTGCAGGACGGCCAGCTTGAACGCGCCCGCGTCGACGAAGCTCTCACCGTGCTCGAGCTCCGGGCGGTGACGCGCGTCCGGGTTGCTGAGCAGGAGGTTCGGGATCCCGCTGCTGCCGAAGTCCTTGAGGTCGGGGCTCGGGCTGACGCGAATGACCACGCCTGCGCCCGCGGTGTGCTGCCCGTCGTTGGTCACCGCCGGCTGTCCCCGGTACTCGATCCAGTACTGGTCGTTCGCGGTCGTGACGACGAACGCTTGCGGCAGCCGCGACGTGCGCTCGATCGGCGCCAGCACATACGTCCCGTTCTTCGCCGGCCGCGTGACGTTGGTCAGCCAGCCGAGGTCGTACTTCGCCTTGGCGTTGAAGTCCCCCGTGCCCACGCCCATCGTGTCGTAGGGGTCGCCGTACTCGAGCGCGCCACAGCCGTGTCGCTTGCAATCGGTCAGGTTCGCGTGGCTGAGCCCGAACGAATGCCCGAGCTCGTGCGCGACGAGATACGTGGTGACCGCGCCGTTCAGGTAGACGGTCGCCGCCTGCGTGACGCCGGACCACGGGCAGTTCTGCTCCGGGTGGACGAAGACGACGCGGTCGTACTTCGACGGGTCGTAGCCGGCGGCGGCGAGCGCTGCCATGCCGCCGACCCGAACCTGCGCGAGATTGCAGGCGACGGGAACGTCGAACGCGTGCAGCCACGGCGTGACGGCGCCGGTGAGCGAGGCCTTTCCGTACGAATTGCTGCGGTAGAACGCATCGACCTCGTCGAAGACGATGTGCTGCACATCGGCGCGCGCGAGCGGCTCCGGCCCCCACGTCACGAGCGCGACCAGGATGCGCTGCTGCCCGATGACGTGGCCGCCGTATGCAGGCTGCGCAGCGGGGACGGCGGCCAGGCTCAGAGCGAGAAGGGCGACCGGTAGCAGCCGCCGCACCACGGCGCCGTCAGCTGGTGGCGACCGGGTTCGGCGCCGGCTCGCCCGCGAGCTGGAGCGGCTTGACGATCTCCGCGAAGTGGCAGGCGCTGGGATGGCCCTGGCCGCGGTCGACCAGCGGCGGATCCTCCTCGGCGCAGATCGGCTGCGCCTTCCAGCAGCGCGTGCGGAAGCGGCAGCCCGACGGCGGGTTCGCCGGGTTCGGCACGTCGCCTTCGAGCACGATTCGCTTGCGCTTGCCTCGCTGACCAGGCTCCTCGATCGGGATCGCGGACAGGAGCGCCTGCGTGTACGGGTGCGACGGCCGCTCGTAGATGTCCTCCTTCGTCCCGATCTCGACGACGCGGCCGAGGTACATCACCGCGACGCGGTCGGAGATGTGCCGGACGAGCGACAGATCGTGTGCGATGAAGAGATACGTCAGCCCGAAGTCGCGCTGCAGCGACTCGAGCAGGTTGACCACCTGCGCCCGGATCGAGACGTCGAGCGCCGAGACCGGCTCGTCGAGCACCACCATCTGCGGATTGAGGGCGAGCGCGCGGGCGAAGCCGATGCGCTGCCGCTGTCCGCCGGAGAACTCGTGCGGGAAGCGGTTCGCGTGCTCCGGGCTCAGGCCGACCGTGCGCAGGAGCTCGTCGATGCGGCCGCGGCCCTCGCGCCCCTTGTAGAGCCCGTGTACACGCAACGGCTCGGCGACGATCTCCCGCACGGTCATGCGCGGGTTCAGCGATGCGTAGGGGTCCTGGAAGACGATCTGCAGCTCGCGGCGCACGTCGCGCATGCGTCTGCGGGTCAGGCCCGTGATGTCCTGGCCGTTGAAGATGATCTTGCCCTCCGTCGGCTCGAGCAGCTTGATGACGGTACGGCCGAGCGTCGTCTTCCCGCACCCGGACTCGCCGACCAGGCCGAGGGTCTCGCCCGCGCGCAACGAGAGGTCGACGCCGTCGACGGCGTGGACCTGGCCGACGCGCCGCTTGAAGATCCCCGCGGTGATCGGGAAGTGCTTGAAGAGGCCCTCGATGCGGAGGATCTCGCGGCCTTCCTGCGCTCGCTCGTGGACCTGCTCTTCGGGTGCCTGTGCTTCCGCGGCGGTCTCGCTCACGTTCCGGCTCCAACGGGCTCGACGAGGTGACCGACGCGGCCCTCGAGCTCCTCGGCGAAGTGGCATGCAGTGAGGTGGGCGCTCCCCTGAATCGGCCGTAGCGGCGGCTCCTCTTCGCGGCAGCGCGCGCGCCCCTGCGAGAGGAAGCACCGCGGGTGGAACGGGCACCCGGGCGGCCGGCTGATCAGGCTCGGCGGCTGGCCTGGGATCGGCCGCAGCCACTCCTCCTCCGCCGTCAGCTTCGGCAGGCTGTCCATCAGGCCGATCGTGTACGGATGCCGCGGGTTGCTGAAGATCGTTTCGACGTCACCAAGCTCGACGACCTTGCCCGCGTA
>DATIDT010000008.1:0-15529 GCA_035456125.1 Gaiellaceae bacterium
AACGACGACGTGGATCAGGTCGTGCCCGGAAGGTTGTTCCGCAACGCCGACCCGCCGCTCACGGCACCCGGCCGCGGCCGCGCGACCGTGACCGCACGTCTCGACGTTACGGAGGATCCCGAGGACGTCTACCGCATTTGGGTCCCGGCGCAGAGGCGCGTCGCGATCCGCGTCACCGTCTCCACCGATGCGGACATCGAGCTGTGGAATGCGACGACGCCGTCGGTGCTCGTCACCGGAGCAGCACGCCGGAAGCACCTGCTCGCCGGCAGCGGCTTCGCCGGCATCCACCCCGAGGCGGTCTCGTTCCGCAACCCGTCGCGGCGCGGCACGTTCGTCTACCTCGACGTCTACCTGCCGCAGCGCGGCGCGCCGACGGCGCAGTACCAGGCGACGATCGCGACGCGCTGACTCAGCCGCGGCGGCCGAAGCGCGACCAGAAGCTCTTCGCCTTCTCCTGCGGCTTGCCCGGAGCGAACGAGTCGTCGATCGAGCGCCGCACGAACGCCTCGATCCGCTGCTCGAAGTCGTCGCCGAGGATGTCGGCCTTGCTCAGGCCCGCCTTGCGCTCCGCTTTGATCGGTGCGAAGTCGTCGCGGCCGTCGACCGAGAGCTGGTAGAGGCGCTCTTCGCCGACGTCTTTCAGCGTCTGCGTGCCGAGCTCGTGCAGCGCGACACCGTCCGGAACCGCGCCGCCGAGCAGCGCGCGCGTCGTGTCCGAGAGGAGGATCTGCCCGCCGTGGCCGGCCGAGCAGATGCGAGCGGCGCGGACGACGTCGAGCCCGACGTACCCCTCGTCGCCGACCGACGGCTCTCCCGTGTGCAGCCCCATCCGCACCTTGACGTCGACACCGCCGGGCCAGGCGTGCTCCGCGAGCGCGCGCTGGGCGGCGACTGCGCCGGCAACGGCGTCACGCGCGCGCGTGAACGAGAAGAAGAACGCGTCGCCCTGCGTGTCGATCTCCCGGCCGCCTGCGTCCGTCAGCGTCTCGCGCAGGATGCTGCGTTCCCGCCCGAGCACGTCCGCGTAACGGTCGCCGAGCTCGCGGAGCAGCGCCGTCGAGCCCTCGATGTCGGTGAACAGGAAGGTGACGGTGCCGCTTGGAAGGGAGCTCACGGGGCAGAGTATGAGCGTGAACCGGCTCGCGCAGGAAACGAGTCCCTACCTCCTGCAGCATGCGGACAACCCGGTGGACTGGTACCCCTGGGGTGAGGCGGCGCTCGCCCGCGCGCGGGAAGAGGACAAGCCGATCCTCCTCTCCGTCGGCTACGCCGCGTGCCACTGGTGTCACGTGATGGAGCACGAGTCGTTCGAGGACGACGCGACGGCGGCGCTGATGAACGAGCACTTCGTCTGCGTGAAGGTCGATCGCGAGGAGCGTCCCGATGTCGACTCGGTCTACATGGACGCCGTCGTCTCGCTGACGGGGCAGGGCGGCTGGCCGATGACGGTCTTCCTCACGCCGGGCGGCGAGCCGTTCTTCGGCGGGACGTACTTCCCGCCGGAGCCCCGCCACGGCCTGCCCAGCTTCAGGCAAGTCCTGCGTGCGGTCGCGGACGCATGGAGCGAGCGGCGCGGCGGCATCGAGCGCGACGCGGGCACGATCACGGAGCACCTGCGGCGCGCCGCCCAGCCGTCACGTGAACCGCTGGCGCCGTCGCTCCTCGCGGACGCCGTGCGCGGGCTGCGCCGCGCCTTCGACCCCGTGTGGGGCGGGTTCGGCAACGCGCCGAAGTTCCCGCCGGCGTCGACGATCGAGTTCCTGCTCCGCCGCGACGAGCTGGAGCCGGCGACGAAGACGCTCGACTCGATGGCGCTCGGCGGGATGTACGACCTCGTCGGCGGCGGGTTCCACCGGTACTCCGTCGACCGGGAGTGGCTGGTCCCGCACTTCGAGAAGATGCTGTACGACAACGCACTGCTCGTCCCGGCGTATCTCCATGCCTGGATCGTCAGCGGAAACGCTCGCTACCGCGACGTCGTCGAGCAGACGTGCGATTACCTCCTGCGCGAGCTGCGTCTGACCGGCGGCGGGTTCGCGTCGGCGCAGGATGCCGACACCGACGGCGTCGAAGGCCTCACGTACACGTGGACGGAGGACGACGACGTTCCGCGCGAGCTGCTGCAGCCGTTCGAGCACGGGCGCTTCGTCCTGCGCGGCGAGCTCGACGAGACCACGCGTGCGCGCCTGCTCGCGGAGCGGCAGCAGCGCCCGCAGCCGCTGCGCGACGACAAGGTCGTCGCGTCGTGGAACGGACTGACGGCGGCGGCGCTCGCCGAGGCGGGGTGGAGGCTCGAGCGTGACGATCTCGTTCAGGCTGCCCGCGCCTGCGGCGAGTTCCTGGTCGGCCCGCTGTCGACGCCGGAGGGCCGCCTTCACCGCACGTGGCGTGCCGGGCAGGCGCGGAATGCCGGCGTCCTGGAGGACTACGCCGACGCTGCGCACGGGCTCTACGAGCTGCACGTCGCGACGGGGGAGCTGCGCTGGCTCGAGGAATCCCGCCGACTTGCTCTGCTCGCGGTCGAGCTCTTCGGGGACGACGAGCGCGGCGGCTTCTTCATGACCCCGGTGGACGGCGAGCGCCTGGTGAGCCGCAAAAAGGAGTTCGACGACAACCCGACGCCGTCGGGGAACTCGATGCTTGCCTACGTCTTGCTGCGGCTCGCTCGGCTGTGGGGCGACGAGGAGCTCGAGCGTCGCGCCGTCGGCGTGTTCCGGTTCGTCGCGCCGCAGCTCGCGCATGCGCCGTCGGCGTTCGGGCACGCGCTCTGTGCGCTCGACCTCCATTTCTCGCCGCCGCGGGAGGTCGCGGTGGTCGGGCCGCGCGATGCCGCGGTCGCGCGCCGCGAGCTCGCCGGCTTCGATCCGAACGCCGTGGTCGCGTTCGGGCCGAGCGACGACGTGCCGCTGTTGCGCGGGAAGGACTACGTCGACGGGCATCCGGCGGTGTACGTCTGCGAGAACTTCAGCTGTCGGGCGCCCGTGACCTAGTCGAGGAGGCGCTGCCGGCGACCGCGACTCCTAGCAGGTCACAACCGCAGGGGCGCGCCCCCTCATGAGGGAGACCCGCGAGACGCCTGAACCTTGCGCTACTTCTTGAAGGACGCGCGCAGGTCCTGGACGGCCTGCCGCGCCTGCTTGAGCGCGTCCCGGATCGCGCTTCTGTCGGCCTTCAGGGCCGTCCTCGTCGACTTGACGACCGGCGTCAGCTGCTTTCGGGCGCCGTTCATGCCCTTGGCGGCGGCGAGATCGGCCTTCAGCTGCGCTCGGTCGCCCGCGAGTTGCGTGCGCGCGGCCTTCACGTCGCTGCGAAGCTGCATGAGATCCGGCTTCACCGCTGCGACTGCCTCTGCCCGCGCCGATCCTTTCGCTGCTGCGGCGGCTGCCGCGAGCTTCTGTGCGTCCGGCACGATCGTGGCCCGCGCCGCGGCGGCATCGGCTTGCAGCTTTGCGAGGTCGACCTTCACGGCGGCGACCGGGTCGCCGGCGGCGGCCGCGGTCTGAGCGGCGAGCGCGGTGACGACGGCCGCCGCGCCCAGGATGTGACGTCTGCTCAAAGGTGGTTCCTTTCTCGGTCGGCTGGAACGGCGACCAGAGTCGCAGGAGGAAGTGTGGAGAGTGTTAGCGAGACGTAACCTCTCGCACGTCTGCGTGCGAAAGCGCCGCGAGCAGCTGCTGTGTCCCCACCGGGAAGACGGCGTGCGGCGTCCCGCCGGCGCACCACAGCGTCTCGAAGCGGCGCAGCGACTCGTCGACAACGGTCTTCACCGGCCGGTCGTGGCCGAGCGGAGGAACACCGCCGACGGCGAAGCCGGTGGCCTCGCGCACCTCGTCGGGCTTTGCCTGGCGGACACCCTCGCCGAGCTTGTCCGTGTCGACGCGCCGGTCGCCGGCGCAGAGGCACAGCAGCGCGCCGTCGCCGTCCATGAAGACGAGCGACTTCACGATCTGCCCGAGCTCCGCCCCGACGGCATCCGCCGCCTCCTGCGCGGTTCGCGTCGAGTCGGACAGCTCCCGGACCTCGACGTCGAGGCCGAGCCCGTGTAAGCGGGCCTGGAGTCTTTGGGCCGTCTGATGCACCGGCCTAAGGCGCCGACTCGGCGGCGCCGCCCAGATTCGCTTCGAAGCGCCAATTCATTCGGCTTAGGCTATCCGGGCTTTGGCGCTGCTCGAGGTCGAAAACGTCACGAAGCGCTTCGGCGGGATCTACGCCCTCGACGCCGTCTCGTTCACGGCCGAGCCCAACGAGATCGTGGGGCTGATCGGCCCGAACGGCGCCGGCAAGACGACGGCGTTCAACGTCATCACCCGGCTGTACACGCCGGACGAGGGCGCCGTTCGCTTCGAAGGCCAGAGCCTCCTAAACGTCGCGCCGAGCGGCGTCGTCAGGCGCGGCATCGCCCGGACCTTTCAGAACGTCGAGCTCTTCCGCGGCATGTCGGTGCTCGACAACGTCCGCGTCGGGGCGCATGCACGCCGCGGCGAGCAGCCCGTCGACGACCTGCTCTTCTACGTCAACCTGCACTCGCTGCGCTACCGGAACGCGTCGGAGCTGCCGTACGGGACGCAAAAGCGCGTCGAGCTCGCACGTGCGCTCGCGTCGGCGCCGCGGCTGCTCTTGCTCGACGAGCCCGCCGGCGGCCTCAGCCACGAGGAGGTCGAGCAGCTCGCGAAGTTCATCAGGCAAATGCGCGCCGACTACGAGCTGACCGTGCTGCTCGTCGAGCACCACATGGGGCTGGTGATGAGCGTGGCCGACCGCGTGCACGTTCTCGACTTCGGGCGCACGATCGCCGAGGGCACGCCGGCGGAGGTCCGCACCAACGAGCAGGTGATCGAGGCGTATCTCGGGGCGGACGCGTGAGCGCGCTCCTGCAGCTCGACGGCGTCGAGGCGCGCTACGGCCCCGTCAAGGCGCTGCACGGGATCTCGCTCGAGGTCGGCGAGGGCGAGCTGGTCGCAGTGCTCGGAGCGAACGGCGCGGGCAAGACAACCACCCTGCGCGCCGTCTCCGGGACCGTCCGGCGGACGGGCAACGTCCTGTTCGGCGGCACGAAGCTCCGCCGCCGGCCGGATGCAGCCGCGCGGGCGGGCATTGCGCACGTCCCCGAGGGGCGCGGCACGTTCAGCGAGCTCTCCGTCTGGGAGAACCTCCGCCTGGGCGCCTACACGCGACGCGGCAGCGTGAACGAGGGCGCGCAGCGCGTGTTCAAGTACTTCCCGCGGCTCGAGGAGCGGAAGGACCAGCAGGCCGGCACGCTCTCCGGCGGTGAGCAGCAGATGCTCGCGCTCGGCCGCGCGATGATGGCGCGGCCGAAGCTCGTCCTTCTCGACGAGCCGTCGCTCGGGCTCGCCCCGATGCTGGTCAAGGAGATCTTCGACCGGCTCGAGCGCATGATTGCCGACGACGGCACGGCGGTGCTCGTGGTCGAGCAGAACGCAGCCCTCGCGCTCGCGCACGCCGCACGCGCGTATGTGCTCGAGGTCGGGCGCGTCGTCGTGTCGGGACCGAGCGAGGAGCTGCGCGCCAACGAGTCGGTGCGGCGGTCGTACCTCGGCTACTGATGCTCGTCGCGGCGTTCACCTGGACGGAGTTCGCGCAGCAGATTGCGGCGGGCATCCGGCAGGGCGCCGTGTTCGCAGGGCTCGCGCTCGCGTTGGTGATCATCTACCGCTCGACACGCGCGATCAATTTCGCGCAGGGGGAGATGGCGACGTTCACGACGTTCATCTGCTGGTCGCTGATGAACAACGGCTTGTCGTTCTGGGCGGCGTTCCCGATCGTGCTCGCGATTGCTTTCGTCGGCGGAGTCGCGATCGAGCGCACGATCATCCGGCCCGCCGAGAACGGGCCGGTGATCACGATCGTGATCGTCACGCTCGGGCTCGCGCTGCTGCTGAACGGCCTGATGAGCGTGATCTGGGGCGGAGGGAACCGTCCGTTCCACGGCCCGTTCTCGACGCGAACGATCGACGTCGGCGGCGTCCCGATCAGCGTGCAGGACGTCGGCATCGTGGTCGTCTCGTTCGTTCTCGTCGCACTGCTCGCGGTCTTCTTCCGCTTCACGAAGCTGGGCCTCGGGCTGCGCGCGGCGGCGCTGAACCCCGGGTCGTCCGAGCTCGTCGGCGTTCGCGTCGGCTGGATGCGCGCGCTCGGCTGGGGGCTGGCGGCGGTGCTCGGCGCCGTCGCGGGGATGATGGTCGCGCCGATCCTGTTCCTCGACCCGAACATGATGCAGGTGATCCTGCTCTACGCGTTCGCGGCCGCCGTGCTCGGGGGTCTCGACAGCCCGATCGGCGCGGTCGTGGGCGGCCTGCTGCTCGGCGTCGGGATCACGTTGCTCGGCCGCTACGTCGGCTTCGTCGGCGACACGTTGAAGCTGCCGGCTGCGCTGCTCGTGATCCTGATCGTGCTGGTCGTGAAGCCGAACGGCCTGTTCGGCCGCGTGGCGGTACGCCGCGTATGAAGCTCAAGCTCTCGTTCGAGGTGCTCGGACTGATCGCGCTCGGCGTGGTCATCGCCGTCCTGCCGAGATTCGTCTCGAGCTTCACGGCCTACGAGCTGGCGACGGTCGGCATGTACTTCATCGCGCTGCTGGGGCTCTCCATCCTCACGGGCTACAGCGGGCAGATCTCCCTCGGCCACGGCGCGTTCATGGCTGTCGGCGGCTACACGACGGCGGTGCTGACGGTGAACGGTGTGTACGGCCATCACATCCGCGACATCTGGACGATCCCGATCGCCGGAATCGTGGCGGGGCTCGGCGGGCTGCTCGTCGGCATTCCGGCGCTGCGGCTGTCGGGGCTCTACCTGGCGCTCGTGACGTTCGGCATTGCGGTGTCGTTCCGGCAGATTCCGCTCAAGTTCGACAAGTTCCTCGGCGGCACGAGCGGCAAGCTGCTCGGCCTCCTGAAGACGCCGTTCGGCTTGTCGGCGACCCCGAACGACTGGATCTACTACCTGACGTGGGGGATTGCGTTCGTCCTGCTCGTCGTCGCCTGGCTGTTCGTGCGCGGCAAGCCGGGCCGGACGCTGAAGGCGATCCGCGACAGCGAGATCGCCGCCACCTCGTCCGGTATCAGCCTCGCGCGCTACAAGACGCTCGCGTTTGCCTTGTCTGCCTTCTACGCGGGCGTCGCGGGTTCGCTGTACGCCATGGCGCGCGCGTACATGAACCCGGACATCTTCCCGGTCGTCCTGTCCGTCTATCTCGTCGCCGCGCTCGCGCTCGGCGGTGTCGACTCCTTCGTCGGTCTGATCCTCGGCGCTGCCGCGATCTACATCCTGCAGAACCGTGCCGGCGACGTGACCGGCTGGATCAACCATCTCCCGCACGTGAACCTGAACGCGCAGCGCCCGGGGATGCCGGACGTGATCTTCGGTGCGGTACTGATCGTCGTGCTGATCCTGCTGCCGACGGGAGTCGGAGGCGCCCTGCGCAGGCTCTTCGGGCCGCTAACAAGTCGGTTGTACAGTAAGTCGTAGCTCCGTGGTGAGGGTCCTTTTCCTTTGCGTCTTGGCCGCTGCAGTCGTCACGACTGCTGCCGGCGCGCGACCGCTGGCGGCTCCCGGGGTCACCCCGACCCAGATCACGATCGGCTCGAGCGTCCCGCTGAGCGGCGAGGCGGCGATTGCCGGCAACGTCGCGCGCGGCATCGACGCGTACTTCAAGTACGTCAACACGAAGGGCGGCATCTTCGGCCGCAAGCTGAAGTTCGAGTACCTCGACGACGGCTATGACCCGGGCCGTGCGGTGAACAACACGATCCGGCTCGTCCAGCAGGAGCAGGTGTTCGCGATGTTCTCCTCGCTCGGCACGAGCAACAACCTCGCCGTCCGCAAGCTGTTGAACGACGCCAAGGTGCCGCAGCTGTTCGTGTCGTCGGGGGCGACGACGTTCGGCCGCGACTACAAGCAGTACCCGTGGACGATCGGCTTCATCCCGCCGTACTCCGAGGAGGGGGCGATCTACGGGCAGTACATCGTCAAGCACGTCAAGAAGCCGAGGATCGCGGTCCTCTACCAGAACGATGACTACGGGCGCGACCTCTACGGCGGGCTGCGCCGTGGCCTGGGCAAGAAAGCCGGCGCGATCGTCGCGAAGGTCGCGTACGACCCGTCGTCCGCGGACGTGCAGCCGCAGGTGACGCAGCTGAAGGCGAGCAAGGCCAACGTCTTCATGATCTTCGCCTTCGGAAAGTTCTCGCTGCAGGCATTCAACGCCGTGTCGCGTCTCGGCTGGCATCCGCAGATCTTCGTCAACGATGTCTCGGCCGCGTCGGCGCTGATGGCGATCGTCCCGCAGAACGCCGCGAACGGCTCGATCTCGATCGTCTTCGGGAAAGATCCGGCGGCCCCCGCGTGGCGGCGCGACAAGGGCGTCCGGCTGTTCCAGTCGATCCTGAGGCAGTACGGCACCGACATCCAGGCGCGCGACCTGCAGGACGGCTACTACACAGCCGGCATGGCGACCGCGTACACGCTCGTCGACGCGCTGAAGAAGGCCGGTCGCAACCTCACGCGTGACGGCGTCATGCGCGCGGCAACGCATCTGACAGAGAAGGGGAACCCGTTCGTGCTGCCGGGCATCGTCATCCGCACGACGCCGACGTCACGCTTCCCCGTGACGCAGGTGAAGCTCCAGCGCTGGTCGGCGAAGGCCTGGCATCCGTTCGGCAAGCTGTTGTCTCTGAAGCCGCGCTAGCGGCAGGTGTCGGACGCGTCGCCGGTGATCGTCGCCAGCGCGCGCCGCGGTGTAACGGCGAAGCGAAGCCGCACCAGGCCGGGCCGGCGGACGACGAGCCGCGTCATCCCGTCGGGCGTCTGCTCGAGGCAGGCCGTCCGTGATTGCCAGTACGGCGTGTACGTCACCGAGAGGGCGTACGTGCCGCGGTGCGGCACGTCCAGCGCGATCGTCGAGTAGCCGACGCTGCGCACATGCGCCGGCGGGCTTACGAGCGGCCGCGGGGACGGGACGGCATAGATCCAGAGGTTCGACGTCGCGTAGACGATCTTCAGGTGCGTGCGCCCGCTCTGGAGCAGCGCCGCCTCGCCGCGGGAGCTGTAGTCCGGCGGGCGTGACGTCAGGACGACGTACCGCACGCTCAGCTTGCGCAGCCAGGCGAGGTAGGCCGCCTTCCCGAGCGGGCCGTAGAGCACGCGGTTCTGCGGGAAGTCCTCCTGGCGGAACCAGCCGCGGGCGAGCGGGATGCGGGCGCGCGCGAGGAAGTCCGCGGGCCAGTGGTTGGCGGTGTCGACCGCCTCGACGCGATAGCCGGGCTGAAGGTGCGACTGCAGAAACTGCTTTGCGGGTGCCCAGTAGGCGGCGTGCGCCGCGGGGTCCTCGACGCCCCGCGCGAAGCTCGCCGCGAGCGGGGTGACGTTCCAGGAGATCGCGAGCGCGAGGACACCGACGCAGACCAGCCGAGGCCGCCAGTTGCGCAGCGACATCGTCAGCACCGCGATCGGCGCGGCGACGAACCGCAGACGCGCGATGTTCTCGCCCATCGGCGACGAGACGAAGAAGGCGACCGTACAGGCGGCGAGGTACGCCGCGAACATCCAGCGCAACGCGCGTGCTTCGGCGACGCACCAGGTCAGCGCGAGGCCGAGAAGGCAGAAGGTGAGGGCGGCCGCGTACTCCGCGCCCGAGAACGGAAAGCGGCCGTGGGCCGGGAACATCCGCTGCAACAGCACCTCGACTCCGACCAGCGCCGCGACGGCCGCCGCGGGCGCGGCGAACGCGGCCGCCTCACGCCGGCGCGCGAGCGCGATCCCGATCAGGACGATGACGAGGAGGATGAAGGCCAGCGGGCTCGCGGCCAGCGCGCAGAGCGCGAGCGCGGCGAACCAGAGTCGCCGGCCGTGTTGCAGCGCCCAGAGGGCGAGTAGCGTGAAGGCGCAGCCGAGCATGAACGGAAACGCGGCCGAGACGACGAGCGCCGCCCAGGCGACGGCGAACACGCGGATCGACCAGCGGCTGCGCGCGCCCCACTCGTGCCGCACGACCGCTGAGAACGCGGCGACGGTCAGCGCGACCGTCAGGACTGCCAGCAGCCTGATTCCCAGCAGCGTCGCCAGCGGGTAGTAGAGGACGCTGTAGTTGATGAAGCTGTAGCGCCCCGCGTACCAGAAGTTGTTCCAGAGGACGAAGCCGTGCTCGGCCCAGAGCGTGCGCTGATAGGCGTGCGCGGCGAGGTCGGTTCCCTGCGGGCCCAGCCAGACGAGCGCCGCTGCGAGGGCGGCGGCAAGGAGCGGCTCGGTGCGAAGCGGCCTGACGAGCATCTACCGCATGTTGCCCGTATGGCCGAGCGAATAGCGCCCGGGCTGCGGCCAGACCGAAAGACCGTGCGGGCTTGCGCCGACCGGGACCCTCGCAATCAGCCGCCCGGTCCGCGTGTCGATCGCGTACACCTGGGCGTTGTACCGGCCCGACAGCCAGAGCACGCGGCCGTCCGGCGAGACATCGCCCATGTCAGGGCTGCCGCCGCCCGGGATTCGCCATGTGCGGACGATCCGGCGCGTGCGGAACGACAGAAGCGAGACGGTGCCTGCGTTGCGGTTCGCGACGTAGAGGACGCGGCCGTTGCGGCTGACGACGAGACCGTGCGCACCGGCACCGGTAGGGATGAGGCGGATCACCTTCAGCGTGTTCGGCACGACCTCCCAGATGCCGCCCGCCGCGAGGTCGGCGACGTAGAACACCTTTCCGTCCGGCGCGGAGCGCACGTCCTGCGGCACCGAGTACTGGCGCGGCAGGTGCCGCACCGCCGTCACGCGCAGTCGGCGCAGGTCGACCTTCAGGAGCTGGCCGGAGAACTCGCAGCTGACGACGGCGTACGAGCCGCTCGGCGAGAAGTCCATGTGGTTGACGCCGGCGCACGGCACCGGCAGCTGCTTCACGAGGCGGAAGGTGTGCGGATTGCGGAAGTCGAGCCTGTGCAGGCGCTCGGCGACGACGATGGCATAGCGGCCGTTGGGCGTGAAGTAGAGGTTGTACGGATCGTCGACGGGGAACGACCGTCCCGGCCGGCCTGTCCGCGGGTCGATCGGCGTCAGCGAGTTGCCGACGTCGTTGTCCACATAGAGCGTGCGGAGGTCGTAGGAGGGCGTGACGTGCTGAGGAAGCGTGCCGACCGGGAACGAGGAGATCACGCGATAGGTGCGCGGGTCGATCACGTCGACGGAGTTCCCCTCGCTGTTCGGCACGTAGACGAGCGGCCGCGCCTGCGCAGCCGCCGGCTGCATCGCGCCCGGGCCGATGTGCGCGTAGACATCCACCGGCCGGGCCTTCTGCAGGTCGCGCCGGGGACGCGCCGTCGCCGCCGGAGCCGACGTCGTGGTCGGCTGGGTCTTCGTCGCGGCGGCGTCGCCGCTGGCCTGATGGCGCGCCCAGATGCCGAGGCCGGCGAGCGAAGCCAGCGCGAGGACGATCAGGTAGCGCCATCGCCGGGCTCTTCGCACCGGGGATTCATGATGTCACCTTCGCCGGGCGCGGCGCCTTTTCTTAACGTGAATCTCATCTGGCGCCGATACCTTGCTGACGTGCGCGTCTGGCGGTCCTCGGTGCTCGGCCTCGGTGTGCTCGCCGTGAGCTTCGCGGTGCTCGCCGTGACGCAGCTCGGCCGCGGCAGCGTCGGGAACGCGCTGAGCGTGCTCCAGCAGGTTCGGCCGGGTTGGCTGCTGTTGGCAGGGCTGGGATTCGGCGGCTCGCTCCTGTGTTCCGCGGCCGCCTGGGCCGCGGGCCTCCGCGCCTGCGGCGGCAGCCCTCAGTACGTCGACGTCGCCTCCCGCTACGCGGTCGGCTCGCTCGTGAACTCGGCGACGCCGGCGCACGTGGGCGGCGCGGTCCGGCTCGCCTTGCTCTCGCGGACCCTGCCGGGGCGCGATCCGCTGCTGCGCGCTTGTGGCGTCGGAACGGCGATCGGAGCTGCCCACACGGTCGCGCTCGGGCTGCTGATGTTCGTCGCAGCTGCGGTCGGTCGCCTGCCGCTCTGGCCGGCGCCGATCCTGATCGTCGCCGTCGCGGCGGCCGTTGCGCTCGGGATGCGCCTGAGCACCCGCGTCGCGGGACGCGTCGCGGCGGTACTCCAGGCGTTTCGCTCGCGTCGCCACGCGTTCGAGTTGTCGCGGTGGGTCGCCTACGCCTACGTCTTCCGCGCTGCGGCCGCCGTCGCAATCGTCGCGTCGCTCGGCCTTGCGAACCCGCTGATCGTCGCGCTCGTCCTTCTCGGCGCGCTCGCCCTGGCGGGATTGCTGCCGCTGACGCCCGGGAACTTCGGCGCCGGTGCGGGGGCCGCGACGATCGCCCTCCACGGCGCAGGCGTCGGAGTCGCCGACGCGCTCGCGCTCGGCGTGACCTTCCAGGCGGTCGAGACGTGTGTGGCGCTCCTGCTCGGGCTCGCCGGCGCGGCGCTGCTCGCCGCACCGGGCACACGCTTGCGGCGCTGGTCGTTCGCCACCGTCGTCGTGGGGGCGTTTGCGCTCGCGGCCATGGTCGGCGTGGTTTCGGTCAACCTGGTCTAGACCTACGGCCGTCCGACACACCTCGTTGGTGATGGACCGATTCGACCCGGCCTGACCCGGCCGACTTAAGCTCCGCTGATGGAGCTGATGGAGCGGCCGCTGGAGGATCTCTGTACCGAGGCTCGTGCGCTCCGTGACGAGGGACACGGCCGGCTCGTCACCTACTCGCCGAAGGTCTTCATCCCGCTGACGAAGCTCTGCCGCGACGTGTGCCACTACTGCACGTTCGCGCGGCCGCCGCGGCGCGGGGAACGTGCGTACCTGAGCATCGCGGAGGTGCTCGACATTGCGCGCGCCGGAGCTGCGGCCGGTTGCCGCGAGGCGCTGTTCACGCTCGGGGACAAGCCCGAGCTTCGCTACCGCGTGGCGCGCGAGGAGCTCGCGGCGCTGGGGTGCGACACGACGCTCGACTACCTTCGCCGGGCGGCCACCGCCGTCGTCGAGGAGACCGGCTTGCTGCCGCATCTCAATCCAGGCGTCCTCACGCGCGCGGACGCGCGCTCGCTGCGACCGGTGAGCGCATCGATGGGCGCGATGCTCGAGACGACCTCCGACCGGTTGTCGGCGCGCGGCGGGCCGCACTTCGGCTCACCCGACAAGGTTCCCGCGGCGCGGCTCGCGACGATCGCGGCGGCCGGCGAGGAGCGCGTGCCCTTCACGACCGGGCTCCTGATCGGTATCGGCGAGACGCGCGCCGAGCGGATCGACGCGCTGCTCGCGATCCGTGAGCTCGGCGATCGCTACGGCCACGTCCAGGAGGTGATCGTCCAGAACTTCCGCGCCAAGGCGGGCACCCGCATGGCCGGTGCGGCGGAGCCGCCGCTCGACGAGCTGCTGTGGACGATCGCGGTCGCCCGGATCGTGCTCGGCGCACGCGCACACGTTCAGGCGCCGCCGAACCTGTCGTACGACGACTTTCCGCGGCTGCTCGACGCCGGGATCGACGACTGGGGCGGCGTCTCGCCGGTGACGATCGACCACGTCAATCCCGAGGCGCCGTGGCCCGAGGTCGAGCGCCTGCGCGCCGCGACCGAGAGCCGCGGCCTCGAGCTCGCGCCGCGGCTGGCGGTGTACCCCGAATGGATCTCCGCCGACTGGCTCGATCCCGGCGTCATGCCGGCGGTGCTGCGGGCCTCGGATTCGCTCGGCCTCGCACGCGAGGACGGCTGGTCGCCCGGGGAGGACGTCGGCGTCCCGTTCGTGCCGCGCGACGCGCTGCCCGTCGACACGCGTGACGAGCTGGGCGAGGACGAACTCGTGCGCCTGTTCCGCGCCCGCGGGCGCGAGCGCGACCGCGTCTTCGCCGCGGCCGATGCGCTGCGCCGCGACGTCTGCGGCGACGAGGTGACGTACGTCGTCACCCGCAACATCCAGTACACGAACGTCTGCTACTTCCGCTGCGGCTTCTGCGCGTTCTCGAAAGGGAAGCTGGCGGCCAACCTGCGCGGCGCGCCGTACCTGGTTCCCCACGAGGAGATCGCAAGGCGTTGCGAGGAGGCGTGGGAGCGCGGCGCCACGGAGGTCTGCCTGCAGGGCGGCATTCACCCCGCGTTCACCGGGGACTACTACCTCTCCGTCGTGCGAGCGATCAAGGACGCGGTGCCGGGACTGCATGTGCACGCCTTCTCGGCGCTCGAGATCTGGCAGGGCGCCGCGACGCTGGGCCTGCCGCTGGACGAGTATCTCGCGGAGCTCCGGGACGCCGGGCTCGGCTCGCTGCCCGGGACCGCCGCCGAGATCCTCGACGACGAGGTGCGCCGGCAGATCTGCCCCGACAAGGTGACGACGGAGCAATGGCTGCACGTGCACGACAGCGCACATCGCGCCGGCCTCGCTTCGAACGTGACGATGATGTTCGGCCACGTCGAGTCGGCGCGCAGCTGGGCGCGGCACCTGCTCCGCGCGCGCGAGCAGCAGCTGCGGAGCGGGGGCTTCACGGAGTTCGTCCCGCTCCCGTTCGTGCACATGGAGGCGCCGATGTGGCTGCGCGGTCGTGCACGCTCAGGACCGACCT
Organism: Gaiellaceae bacterium; assembly: GCA_035456125.1. Taxonomy (GTDB): domain Bacteria; phylum Actinomycetota; class Thermoleophilia; order Gaiellales; family Gaiellaceae; genus 3-1-20CM-4-69-9. The sequence continues at coordinate 14,543 of DATIDT010000008.1, forward strand.
TCGGGGAGACGCTGCTCGTGCACGCCGTCGGGCGGCTCGTGCTCCATCCCGTGATCACGAACATCCAGGTCTCATGGGTGAAGCTGGGACGCGAAGGCGTCGTCGCCGCGCTCAGCGCCGGCGTCAACGATCTCGGCGGCACGTTGATGAACGAATCGATCTCACGCTCGGCCGGAGCGCAGCACGGTCAGGAGCTCCCGCCGGAGGCGATGGAGGCGCTCATCCGCTCGGCCGGCCGAACGCCGCGCCAGCGGACGACGCTCTACGGCGAGGTGCCGGAGGGCCGTCGGCTCGCGTCGCTCGGTGCGGAGCCGCTCGCCGAGGCGTGGAATCCGCCGGTGAAGGAGGCGCGGCTCGCCGCCCCGCCACGGCTCGTGCGACCCGGCTTTGCGGCACGGGTCTGACCGTTCGGTCGGAAGAGGTGGTTAGGTCTCGAAGCGCAGGAGGTCGTCCACCGTCTCGCGCCGGCGAATGAGCTCGGCGCGCCCATCCCCAACGAGCACGGCGGCCGGCCGCGGCACGCCGTTGTAGGTCGACGCCATCGCGAGCGTATAGCCACCCGTTGCCGGCACCGCCAGCAGATCGCCTCGCCGCGGCTCGGGCAGCTCGACCGCCTGGATGAGGATGTCACCGGACTCGCAGTGCTTTCCGGCGATGCGGTATGTGCCGGATGCCGGCTCGGCGGCGCGGTTCGCGAGCAGCGCCTCGTAGCGCGCGCCGTAAAGCTGCGGGCGGGGGTTGTCGGACATGCCGCCGTCGATCGCGGCGGTCGCGCCTTTGACTGCGCCGACCGTGTACAGCGTCAGGCCGGCCTGCCCGATCAACGAGCGCCCCGGCTCGAGGATCAGCCGCACCGGCTCAGGCCAGCGAGTCCGCACGTGGTGCACGAGCTCGCCCGCAAACGCCGCCACGTCTGGCACCTGCTCCTCGAGCGTCTGCCGCACGCCGAGGCCGCCGCCGAGGTTGAAGATGCGCGGCGTCCAGCCG
>DATIDT010000009.1:0-28804 GCA_035456125.1 Gaiellaceae bacterium
GCATGGGCTTCGATATGCGCGACTCGCTGTAGCCCGGCGCTGCCACCCTCGGGGTAGGGCGAGGGCGCAATGCGAACTCGAACGGACACCCCCGCTCTGTCCTTTCCCTCCCCGTGTGGTTTTAGGTCGTGAGACGCGCAGCTCAAGCCGCGACGATCGGATTCGCCGGCCTACGTTGCTGCGTTCCTAACCGCTCGCTGGCTGCGGGGCTGGCGCTGATGCGCGCCAGAAGCGTCTCGCCCATAGGGCGACGTAGACGAGCGTGACGAGGACGGGTACCTCGATCAGGGGCCCGACGACGCCCGCGAGTGCTTCTCCAGATGTGGCGCCGAAGACGCCGACGGCGACGGCGATCGCGAGCTCGAAGTCGTTGCTCGCGACGGTGAAACCCATGCTCGCCGTCTGGGCGTAGGGCAGCGCGATCAGTCTGCCGATCGTGAAGCCGGCAATCCACATGATCGCGAAGTAGAGGAGCAGAGGCAGCGCGATCCGGGCGACATCGACGGGCTCGGCGGTGATTTTCTCACCCTGGATCGCGAATAGGAGCACGATCGTGAACAGCAGCCCGTAGAGCGTGATCGGGCTCACTTTCGGGAGGAATCGCGTGTCGTACCACTCGCGGCCTTTACGCCTGAGCCCGATCCGGCGGGTGAAGAAGCCGGCCGTAAGCGGGATGCCGAGGAAGATCAGCACCGTCTTTGCGACCTCCCAGATGCTGACCTCGAACCCCTGGGTGTCGAGGCCGAGCCAGCCCGGCAAGACGGTCAAGTAGAAGTAGCCGAGCAGCGAGTAAGCGGCGACCTGGAAGAGCGCGTTGAACACGACGAGGAGCGCGGTGCGGTCTCGGTCGCCTTTGGCTAGGTCGTTCCAGATCAGCACCATGGCGATGCAGCGGGCGAGCCCGACAATGATCACACCGGTGCGGTAGGCCGGCTGGTCGGCGAGAAACAGCCAGGCGAGCGTGAACATCAGCGCCGGCCCGACCATCCACGAGAGGAACAGGGACCAGCCGAAGAAGACACGATCGGAGACGCCGTCGCGCTTCATCCGGCCGAGTTCCTCGTAGCGCACCTTCGCCAGCACCGGGTACATCATCATCAGCAGACCGAGTGCGATCGGCAGCGACACAGTGCCGACCTGCAGCTTGTCGAGGCCGTCGTTCAGCGAGGGAATCAATCGGCCGAGCCCGAGGCCCGCTGCCATCGCGACGCTGATCCAGAGAGGCAGGAAGCGGTCGAGGGTCGAGAGCTTCTTCAGGACAGTTGCGTCGTCGGACGCGGCCTCGGTATGCGGCGGGCGCAGCGCCTCAGTCGCAGCCACTCGTGTCGACCTCCTTCGCCTTCTCGAGGAGACCTCCGAGAAGCTCGTGCAGGGCCTCCAGCCGCTCGCGGTTCACACAGTAGGACACGCGAGGCCCCTCTATCTCGCCGATGACGAGCCCCGCCTCCTTCAGCATTTTCAGGTGCTGCGAGACGGTTGCCTGCGCGAGCGGCAGCTCGTCGACGATCTCACCGCAGCAGGCGTCCTTCGCCAGCAACAGCTGCACGATCCGAACGCGTGCCGGGTGGGCAAGCGCTTTCGCGAGCAGCGCGAGATCGAGCTCCTGCCCTAGCGGCGAGGCGGCTGTCCTTGTCGTCGTGCTCACACAGCGCCGGCGCTGTGATGGCGGGCGCTATCGGCGATGCCGGCCGGAATGTCGACGAGCGGCTTTGTCCGTGGGATCACGTGCGGGCAGCTCTCATGCGTGCCGCCGACCAGGAAGTGCTCAGCCTCGATCAGGTGGTCGAAGCAGAGACCGACCTGGCAGTGCCGGCAGATCGCAATTGCCGCGACCGTGTCGTTGGTCTTTGCACACTCGAAGCAGTTCATCGTTTCGCCTCCTCCATCGGTTATCGTAGATAAACGATCGGACACACGCCTGCTGTGTGCATCGGGTCATCCGCTGCTTCAGCTGGCGGGTTTCTACGGATCGACTTCGAGAGGACTGTCCCATGAACGTGCTCTTTGTCTGCGTTGCGAACTCCGGCCGCAGCGTCCTCAGCGAGTACCTGCTGCGTGAAACCGCCGGTGACCGTCATGACGCACGCTCTGCGGGCAGCCAGCCCGGCCCCGCGCCGCACCCGCAGGTCGTCGAGGTGCTGGGCGAGCTCGGCATCGATGCCTCGGGTCACGTGCCCCATCAGCTCGATAGGGAGGCGACCGAGTGGGCCGAAGTCGTCGTCGCTACCTGCGACGACGCCTGCCCCGTCGTACCCGACAAGCGCTACATCTCCTGGCAACTCCCCGACCCAAAGAACCAGCCGATCGAGCGCGTGCGCGAACTGCGTGACGAGATCTCCGAACGCATCCGTGACCTCGTCCACGAGCTCGACTGGAACACTCACTTGGCGCGAGCGTGATTGGGGCTAACTTGGGAGGGCCTGATGAGGGTCACACGAAGCGCTTCACGCACAGGAGCGGGAAGTCCGGTGCGCCATCCGGCCCCCCTTTGCGGTCTCCCGTTTGGGGCTACCTGATGAACGCCGTCCACGTGCTCGACTCTCATGCGAGTTGTCCTCGCGGCTGGTCGCTAGGCGCCACCCCCGCGGGTGAGGGAATCGCCGCTAGATGTCGAGCACGATCGTGACCGGCCCGTCGTTGACGAGCTCGACGGCCATCCGCGCGCCGAACACGCCTCGTTCCACCGGAACGCCGGCGGCCGCAAGCGCTTCGCAGAACCGCTCGTAGATGGGTTCTGCCTCTGCCTTCGGGGCTGCCTGCGAAAAGTCTGGGCGAGTTCCCTTCTGGCGTTGGCTATCGGCGATCAGCGTGAACTGGCTGACGACGAGCGCCCCGCCGCCGACGTCGAGCAGGCTTCGGTCGAACCTCCCGTCTGCATCCTCGAAGATCCGCAGGCGCGCCACCCTGGCCGCAAGCCGCTCAGCGACGGCGGTCGAGTCAGTCCGCGCGACGCCGAGCAGCACGACAAGGCCGGAGTCGATCACGCCCACCGTCTCGCCGCCCACTGTCACCCGCGCACGCCTGACCCGCTGACAGACCGCGCGCATCCGCGCATCATTCAGCACGCCGCGTCGCCGCTCCTGCTTGCGCTCTTCTCTAGTACACCCGTATACGCGCGCGCGCATCCCCACCCTGGGAGGGGGCTCACCCACCACCCACTGCGGCTGACGCTAGCGGCGCAGCGCCTACGTGTCCGTCACGCGGGTGCGCCGATTCGGTGACTCTTACTTCGAGTCGTCCGGCTCGGGCGTGTCCAGGTCGAGGATCCGCGAGGCGTAGTGCTCGTTCTGCGGGCGCAGGGAGCTGGCGAGCTTGTAGTGGCCGTTTGCCTCGGCATCCTTGCCCTGCTTCTCGAGTGCGCGCCCGAGCGCGTAGTGCGCGTAGTCGTCGGCCGGCGAGAGCTCGAGCATTGCGCGGAACTCCTCCTCGGCTTCCTCGTAACGCTGGATCCGCAGGTACGCGATTCCGAGCGCTTCGCGAATCGACGCCTTCCGCGGCTCGCGGCGCTTCGCCTTCTCCAACGCGACTGTCGCCTGCGCCGCCCGACCTTTGCGGAGATGCGCGCGTCCTTGCTGATACAGGTCGTAGGTCTCGCTCATGTGGCCCTCAGATAGGGAAAGTTCTCCTCCACCAAGTCAAGCGGATCCGTCAAATCCCGCGTCTTCCCGATCTCGATCGCCCTAACCGCCTCGCCCGCGGCGATCGCCGACTGGAACGCGTTCCCGAGCTCGTACGGCGGCCGGTCGCGGCAGAGGCGCTGCGCGACGGCCGCTCCGAGGCCCCACAGGGGAGCCGGCGTCCACTCCGACGCGGAGTCCTCGTCCCAGAGGGCCACGATGCGGTCGCCCGACCGGCGGACGCCCTTCCGCCCGCGGCCGGGGCCGGGCTCGGTCCTCACAGCGACCGCCCCGGCACCCCCACCCTCCTCGAACGCCCTCACGAACCGCGCCACGTCGCCGCCGCCGAAGACCGTGTCGGCCGCGCACACGACCGCCGGCACGACGGCGCCCTCATCGAGCGCCCGCTGGACCGCGTCGGCCGACCCCAGCGCCTCGGGCTGACGAACGAAGCGGATCGCGACGCCGAAGGCCGAGCCGTCGCCGACGAGCCTCTCCACCTGCTCGCCGAGATGGCCCGTCACGACCCATACGCGTGCGCAGCCGGCATGCGCCAGCTCGCGCAGCAGCACCGCGATGACCGGCCGCCCGTCGATCGGCAGCACCGCCTTCGCCCAGCGCTCGGTCAACGGCTGCAGGCGAGTGCCCAGGCCCGCGGCCATCACGACCGCATCCACGACTAGCCGAGCCCGAGCGACCGAACGGAGACGAGCCCGCGGACGCGATCCAGCACGAACAGCCCGCGGCGCAGCTTGCGCTTCACCTCTCGCAGCTCGGTGCGCGCACGGCGCGCAGCCGCGTGCGCCTCCGCACGCGGGCCGTAGCGGGCCACGGCCGCGGCCTCTGCGAACGACTGCGCGTCCACGCCGAACCGCTCGGAGATCGCGGCACCCAGCTCGTGCAGCGTCGCCGCGCGTGAGGGAGTCACGCGCTGATCCTGCAGGAACTCCGCCAGCTCGAGCGCGCATGCAGACGCGACGCGCCGCGGGTCACGCGTCAGATAGCGCAGCTTCCTGCGGCCGAGCTTGAGCAGCATGATCAAGGCGGCGAGACCGGCCGCCAACAGCGCGAGAAACAGCAGCAGGCTCGGCGTCCGTTCCTGCGCCGGCGGCGGCGCGTGCAGCCCGCGCACGGGAACGTCGGCAGCCGACCGCGGCGTGCGGATGCGGTCGTCGTGCCCGACGATCGCGGGTGCGCCGCCGCCGAAGACCTCGCCCCCCTTGACGACGCCGGCGAGGAGCTTCGCGGCCGCTGAGGCGTTGAAGTTGACGGACGTCGAGCTGTAGGAGCCGCTCAGCCGGCCGCGTCCGGGCGTCGGGTCGAACGCAAGCCACCCGTAACGCGGGAACCAGACCTCGACCCAGGTATGCGCGTCGCGATCGGTGACCGTCCACGTCCCCCCCTGGTAGTGGCCCGGGACGAAGCCGGCGGCGACGCGCGCGGGAATGCCGAGGAGCCGGAGCATCAGCGCCATCGCGCCGGCGAAGTGCTGGCAGTAGCCCGTCCGCGTGTCGACGACAAACCCGACGAGCGGCGGCAGCCCCGGAGTCGGCCCAGGCTCCTCCGAGTACGTGAACCCGCCCGTCACGCGGAACCAGCGCTCGAGCGCAACGGCCGCCGCATACGGCGACCGCGTCTGCCCGGCAACTGATCGCGCTCGGTCGTACAGCTCCGCGTACGGCTGCAGGCGCCCGGTCAGCAGCGCGAACATCCGCTGCTCGCGGCCGAGCGCCGAGAACGGCGGTGCGTTGACGCGCCCGGCCAGCTCGAGCTCGCGGCCGGGCTTCGTCAGCACGCGCGGGTACGACGCCGGGACGCGAACGAGCTGCGCCGGAGTCGGCCGCGGCGTGTAGCTCCAGATCGTGTAGCGCTGGTCGCGATGGAGCCCGTCGACGACCCTGACGACGCCGTCGCCGTTCGCGACGGCGGGGTCGCTGATGTTGTACGCGACCGGAATGCTCGCGCCGACGAGATGCTTGTCGTCGAGGGCGCGAACCGTGACGTCCTGCCGGATCCACTTGCGCCGGTCGGCCGCCCCACTACCCCACAGGGAGTCGGCTGTCTGGTCGCTCGAGAGATGCTCGAGCCAACGCGTGCCGTCGAAATGGTCGAGCACCGTGGCCCGCCAGTACATCGGCGTTCGCGGCGCCCGAATGCTCAGCACCGTCGTCGTCTTCTTCGGAAAACGGACGCCGTCGTACCGGCCGTCCCAGACGTAGCGGACGCTGACCGGCTTTTCCGGGCGCGTGTAGAAGTCCCAATGCTGCCAGTCGAGGAACGCGTTCTTCGCGACGGCGGCGGAGCTCGACAATGCGAACGCACCTACGACGACCAGCGCCCCGGCGCCGAGAGCGAGACGGCTCGGCCGCTCTGTGAGCCCGGCGAGCAGCACGAGTGCGACGCCGAGGATGAAGACACCGCGACCGAGCTCATTGCCGCCCGCGAGCAGCGTCGCCGGCCAGCCCGCGCCGATGAGGAAGACGACGACCGCGAGCACCGCCCGCCGCGCGGCGATGCAGAGCGCGACCGCGAGCGCGAAGCCGAAGATCGCTAACAGCACGACCTCGTGCATGCGCACGTTCTGCTGCGGATCGAACGGGAGCCGGAAGTCGTAGAAGTCGAGGAAGCCGCGCTCGAAGCGGCCGGGCGCCGACGCCGCGTGGAGCGGCCCGACGGAAAAGGCGACGCAGGCCGCGAAGAACACCGCGATCGCGGCGGCGGCCGCACGCGCCCACAACGGCCGAAGCGGCGCGGGCGCGATCGCCAGCACGACCAGCACGAACGGCCGCCCACCGCCGGAACGCGGGTCCTCGAACCGGAGCCAGTCGACCGCGATCACGAGCGCTGCGATCCCCGACAGTGCCGTCGTCCTAAGCACGCGCAACCTCGGCAACGAGCGGCCCTTCGAGCACGGCGGCAAGATCGTCGCCCGCCCGCACCGCCGCAACCGGAATGCCGGCCACGTGCAACCGGAGCAACAGCGGCTCCGGACGCCGTCGTGCACCGTTGAAACTTGCCGCGTCGACGTACACCAGGGAAACCTTCCGGTGTCCCGCCGCCCGCTGGACCAGCCTGTCGACGAGCGCCGGCTCGAGCCGCGCCGTGACGACCGCGAGCTCGAGCGCGCGCGCTGCCGGTCCGTCCTGCTCTGCGAGCAGGTGCGCAACGGTCGAGCGTCCGGTCGGCTCCGCCGCCGCCAGGACCTCGAGCGCCCGCCGCCAATCCGCGGCAACCGAGTGCACCTGCTGCACATCGCGCCGGTCCGAGTTCACGACCAGCACGGCGCGGCGTCCGCGCCGGACGAACGACTCGAGGACCGATCCGGCCGCCCGCACCTGCACGTCGAAGCTCTCGCCCACGACCGCTGCGGCGTCGGCGTCGAGAAGCACCGCGATCTCGTCACGCGGTGCGTCCTCGAGCTCCTTCACCATCAGCTGGCCCCGCTTCGCCGTCGAGCGCCAGTGCACGCGCCGCAGCGACTCGCCCTGCGCGTACTCGCGGACGCCGTGCAGCTCGAAGCCGGTCTGCCGGCGAAGCAACAACCGTCGCCCGTCGTGCGAGTGCGCCCCCGTCTCCGAGAAGAGGCTCCCGAGCCGCGCGAGGCGCGGATACACGAGCAGCGCCCCGGGGGCCGGCAACGGCACCGCGACGCGCTCGAGCGCAAACGGATCCGTGATCTCGACGCGGACGGCGTCGAATGCGTAGCGCCCGCGCGGCAACCGTTCCAGGACATAACGCGCGCTCAGCCGGCGGCCGTGACGGCGCAGCGGTTGGCGCTGCTCGCCGAGTTTCCCGACCCGCTCCACGAGCGTCGCCGCCGCAGGCGCCACGCGCCCGGACGCCTCGAGCTCGACGACGACGGGCACGTCGTCCCCCTCGACGTGCTCCGAATCTCCCCAACCGCGCCGGACCTCGAACGGCCGGTTCGCGAACCGTACCCACAGCCACGCGAGAGCCACGACCAGCAACAGGCCCGTCGCGACCGGGTAGAGCGGCTTCGAGCCGAAGGCCCAGGCCGCGACGTACACGCCGAGGCCGAGCCCCAGGACGCAGCGCCCGCGCCTGGTCAGCATCTAGACCGGGACCGGAGTCTTCTCGAGCGTGTCCTGGACGATCTGCTCTCCCGTCAGACCGCTGGAGCGCGCTTCGGGCGCCAGAATCAGCCGATGCGCCAGGACGGCGACAGCCACCGCCTTGACGTCGTCCGGCTCGAGGAACGTGCGCCCCGCCGCGAGCGCGCGCGCCTTCGCCACCCGGAGCAGGGCGATGCCGGCACGTGGGCTCGCGCCGAGGTAGAGACGCGAGTCGCCGCGCGTCGTCCGCAAGAGCGCGACCACGTACCGGTTCAGGCTCTCCTCCACGTAGATCGACTTCGCCTCGTCGGCGAGCGCGATCGCGTCGGCCGCTCTCGCGACGGGCTCGAGCGCGTCGAGCGGCGGGTCGGCCGTCTGCTCGGTGAGCATCTGCGCCTCCTGGGCCAGCGGCGGATAGCCGATCGAGATCCGCATCGTGAAGCGATCGAGCTGCGCCTCCGGCAGCGGGTACGTCCCTTCGTACTCGATCGGGTTCTGCGTGGCCATGACCATGAACGGCCGCGCGAGCTCATACGAGACGCCGTCGACCGTGACCTGTTGCTCCTGCATGCACTCGAGCAGTGCCGCCTGCGTCTTCGGCGACGCCCGGTTGATCTCGTCGACGAGGAGCAGGTTGGCGAACACGGGGCCCGGCCTGAACTCGAACTCATTCGAGCGCTGGTCGAAGACGTTGACGCCGGTGACATCGGACGGCAGCAGATCGGGCGTGAACTGCATCCGCGAGAACGAGACGTCGAGCGAGCGCGCCAGCGCCTTGGCGAGCATCGTCTTCCCGACACCAGGAAAGTCCTCGAGGATCACGTGGCCCTCGCTGACCAGCGACAGAACGCACAGGCGCAGCGTCTCCTCGGGCGCGTGCACGACGCGGGCGAGGTTGTCGACGAGCAGGCGGATGGTCTCCGCAGCGGCGGCGCTCGACTCGACGCGTTCAGGTTCGCTCACGCAGCAGCTCCTCGGCGGTATCTACGATCGTCGCGGCAATTCGGTCTTTCGGAGCCTTGCCGACCCGGCGCTCGCCGGACGCCGTCACCAGCACGATCTCGTTGTCGTCGGAGTCGAAGCCGATGTCGTCTCGGGCCACGTCGTTGTACACAACGAGGTCGACCCGTTTGCGACCGAGTTTCTCGCGCGCGCGCGCGAGGCCGTCGGGCCCGGTCTCGGCGGCGAAGCCGACGAGCACCTGACGGTCGCTCCGCCGCTCGCCGAGAGACCGCAGGACGTCGGTGGTCGGTTCGAGCTCGAGCCGCCACGTGCGGTCGTCCTTGGACCGCTTGTCCGCGACCTGCTCGGCCGGGCGGTAGTCGGCGACGGCAGCGGCCATCAGGACCAGATCTGCGTCGCTGCGTGCGAGCGCGGCCGCGAGCATCGTCTCCGCCGTCGGTGTCTCCACGATCTCGACGCCGGGCGGCGGCGCCACGGCCAGGTTCGCCGCCAGGAGCGTCACGTCGGCGCCGCGCTTGCGCGTCGTCTCCGCCAGCGCCACGCCCATGCGCCCGGACGAGCGGTTGCCAAGGAATCGCACCGCGTCGAGCGGCTCGCGGGTTCCGCCCGCGCTCACGAGCACCTGCCGTCCGGCCAGCGAGTCGCTCTCCCCGAGCAGCTCGCGGCAGCGCGCGTAGATCTCCTCCGGCTCGGCCATGCGCCCCACGCCCCACTCGCCCTCGGCGGCCTCGCCCTCGTCCGGGCCGACGATCTGTGCCCCCCGTGTGCGCACGGCCTCGACGTTCGCCTGCGTCGCCGGGTGTGACCACATTCTCGGGTTCATGGCCGGTGCCAGCAGAACCGGCCCGCGATGCGCGAGCGCTGCCTCGGCGACGATGTTGTCCGCCTGCCCGTACGCCAGCTTCGCGAGCGTGTTCGCCGTGAGCGGTGCGACAACCAGCAGGTCGGCGCGGCTCAGGTGCAGGTAGAGATCCTCGGCCGGCGGGCGGCGGGCGAGCGCAAAGAACGTCTCGGCGCGAACGAAGCGCTCAGCGCCGGGTGTGACGAGCGGTACGACATCGTGCCCGCCCTTGACGAGCAGCCGAACGAGCTCGCACGCCTTGTAGGCCGCAATCCCGCCCGTCACCCCTACAAGCACGCGAGCCATAAGCGGATTCTGCCTGGAAACCAAGGACCTGCCAGCCCCGCCGAGGCCGGAGGCTAAACCAGGCGAAGCCGGCTTAGACGGAGGCGAACTGATCCGACGCGGCCACGCGCAGCCTGGCCGCGCCGGACGGAAGGGAACAGACGCTCGGCAGCAAGAAGCGCGCGGGCTTGGCCCGCGCGCGTTCCGCGCGAAGCGCCGTACCACCCAAGTACTCGGAGCCTTACTTCGAGTACTTGTACTTCATCTTGCCCTCGGAGACTTCCTCGAGGGCCATCGTCAGGTAGTTCTTCGACCGCGACTCCACCAACGGTGGAGGCGCTTGCTCGAAGCCGATACCTTCGCCGAGCTGGTGGTGGTAGTCGTTGATCTGGCGAGCCCGCTTGGCCGCGACGATCACGAGCGCGTAGCGCGAGTCGACGTTGTCGAGGAGCTCATCGATGCGTGGATGGATCATGGACGGCTCATGGTACCGGCCGTCTGCAACTCCCTTTGGACGATGCCCTGAAGCTCGTCCGCGGCACGCTCGACGTCGTCGTTCACGACCAGGTAGTCGAAGCGGTCGCGAAGCTCGCGCTGCTTCCGTGCGAGGTCGAGCCGCTCCTGGATCTCGCCCGAGCTCTCGGTCGCCCGCTCGCGCAGGCGCCGCTCGAGCTCCTCGAACGTCGGCGCGTCGACGAAGATCGTGACGGCGCCCGGGATGCTCTCCTTCACGCGGATCGCTCCGTCCGTCTCGAGGTCGAGCAGCGGCACCCTCCCGTTCGCCTGGATGCGATCGATTTCGGAGCGCAGTGTCCCGGAGCGCGCGCCCCAGGGCAGGTCGACGTACTCGAGGAACTCGTCCTCGCGGACGCGGTGCTCGAACACCGTCTCGCTGACGAAGTAGTACTCGCGGCCTTCCTGCTCCGACGGGCGCCGCTCCCGTGTCGTCGCGGACACGGCCAGCTCGAACACGTCGGGCATGCGCTGCAACAGGATCTTTTCGAGCGTCCCTTTGCCGGCACCCGACGTGCCGGTGACGACTACGACCAGCGGGCTACCTGTTGAAGAGGCCAATCAGCTCAGACCGCTGGCGGTCGGAGAGCCCTCCCACCGTCTTCGACTGGCTGATGCGGCACATGTTCAGGAAGCGCGACGCCTTGACCCGCCCGAACTTCGGCACCGCCATCAACATGTCGAAGACCTTCGCAGTCGACACGTACTCGGGAGGGTTGCTCAGGATCTGCTCGATCTGGACGCGCCCGTCCTTCAGGTCCTTCTTCAACTTCGCCCGGCGGACACGGATGTCATTCGCGCGCTTGAGTGCCTCCATCCGTTGATCAAGCGAGCGGAGAGGTGCCTCGGCCTGGATCTTGGGGGACACCATGAGCGCCGGAGTCTAACAACCGCTGGACGCGGGTCAAGCGTCTACGTTTTACGGTTCTGAGCAGGTCTTTTGAGAGTTATGTTGTCCTTAGCGACAACGACTCTTCGTGTGCTGCTGCATAGGCATCTTCGTATGTGTTCCAGCCACGGTCGCGCGCGGCGGCGTGCAGCTCCATGCGAATGCGCGCAGGCGCGTCGGGGTCCGCGAACAGCGTCGTCCCGACGGCGACGTGGCGTGCACCGGCGGCGACGAACTCGAGCGCGTCGAGCCCGGTGCGGATGCCGCCCATGCCGACGATCGGCAGTGCGGTCGCGCGATAACAGGTTGCGACGGCCGCGAGCGCGATCGGCTTCAGCGCCGGTCCGGACAGCCCACCCTGCCCCGGCCCGAGCACGGGTCGCAGTGTCTGCTCGTCCAGCTTCAGTCCGCGAATCGTGTTCACGAGCGAGAGCCCGTCTGCGCCGGCACCCTGGGCGGCGCACGCGACCTCGGCGATGTCCGGCACGGCGGGCGACAACTTCGCCCACAGTGGCTTGCGTGTCGCCAGCCGCGCTGCGGCAACGATCTCCGCAGCGCTCTCGGCGGGTGTGTCGACGTTCGGGCATGACACGTTGAGCTCGATGGCGCTCACGCTCGGGTAGTCGTCGAGCCGCAGGGCGATCTCCGCGTAGTCGTTGGTCTCGAAGCCACCGACCGACACCCACAGCGGAACGCCGAGCAGCTCGAGCTGCGGCAGATACGACGTCAAGAACCGGTCGATGCCCGGGTTCGCGAGCCCGATCGAGTTGAGCATCCCGAAGTCCGTCTCGGCGATACGAACGGGAGTGTTGCCGTCGCGCGGAAGCGGTGTCACCGTCTTGGTGACGAACGCGTCGAGCCCGCGCGCGACAGCGGGCGCCGCAAGCGCGTCGAGGCAACCCGATGCGTTAAGCAGCACGGAGCACCGGCCCCTCGACGCAGAGCCGCAGCAGTCGGCCGTCGATCTCGACGGCGCACCCGTAGCACGCGCCGTAGCCGCACGCCATCGGCGCCTCCCACGCCAGCTGCGCGTCGGGGGCGAGCGCGCGCACGGCTGCGAGCATCGGCTCCGGACCGCAGGCGAGCACGTCGAGCCCCTCCGGAATGACGTCGGTGACCAGTGTCGGCTCAACGCAGACGTGCGCATGCGGGATGAGCGCCGCTGCCTCGGCGTGCCGGTCGGAACGGAAGCCGACGACCGCCGGCGGCGCGCTGAGCCGCTTGGACAGGTACGGCAGCGGCGCGATCCCGATCCCGCCGCCGACGAGCAGCGGGCGTTCGACGTCGAGGTCGAAGCCGTTCCCGAGCGGACCGAGCACGTGCAACTCGTCGCCCACATCGAGGGAGCAGAGCGAGCGCGTACCCGGGCCGATCGGATCGATCAGGAACGCGAGCTCGCGTGTCGGCGCGAGACAGAGGCTGATCGGCCGCGGGAGCAGGCGCCCCGGCGCCTCGAGCATGAAGAACTGGCCGGGAACGCCCGCGTCGATCCCGCCTCGACGCACACGCAGGAGCGTGTACGGCCCGACGGGCTCGTTGGCGACGACGCTAAGCCGCTCGCGTCTCATGCTCGATCCGTTCCTGCAACGACACGGATTCTTCGCTGCGCGCGTTCGCGATCGCGTGCACTGCCGCGGCGGCTCCGGACAACGTCGTGATGCACGGGACGCGCGCGACCAACGCCGCCTCCCGGATGCGGTAGCCGTCGGTGCGCGCACCCGACCCCTGCGGCGTGTTGACGACGAGGTTGCAGCGGCCGCGGCGGATCAAGTCGACGACGGTTGCACCGGATCCCTCCTCGGTCACCTTGCGGACGCGTTCGACCGGCAGCCCTGCGAGCGCGAGCGTGTCCGCCGTCCCCGACGTCGCGATCAGCTTGAAACCCAGTCGAGCGAGCGACTCGGCGACCGGCACCACCGCGTCCTTGTCGGCGTCGCGCACGGAGAGGAAGGCCGTGCCTGCTGTCGGGAGCGGGCGACCGGCCGCGCGCTCGGCTTTGGCGAACGCCGTCGGCAGGTCGGCTGCCGTCGCCATCACCTCTCCGGTCGCGCGCATCTCCGGCCCGAGCACCGGGTCGGCGCCCGGGAAGCGGGCGAACGGCAGCACCGCCGCCTTGACGGAGACATGTCCCAGGGACTGTCCTTCGGGCAGGACCAGGTCGGACAGGCGCGCACCGCCCATGACCTTGCACGCGGCCTGCACGAGGTTGACGCCCGTCGCCTTCGACGCGAACGGAACCGTGCGCGACGCGCGCGGGTTCGCCTCGAGCACGTAGAGCGCGCCGTCCGCGAGCGCCAGCTGCACGTTGAGCAGCCCGAAGACGCCGAGCGCCGGCGCGAGCGTGCGCACGACCTCGCGGATCTCTGCGTCCTCCGCGACGCTGAGCGACGGCGCCGGCAGCACGCACGCCGAGTCGCCGGAATGCACGCCCGCTTCCTCGACGTGCTGCATCACGGCGCCGATGTACGTGTCGGTGCCGTCGGAGACGGCGTCGACGTCGATCTCGATCGCGCTCTCGAGGAAGCGGTCGATCAGCACCGGCCGGTCGATCTCGCCGAGGTCGTCGGCGGAGTAGCACACGTGCATCGCGCGGCCACCGAGGACATAGGACGGCCGGATCAGCACGGGGAAACCGATCCGTTCGGCGACCTTGCGCGCCTCGTCCGTGGTTCGCGCGATCCCCCACTCCGGGCAGCGGATCCCGAGCCGGTCGAGCAGCGCTCCGAAGCGCTCGCGGTCCTCGGCCAGGTCGACCGCGTCGAACGGGGTGCCGAGGATGGAGAAGCCGGCCGCCTCGAGGCCGCGCGCGAGCTTCAGCGGCGTCTGGCCGCCGAACTGGATCGCAACGCCGTCCGGGCGCTCGCGCTCGCACACGCCGAGCACCTCCTCCAGCCGCAGCGGCTCGAAGTACAGGCGGTCAGAGGTGTCGTAGTCCGTCGAGACCGTCTCCGGATTGCAGTTCACCATCACGGCCTCGTAGCCCAGCGCGCGGAAGCTCTGCGCCGCGTGGACGCAGCAGTAGTCGAACTCGATTCCCTGCCCGATTCGATTCGGTCCGGAGCCGAGGATGACCACGCGCGGCTTGTCTCCGGCCGGCGGCGCCTCGTCCGCCTCGCCGTAGGTGGAGTAGTAGTACGTGGACGCCGCCTCGACCTCGCCGGCGCACGAGTCGACGCGCCGGTACGACGGGCGGACGCCCCAGCTGCGCCGCCGCTCCCTGACGACCGGCTCGCGGCCGATGTCGCCGTCGGCGAGACCCGCGCGCTTGTAGCGCAGGAAGTCGTCGACGACCGCGGCGTCGAGGTCGAGCCAGCCCGGCTCCCGGGCGAGCTCCGCGTGGAACCACGGATGCGCCGTCGCGGGCAGCTGCCACCGCTCCTCCGTGTCGAGCTCGCGCGAGCGCTCGGCCTTCCGGTACGCCTCGACGAACGTGCGCCCGATGCCCATCGCCTCGCCGACGGACTTCATCTGCGTGCCGAGGGTCGTGTCCGCACCGGGGAACTTCTCGAACGCGAAGCGCGGGAACTTGACCACGACGTAGTCGAGCGTCGGCTCGAAGCTCGCCGGTGTCGTGCCGGTCAGGTCGTTGGGGATCTCGTCGAGCGTGTAGCCCACCGCGAGCTTCGCCGCGACCTTCGCGATCGGATAGCCGGTCGCCTTCGACGCGAGCGCGGAAGAGCGCGACACGCGCGGGTTCATCTCGATCACGCGCAACTCGCCGGACTCGCGCTCACGCGCGAACTGGATGTTCGAGCCGCCGCACTCGACGCCGACGGCGCGGACGACGGCGATAGCGGCGTCGCGCAGCTCCTGGTATGCGCGGTCCGAGAGCGTCATCTGCGGCGCAACCGTCACGGAGTCGCCGGTGTGCACGCCCATCGGGTCGATGTTCTCGATCGAGCAGACGATCACGACGTTGTCCTTGCGGTCGCGGACGACCTCGAGCTCGAACTCGTCCCAGCCGCGCACGGACTCCTCGACGAGCACCTGCCCGATCGGGCTCTCCGCGACGCCGCGCTCGACCTGCCGGTGCAATGCCTCGATCGTCTCGACGAAGCCGCCGCCGTGGCCGCCGAGCGTGAAGGCAGGCCGGATCACGGCCGGCAGGGCAACGCCGCCGAGCTCGTCGACGCTCGTGACGATGCGCGAGCTCGGCACCTTCAGCCCGACGCTGCGCACGGCCTCGCGAAATTCCTCGCGGTCCTCGGCGCGCGCGATCACGTGGAGCGGCGCGCCGACCAGCTCGACCCCGAGCTCCTCCAGCACGCCGGCGTTCGCCAGCTCGCGCGCGAGGTTCAGCGCCGTCTGCCCGCCCATCGTCGGCAGCAGCGCATCCGGCCGCTCGCGCGCGAGCACATCCGAGACGCCTTGGAGGTCGAGCGGCTCGAGATACGTGCGATCGGCGAAGCCGGGATCGGTCATGATGGTCGCCGGGTTCGAGTTGACGACAATCGTGCGGAATCCGTCCTCGCGCAGCACTTTCAGCGCCTGGCAGCCCGCATAGTCGAACTCGCATGCCTGCCCGATCACGATCGGCCCCGAGCCGATCAGGCAGATCGACTCCAAGTCATGCCGCCTGGACATATGCCACCTCCTCGACCCACCTCGAGAGCAAAGGCCAGGCGTCGTGCGGCCCCGGCCCCGCCTCCGGATGAAATTGCACCGAGCGGGCGTGCTCGAGCGGGAAGTCGAGCCCCTCGACGGTGCCGTCGTAGAGCGAGACGTGCGTCGCCTCGCGCGACTCGGACGGCGCGACGGCGAAGCCGTGGTTCTGGCTCGTCACGAGGACGCGGCCGGTCGCGCGCTCGACGACCGGGTGGTTCGCACCGCGGTGGCCGAACGGCAGCTTGAACGTCTCGTGGCCGGCGGCGAGCGCCAGCAACTGGTGGCCGAGGCAGATGCCGAGCATCGGGACGCGGCCCAGGAGCTCCCGGATTGCGGCGACCTCGTCGATCAGCGGCTCCGGATCGCCAGGCCCGTTCGACAGCAGCACTGCGTCGAACCGGGCAAGCTCGTGCGCCGTCGCGTCGTGCGGGAACACCGTCACCGCGGCGCCCGCTCCTGCGAGGCGGCGCAGGATCGAGCGCTTGCAGCCGTAATCGACGACGGCGACCCGCGCGCGGCCGGAGTCCGAGTAGACGTACGGCCGTGGCGTCGAGACGGTCGGCGCCAGCGCGCGACCGGCCATCGGCTCCTCCGCGCGCGCAACGGCGACCGCCTGCTCGGTCGAGCCGTCGCCGGCGACCGCGACGGCTCGCAACGCGCCGGCGTCTCGCAGCTTCAGCACGAGCGAGCGGGTGTCGATGCCGGTGAGCGCGACGACACCGCGCTCGTGCAGCCAGTCGGTCCACGCCGGCCCGCGCGCCTCGCGCATCAGCACGGCGCGCGCGTGCGGCCGCGCAGACTCCGACCGTCCCTCGGCAATCCCGTAGTTGCCGATCATCGGCGCCGTGAAGCAGATCAGCTGCTGCGCGAAGCTCGGATCGGTGACGACCTCCTGGTAGCCGGTCATCGCCGTCGTGAAGACGGCCTCGCCGACGGCGAATCCGTCGGCCGCGACCGATTCGCCGCGGAAGATCGTCCCGTCCTCGAGCGCGAGGAAGCCGGTCATGCCGCGAACACCACCCGGCCGGCGGCGATCGTCGTCCGCACCGCGCCCTTGACGGTGTCACCGAGGAGCCACGAATTGACGCTGCGCGAGCGGAAGCGCTCCTCGCTGACGCGGTAGCTGGCGCGCAGGTCGAGCAGCACGAGGTTCGCCGGCTTCCCCACCGCGATGCGCGGCTCGTCGAGCCCGTACGCGCGCGCCGGTCCGGCCGACATACGCTCGAGGATGGTCTCGAGCGGAACGAGGCCCGGCTCGACGAGGTGGGTGTAGAGCGCGGCGAACGCGGTCTCGAGGCCCGTGACACCGAACGGTGCAGCCTCGAAGGGAACGTCTTTCTCGTGCCTCGCATGCGGCGCGTGATCCGTCGCGATCGCAGTGATCACTCCGTCTCTCAATCCGGCGATGAGCGCGAGGCGGTCCTCCCCGGATCGCAGCGGCGGGTTCATCTTCACGTTCGTGTCGAGCGAGCGGACGGCCTCGTCCGTGAGGCAGAGGTGGTGCGGCGTCACCTCCGCGGTGGCGGCCACGCCCTCGGCGCGAGCGCGACGCAGCGCCTGCACGGACTCCCACGCGGAGAGGTGCAGCAGGTGCAGCGGCTGGCGCTCGTACGCAGCGAGCGCCAGGTCACGTTCGACCATCAGGCTCTCGGCGACCGAGGGATAGCCGGTGAAGCCGAGCTCCGCCGAGACCGCGCCTTCGTGCATCTGACCGTCGCGCGAGAGCGTCGTCTCCTCGCAGTGCAGCGCGAGCCGGCGCCCGGTGACGGCGCCGTACTGCAGCGCGCGCCGCATCAACGCCGGTGACGAAACGGGGATGCCGTCGTCGCTGAACCCGGCGGCGCCTGCGTCGGCGAGCTCCGCCATCTCGGTCAGCTCGGAGCCGTTCTGGCCCTTCGTGATCGCCGCGAGGAAGCCGACGGGGATCTCGGCCTCCGCCCGCGCCGTCTCGACCAGCGCCCCGAGCGTCGCGGCCGAGTCGACGACCGGGTCGGTGTTCGGCATCGCGAGGATCGCGCAGAACCCGCCCGCCGCGGCCGCGGCGGTTCCGCTGGCGACCGTCTCCTCGTCCTCGCGGCCCGGCGTGCGCAGGTGGACGTGCGGATCGACGAACGCGGGCGCGAGCACGAGGCCCTCGGCGTCGAGCACGCGGTGCGAATTCGTGTCGAGATCCGTGCCGAGCGCCGCGATGACGCCGTCGTCGACGCGGACGTCCAGCACGGCGTCCACACCCTCCACCGGGTCGAGCACACGCGCGCCGCGGACGACGACGTTCTCGGGTGCGCCGGCCTGCGCGAACAGCATCACGCCACCTCCAGCGCGGACTCGGCCTTGACACCGACCGGCCCGCTCGTCAGCAGGTCGTAGAGCACGGCCATCCGCGTAACCAGCCCGGCGCGCACCTGCGTCTCGATCAGCGCGTCGGCGTGGTCGGCGACACGGGGATCGATCTCGACGCCGCGGTTCATCGGCCCCGGATGCATCACCTTCTGTCCCGGCCGGAGCCGCTTCGGCGTCACGCCCCAGCGCGCCGTGTACTCCCGCAGTGACGGGACGTAGTTCGCGCCCTCCTGCATCCGCTCGCGCTGCATGCGCAACACGTAGACGACGTCGGCCGCGGCAATTGCGCAGATCTCCGTCGTCGTCTCGCAGCCCATCGCCTCGACGCCGCGCGGCAGCAGAGCCGGCGGTCCGACGAGCGTCACCCGCACACACGTCAGCGCGAGCGCCTGGATCAGCGACCGCGCGACCCGTGAGTGCAGGACGTCGCCGACGATCGCAACGTGCAGCGCGTCGAGCCGGCCGAATGCCTCGCGCATCGTGTACAGGTCGAGCAGCGCCTGCGTCGGGTGCTGATGCTTCCCGTCGCCGGCGTTGACCACGTGCGCATCGGTGACGCGAGCCACCAGGTTCGGCGCGCCGATCTGGGGATGACGGATCACGATCACGTCCGGGTCGTAGGCGCCGAGCGTGATCGCGGTGTCCTTCAGCGACTCGCCCTTGTCGACCGACGAGCCACTCGACTTGATCGACATCGTGTCCGCGGACAAGCGTTTCGCCGCGAGCTCGAAGCTCGAGGACGTGCGCGTCGACGACTCGTAGAAGACATTGATGACAAGCCGGCCCTTCAGCGTCGGGAGCTTCTTCACCTCCCGCTCGAGGCTGCGCTCGAACGTGCGCGCGGTCGCGAGCAGCCGCTCGACGTCGTCGCGGGTGACGTCCTTGATCGAGATGAAGTGCCGCTTGGGCGGCCGCGCGGGCGGACGCAGGTCCTCGCGCATGACGCGGATCTCAGCCATCGTGCGATGCCTCCTCTGGGGCGGGAACGAGCAGGACTTGATCGATTTCGTCGACCTCGACGAGTTGCACCTGGATGCGCTCGTTGCGCGAGGTCGGAAAGTTCTTGCCGACGTAGTCGGGGCGGATCGGGAGCTCGCGATGGCCGCGATCGACGAGCACCGCGAGCTGGATGCGGTCAGGACGCCCGTAGTCGAAGAGCGCCTCGATCGCGGCCCGGATCGTGCGGCCCGTATAGAGGACGTCGTCGACGAGCACGACCGTCTTGCCCTCGAGCGGGAAGTCGAGCGTCGTCGAGCGGACGACGGGTTGCGGGTGCCGCGGCGCGTCGCTGCCGCGCACCTGCACGTCGTCGCGATAGAAGGTGATGTCGACGGCGCCGATGTCGGGGGCCTCGCCCGCACGCTCCTCGACGAGCCGGCGCAGTCGTTGCGCGAGCGGCACCCCCCGCGTTTGGATCCCGACGACCGCGACCCGCGTGACGTCCGGATTGCCTTCGATGATCTCGTGCGCGATGCGGGAGAGCGTGCGACGCAAGGCGTCGGCGTCCAGCAGGACTTTCTCCGCCGCGGCGGGCGCAGGCACGTTCATTCGACTCCTTTCCGGCCTCACTGGACCGGGTTAAAGGGGCTCGGCTTCCGGTGGACTCTAAAGAGTCCACCGGATGGAGGGTACCGTCGCCTCGCGACGGAGCAGCGTATGGGCGCCTACCTCGCGGTATCGACCACGCAGAACCGGTTCCCCTCGGGATCGGCGAGGATGACGTAGTCCGCGTCCGGCGGTCGTTTGTCCCAATGAACCTCGGTCGCGCCCAGCGCGATCAACCGCTCGACCTCGCTCGCCTGATCGTCTGCGTACAGGTCGAGGTGAAGGCGCGGCGGGATTTGCAGCGACGAGCGAACCTGGTCGAGTGACAGGTGCGGGCCGCCTCCGTCGGGCGGACCGAGCAGGACGAAGTCGTCGCTCTCGCCGTCATCTAGGCGCACGTAGCCAAGCGCCGCCTGCCAGAACTCCGTCTGACGCTTCAAGTCGTCGACGCGGAGCACGATCGAGCCGAGGCGGAGCACCTGCTTTGCTCGGTTAGGGCTCTCCCACCAAATCGTCGGGCTCCGTCATCGCCTCGATCGCGTCCTGCGCCTGCTCGACCGAGTCCTCCGGGACGGACACCGTCACCGAGTCGTCCTCGCCGTCGTGCAGCTCCGCATCGATGCCGGCCGCCCGGAGGATCTCCTGGATCTCCTCGGCTTCGGCGACGTCGCCCGCCACGGCGACTCGAACCATCTCAGTCATTGCGGGGCCGATGATACGACCTCTTGCTCGCGGCGGCGAGACGCCCCGCCTTTCACCAGGTGCGGCGCCCCCCGCTCAGCGAACGGCACCTCGACGACGTCGAAGTCGCGCGGCACGACCGTTTCCGGGAAGATCGCGCGCGCCTCTTCGGCGATTTCAGGCCCGAAGTAGCGGCTCGAGATGTGGGTGAGCGCGAGCAGGGCTACGTTTGCGCGCTCCGCCAGCTCGGCCGCCTGCGCCGCCGTCTGATGCCTGGTCTCGGCCGCCCGGCCGCGCTCCTCGTCCGCAAACGTCGCCTCGGTGATGAGCACGTCCGCCCCCCACGCCGCCTCGACGATCTCGTCCGAGGGGCCAGTGTCGCCGGTGATGACGAGCTTCCGCCCCGGGCGCGGCGGCCCGAGGACGTCCTCGGGTTTCACGCGTCCCACGGTCTCGCCCCGCTGCAGCGCACCGCGCGCCGGCCCGCTCGGAACGCCGAGCCGGTCAGCCGCCTCCACGTCGAACCGGCCAGGTCGCGTCGCCTCGATCAGCGACCAGCCCAGCGCGGAGACTCCGTGCGCGACGCCGAAGGTCGCGAGCCGGTACCCGTCGCGCTCGAGCACGTCGCCGCTCTCGAGCTCGACGAGCTCGACGTTGTACGTCAGCTTGCCGAGCACCCGCTTCAGCGAGCCGAGCAAGTCGACGAGGCCCCGGGGGCCGTACACGGTGAGCGGAAGCTCGCGCCCACGCAGCGCGAACGTCTTCAGCATCCCCGGCAGGCCGAGGACGTGGTCGGCATGGAAGTGCGTCACAAAGACCTCTTCGAGCTCGAGCAGGCCGACCGACGACCGCAGGAGCTGCCGCTGCGTCCCCTCGGCGCAGTCGAACAGCAGCTTGTCGCCGCCGCGCCGGACGAGCAGGGCTGCAGGCGCCCGTTGCGCCGTCGGCATCGAGCCGGCCGTGCCGAGAAAGACGACGTCCAGGTCCATCGGGGTCGATTCTAGGTTCGACCCGCGCGCGGCCACGCTGCGCGTAACCTCTGCTGGGTGCTGACTGCAAGCGGTGTCCACGTGACGGTCTGGGGCGACGGCGAGCCTGCCGTCTTCGTGCACGGGAGCTTTGGCTGGGGCGAGGAGACGTGGCGCGAGCAGCGCCCGCTCGCCGGCGACTACCGCTTGCTGCTCGTCGACCGCCGTGGCTTCGGCGCCTCGCCGCCCGACGGCCGCGTCGATTTCGAGCACGACGCCGAGGACGTCGCCGACCTTCTCGGCGACGGCGCACACCTCGTCGGCCACTCATACGGTGGCGTCGTCTCGCTGCTCGCAGCCGCCGGCCGCCCCGAGGCCGTTCGCTCGCTCGTCTTGATCGAGCCGCCGGCATTCGGAGTTGCGCGCGGCGATCCAGCGGTGGAGGAGATGATCCGGAACATCGACGGTGCGGCGCGTACAACGCAGGATCCGAGCGAGTACCGCGCCCGGTTCCTGCGCGGCTTCGGCTTCCCCGCGCAGGCAACGCCGCTCGCAGGGCCGGTGCTCGAGGCTGCGCGCGCATCGATGACCGAGCGCCCGCCCTGGGAGGCGCAGATCCCGCTCGACGACCTCGCGGGCGCGCGGTTGCGCGTGCTGCTCGTGCAAGGCGACTGGTGTCCCGCTCCTGACTCGGCACGCGCGCTCGCGGGCGCCGCATTCCGCGCGGTCTGCGAGGTGCTCGACGAGCGGCTCGAGCCCGAGCGTGCGATTCTTCCCGCCGCCCACAGCCCGCAGAAGCTCGGCAGGATTTTCAACGACCGCGTCAGGACGTTCTGGGAGTCGTCGTGACCGACGTGCGCGCCCTCATCCGCCTCGAGCCGACCGCCGTGGAGCACGACGAGATCCGGGAGCTCTGGAAGAAGCACTCCATCGCCGAAGACAATCGTGATCTGCCTGGGCTGATCTCGACGCTGACCGAGGATTGCGTCTACGAGCTCGCCCAGACGGGCCACCGATGGGAGGGCCACGACGGCGCGGCGCGCTTCTACACGGAGCTGCTCACGGCATTCCCCGACATCCACTTCGACCTCACCGACATCGTCATCGGGCCGCAGGGCGTGTACGAGGAGGCCGAGGTCACAGGAACGCACGAGCGCGACTGGCTCGGCTTCCCGCCGTCGGGCGAGCGGCTGACCTGGAAGGTCGGGATCCTCTTTCCGTGGGACCCGGAGCGGCGGCTGTTTCGCGGCGAGCGCGTCTACACCGCGGGCCTCCCACTCACCGGCCCCTGACGGCTACGGCACGACGAGCCGCTGGCCGGGCACGAGCATCGTGCCGTGGAGGTGGTTCCGGTGCTGCAGCTTCCAGATGCCTTCTCGCGGATCGCCGGGATAGTGGCTCGCCGCGATCGACCAGAGCGTGTCGGACGGCTGAACGACGTAGCCGACGGGCGGCCCCGCACTCCCGGAGGGGCGCGCGGCAAGGCCGACGGCGAGAGCCGCGATCAGGACGACGATGGTCAACCGGACGAACATGCGTTCGCATGCTATCGAACAAGTGTTCGTTCTGTCAAGTCAGACATTGACGAGCTCCGGCGTGATCCGGGAGCCGCGAATTCGGAGGACGAGCATCGTGGCCACCGGCTGCCGGCGCTTGTCGGTCGGCGAGCCGGGGTTGAGCACCCAGAGATGCTGAAAGCGCTCGACCTGCGGGACGTGGCTGTGGCCATACACCACTGCACCGCACTCCGGGAACCGTGCGGCCAGCCGAGCCTCCCGGCGGGCCCGCGGGCCGGCGTCGTGCACCATGCCGATTCGGAGCGAGTCGACCTCGACGACGTGCTGCTTCGGCAGCAGCGCCTTCAGCGCCGGCTCGTCCATGTTCCCGTGTACGCCTTCCACCGGCGGCCCGAGCGCGCGCAGCTCCTGCAGGAACGCGACCGAGACGAAGTCGCCCGCGTGGAGGATGAGATCCGCGCCGCGGAGCAGCTTTACGCAGGCTTCCGGAAGCGTGCGCGTCCCACGCGGGAGGTGCGTGTCGGAGATGACGGCGACGCGGCTCAGGAAGCGGCGGCGACGAGTCCCGGCTCGTGCACGAAACGGCCGGACTTCCACACGAGCTCGCCGTCGGCGTAGACCTCGCCGTCGGCGCGCAGGTCGCAGATCATGTCCCAGTGCAGGCCTGAGTCGTTTTCGCCGCCGAGCGTCTTGAAGCTCGACCCGAGCGCGACGTGGACCGTTCCGCCGATCTTCTCGTCGAACAGGATGTCGCGCGTGAAGCGGTCGATCTCGTAGTTGAGGCCGAACGCCACCTCGCCGAGGATGCGGGCGCCCTCGTCCATCTCGAGCAGCGACTGCAGGAAGTCGTTAGCGGTTTTCGCCTCGGCGGCGACGACACGACCGCCTTCGAACCGGAGTCGCACGTCCTCGACGCTGCGGCCGTGGAAGATCGCGGGGAACGAGAACCGGATCTCGCCCTCGGTCTCCGTCTCGACCGGGCTCGTGAAGACCTCGCCGTCCGGCATGTTCAGCTTGCCGTCGGCCGCAAGCCAGCGGCGGCCTCCGACGTTCACGCGCAGGTCGGTGTCCGGCCCGACGATGCGCAGCTCGCTGGACATCTCGAGCTCGCGCGCGCGTGCGTTCAGCTGGGCGGAGACCTTGCGCCAGTGTGCAACGGGGTCCTCGTCCACGCGCACGTGGCATGCGCCGTACACGAAGTCCTCGTACTCCGCGAGCGACATCTCCGCGTCCTGCGCGTGTGCCTCGGTCGGAAAGCGCGTGCCGACCCACTTCGCCTCGCCGGCGTCGATCCGCTCCCAGAACCGCTTCGTCAGCTCACGACGCGACCCGATCCGGCGGCTGACGCGCTCCGGGTCCGCACCCGTGAGCGCGCGCGTGTTGCGATCCGCCCAGATCGTGATCACGGCGTCGACCTGCTCGACCTCGAAGCGCTCGATCTCCGAGACGTAGACGAGCTGGTCGTCGTTCGCCTCGCCGACGGTGATCACGTCGATGCCCTCGACGTCGATGCGCATCCGCGCATGCGCGCCCGCGCGCAGCGCGAAGCGGTACGCCTCGACGACGAGCGGCGCCGCGACCGTCCCTGCGTCGATCCGCAGCAGCTGTCCCCGCTGGAGCCCGAGCGAGTAGTCGACGAGCAGCTCGCCGAGCTTCGCCACGCGAGGATCGGACATGTCGATCCTTATAGCGCAAACGCGGCCGCTTGCCAGCGGCCAAAAAGGCCAGTACTACGCGCCTCGAAATGTGCGCGCGAAGACCGTTGTGCGGTCCGGATTCGTCTCCGCGCGCAGGCTCACCTGCACGCGGTAGGAGCCTTTCCGCAGCTTCGGAAGCTTGAAGAGGACGTCACGCCCCGCTTCGCCGGTACCGTCCGCGCCGGTGAGCCGGCGCGTGCTCGCCGGCCGCGTGATCTTGACCTCGTATGCGAACCCTTCGTCGGCGCGCACCACGAACGAGCGCGGCAGCGTCTTGAAGGTTGCGCGTGCACCGACGACGTGCTCAGCGTGTCGCCACTCGACGCTCTTGCCATGGCACGACTGATTCGCCAGGATCGCGTTCCTCACCTGGTCGAACGACGCGCGGTGCGACCCGTCAGGCAGGACGACGCCGCTTTGCCACGCAGCCAGGCTCGTCTCGTCGACGGCGTGGAAGAAGTTCAGCAGCGCGACGTCGGGGTCGCACGCCATCAGCGCGATCAGCTGCGCGTAGTACTGGCCTTGCGTGGTCTCGTCGATCACCGGGACGTTCTCGGAGCCGTTGTACAGCGACGCCTTGTCGGGGGCGACCTTCGCCTGGTAGCCGACTTCGTCGACGAAGATGCGCACGTGCGGGCCGCCGCCGGCGTCGCCGGTCTCGCGAAAGAGCGGCTGCGCGGTTCCGTGGAAGGCGTCCCACCATGCCTGCTTGAGCCGGTCGAAGTCGACGCACCCGACCTTCGGCCACAGGTAGCCCACGGACGGCGCGTCGGTGTTGACGTTCGGGTAGCAGTGCGCCGACAGGTCGTCGGCGATCGGCTTCGTGCGGCCGCTCTGGCGGTACGCCTCACCGACCTCCTTCAGGAAGCGGATCGGCGAGTGCGAGACATTGGAGGGCGCGTCGAAGTCGTCGTTGCCGCGCGGCGAGAGCCCGAAGGCGACGACGTCGATGCCAGGGTCGACCGCCTTGAGCGCGTCGTAGCACGCGGCCATCGCCTGCTCCTGCACGTAGCCGGAGATGCCGTTGCCCTGGTCGTCGAACTGCGGCTGATGGAAGCGCGGCTGGTTTCCCTCGTTGAGGCAGACGATCTTGCGGACGTACGGATACCGCTCGGCGACCTTCGCTGCGTACTGCGCGAACAGCTGGATGCCGTTCGGCGTGTCGACGAGCGCACGCGCCTTCAGCGGGTAGATCGCGAACATCACGTCGATCCCCCGTGCCTGCGCCTGCGGGATCGCGCGGTCGAGGAACGCCTGGTCGACGATCGTGCTCGGCTGCGACGGGTCCCAGAAGACCGCCATGCGGTTCTCGGTCATGCCGAGCTGCGTCAGCATCGTGAAGAAGCTGGCGCCCCCGTCCTCGGCGTACTTGCCGGCATCGTCGGCGACGCCGAAGGTCGTGCTCGACGCCGCGCCCGCAAGGGCGAGGGCCAGGCATGCGGATGCCAGGACCGCAGTGATCCGCCTCATGCCGACGTTGTCGGCAGATCAGGGTCGCGCTTTGAGTACCGCTTCGAGGAGTCTGCCGGCTCCGAATCGCACGGGATCGTCGGCCGGAAGCCCCGTCTCCTGCTCCGCTGCGGCGATCGCCGCGCGCGCCTCGTCCTCCGAGACCGTGGACGTGTTGAGGGCGATCGAGACGACCTTGGCCGGACGCTTCTTGAGCGACATCCGCTCGTGCAGGTCGATCAGCTCGGAGAGACTCGGAAGCGGCGACTGTGTCGGGTCGCCCTCGGTGATCGTCCGCCCAACCTCGTGGCACAGGACGTACAGGTGAGGCGCGCTGCCGTGGATCAGCCCGACGGTGACGCCGCTGTAGATCGGGTGCAGGATCGCGCCCTGCCCTTCGACCCACAGCAGGTCGCCGCGTTTCGCGCCGTCGACGACGAGCCGCTCGGCCGCGCCGGCGAGGAAGTCGGAGACGACGGCGTCGACGGAGATCCCCCAGCCGGCGATCGCGATCCCCGTCTGGCCGGTGGGGACGAAGACGGAGCGGAGCCCGCGGTTGCGCGCCTCGAGGTCGAGCTCGCAGGTCGCGGTCATCTTCCCGATCGCGCAGTCCGAGCCGACCGTGAGGACGATCGTCGCGTCGACGTCGAGGTTTGCGCCGGTGGCGGTGCTCAGACCGGGCGGCGGTTCGCGCAGGTCGCGCAGCTCGACGCCGCGCTCGCGGGCGAGCTCGGGCAGCCCCGGGATGTCGTGCAAGCGGACGTGCAGGCCGTTCTCGAGGTCGAGGCCGTGCCTGACGCAGCTCTTGAGCAGCTCCTGCCAGTCGCCGGGAAAACGGCCGCCCTGTGTGACGACGCCGACGAGCGCGGTGTCGGGCTCGTACTGCCTCCCGTCCTCCACGTCGGCGACGATCGGGACGCCGTCGTCGCTCTGGCCCGCGCGCTGCGTGTCGAGGATGGCGACCACCGACTCGCGCCGGTACCGCATCACGCCTCGCAGGGTCTTGCCGTAATGGGGGTCGTGCGAGAAGGCCTCAGCGAGGATCAGGTACTTCTTCTCTGACACCGAGCCCTGGTTCGTTTGCCGGGAGCTGCACGCCGTCGACGAGCTCGACGCCGGGCCATGGGTCGTGCGCGAGCAGGAGATTGCCGTCGAGGTCGACATGGTCGCAGAGCGACGCGACCTGCGCTGCCGCTGCGATCCCCAGGCCGGACTCGATCATGCAGCCGAGCATCACGCCGAGCCCGACGGCGCGCGCCGCGTGCGCCATCCGCACGGCCTCGCGGATGCCGCCGGACTTGGCCAGCTTGATGTTGATCCCGTGTGCGCGCTGCGCGCAAGCGGCAACGTCGTCCAGGCGGTGGCAGTCCTCGTCGACGTAGACCGGGATCGGCGACGCCGCCTTCAGGCGCGCGCCGTCGGGGTCGCCGGCGGGGAGCGGCTGCTCGCAGTACTGCACGCCGAGGTCGGCGAGCTGCGGGAGCGTGTCGAGGGCCTCGTCGACGGTCCAGTACTCGTTGACGTCGACCTGTAGCGGCGCCCCCGTCACCTCGCGAACGGCGCGTACTCGCTCGACGTCGCGGCCGTCGCGCGCGCCGAGCTTCAGCTTCAGCCGCAAGAAGCGGTCGGCGACCTTCCCCGCGCGCGCTGCCATCTCGTCGGGATCCCCGAGCCAGATCGTCCACGACGTCGGCGGGCCTTGACGGCGCAGCCCGAGCAGCCGCCAGACGGGCAGGCCGGTCAGCTTTCCCTGCAGGTCGTGCAGCGCCGCGTCGAGCGCCGAGCGCGCGGCCCACTCGCGCGGCTCCAGCCGCCCCCCGATGCGCTCGAGCGCGAACGGGTCGTCGCCGAGGGCGTCGCCGAGGTCCTCCAGATACTGCAGCGCAGACTGCGCGCTCTCGCCGTAGCGCTCGATCGGCGCCGCCTCGCCGAAGCCGGAGACGCCGTCGTGGCGGAGCTCCACCTGGACGACCTCCGCTGTGTCCTGCGAGGTTCGGGAGATGACGAACGTCTCCGCAAGCTCGATGGTGGCGATGCGGGCGGTGACCTCCACTCGTCGGAACCCTAGTCAGACAGTGATCCGAGACGGCCCCTAGCGAACGCGCGTCGCGGTCTCGAGCAGGCCGGCGGTAGACTGGCCCCCTCGCGCCTGTAGCTCAGGGGATAGAGCGTGCGCCTCCGGAGCGCAAGGTCGCAGGTTCGATTCCTGCCAGGCGCATACACCGCATCGTTGAGCGGAACACGGAGAGGCTGGCGGGAACGATTCACGTCTCGCCCTCCAACAGCTCTTCAGGGGTCTCCGCCAACTGGTCGATGTCCCAGCCCACGTAGATGTCGGCGGTGGTGCTGATGCTCGAGCGGCCGAGCAGTTTCTGTGTCGCCTTTAGGTTCCCGCGCGTGTGATCTCGGACGCGCTGGCCTGCGGTGTGGCGGGCCTTGTGCATCCGCTCACCGCTCGTCTGACCTTCCGCTGTGACACCGCCTCGTTGCAGGCAGCCGTACCACCAGTCATGGAGGCCGTGGCCGCCCATCGGCTCGTTGCGGTACTCCTGGATGAACCTCTCCCCCGATTTGTGCCGGTTCGGCCTGACCGAACGTCGGCAGAGCAGGTACTCGTCCGGTTGCGCTTGCCAGTCGAGGATCCACCGTTCGAGCTCGTTCCAGAAGGCGGGATCGACGACGGGCAGGGTTTGAACCTTGCCGCCTTTCCGGAACACCGTGAGGCGCTTCTGTGCATGGTCGAAATGGCGAAACTGGATGCTCCGCAACTCGCTTTTGCGAACACCACACTTGAACAACAGATGCAACGTGGATCACGGTC
>DATIDT010000010.1:0-12638 GCA_035456125.1 Gaiellaceae bacterium
CGCGAAGCGGTTCTGGTGCACCTTCTGGATGAAGTGACGGAGCATCTGCTCCGTCACGTCGAAGTCGGCGATGACGCCGTCCTTGAGCGGGCGGATCGCCGAGATCGTCCCCGGCGTGCGGCCGAGCATGCGCTTCGCCTCGACGCCGACCGCGTGCACCTCGCCGGTGCGCTGGTCGATCGCGACGACCGACGGCTCCGAGAGCACGATACCGCGCCCGCGCACGTACACGAGCGTGTTCGCCGTGCCGAGGTCCACGGCCATGTCGCGGCCGCCGAAGCCACCAAGATTGTCGAAGAGACCCATGGGCCGATCGAGTCTAGCTTCGAACTGAAGAGAGACCTAGGCAGTGCGTCGGACGGTCGCGCGAGCAAACCTTGCACGACCTCTATGTCCGGCGCCGTGAGCGGCGCCTCGGCGGGACCGCCGAGTCGGGCTAGCCAAAACCGTAAGTGCCTGCAAAGCGGGCGGCGAGGACCCGCACGAGGCAGGACGCCGGCAGGCCGACGACGTTCAGGTAGTCACCTTCGATCGAGCGGACGAGCGCGGCTCCGCGTCCCTGGATGGCGTATGCGCCTGCGCGCCCGTTCCACTCCCCTGTCTCGATGTACCACGCGAGGTCGCGCGGCGTCAGGTCGCGGAACGTCACGCGCGTGCCCTCGTACTCGACCTCCTCCCACCCGGGCGTCAGCAGGCACAGGCCGGACATGACGACGTGCGTCTTGCCCGAGAGCTCCTCGAGCATCTCCTCCGCCTCGGTCGCGTCCGCCGGTTTGCCGAAGATCAGCCCCTGCAGCACGACCTCGGTGTCGACGCCCAGCACCGGCCGCCCGTCGGCTTCGTCCGCGACGCTCCGAGCCTTCCCGAGCGCGTGCTCGCGCACGACCTCCGTCGCGTCGGCGAGCTCCGGCGGCTCGGCTTCCACGTAGCGCGGCTCGACGACGTCGAACGGGACGCCGAGCTGCTCGAGGATGGCGCGCCGCTGCGGGGAGCGCGAAGCGAGCAACAGGGGTGGCGCCGGCGACGCGTCAGCCATCGCGCCGCTTGCGGGCGACCCAGAGCTCCTCGTGCGGCCACTGCTTTGCCCATTCGGCCGTCACCCACTTGTAGTACTCGTGCGTCACCGCAGCATCTGGTGCATACAGCTCGAGCAGGCGCTCGACTTCGAAGCCGCTGTCGCGCAACACGTCGATCAGCCTTCCGGCGGACAAGTGGAACTCGACCTCCTCCGTGTCGGGCCAGTCGATCCGCACCATGTCCCGCAGAGGCCGTACGAGGCGCTCGGTGATCCCGTCGAGATCCATGCAGACCATCACGAACGTCGAGTTGCGCAGAAAGATCAGGCGTCCGCCGGGGCGGAGCAGGCGAGCAGCCTCCGGGACCCACCTGTGTGGATCGGCCCAGATCGACGCGCCGTACTCCGAGTGAACCAGGTCGAACGATGCGTCCGGAAGGGGGACGTCCTCGCCCGTCGCCTGGACGAGCGGAAATTCGAGCCCCGTCTCGCGCTGCATGCGGCGCGCGGTCTCGAGCTGCGCCGGCGTGGGATCGACGCCGACGACACGCGCGCCACGCCGGGCGAGCCAGGCCGAGAAGTAGGCGGTGCCGCAGCCGAGCTCGACGACGTCGAGCCCGTCGACGTCACCGAGGACGTTCAGCTGGGACTCGGGTATCCCCCAGACGCCCCAGTCGATCTCCTCCTTCGCCCAACTCCGCTCGGCCTGCGCGTCGGTGTAGTCGGCGTTCGCCCGGGTCCAGTGCGCGACGTTGCGCTCGACGTAGTCAGACGAGCTCATCGTCTGTGAACCACAGCGCGATCTCGCGCTCTGCCGACTCGGGCGAGTCGGAGCCGTGGACGAGATTGTCCGGCATCGCGACCGCGAGGTCACCGCGGATCGTGCCCGGCTCCGCGTTTGCGGGATTCGTCGCGCCGATCGTCTTCCGCATCGTTGCGATCGCGCCCTCGCCCTCGACGACCAACGCGAACGTCGGGCCGGAGGTGATGAACTCGACCAGCTCGCCGAAGAACGGCTTCTCCCTGTGCTCGGCGTAGTGCGTCTCACCGAGCTCGCGGCTCACGTGAATGACCTTCCCCGCCCGTAGCGTGAAGCCGCGGCGCTCGATGCGGCCGAGGATGTCGCCCGCGAGACGGCGCTGCATCGCGTCGGGCTTGATCAGGATCAGCGAGCGCTCGACCGCCATCGAGCGCCGGAGTCTACGGGTTCGTCGTTTCGCCCGTCCGTCGCCGACGGCGCGGCGGACGCGCCTCGAAGGCGGGGAACTCGACGGCCGTCGGCTCGACCGGCGTCTCGCAATAGGGGCACACCTGCCAGAGCGCCTCGAGCGGCGCCTTGCAGTTGACGCACGCCTGCTTCAGCTTCGTCGTGCAGACCGGGCAGACGAGGAAGTCGGGGCCGACCTCGGCGCGGCAGACCGGGCAGTAGAGGTCGCGGCGAGAGAGGCGCTCCTCCATCGCCTTGATCTCGAGCTCCCGCTCGCGCACGTCCTCGAGGTATTCCGGGGGCCGGAACAGCATGTAGACCAGCGCGCCGACGTACGGCAGCACGAGCCCGACGGCGACCGACACGGCGACCAGCACCGGGTCGTCGATCCGCCGCTTGGCGTCCTTGTAGACCCAGTAGGCGACAGACAGCCAGAGGACGACCGCGAAGAAGATCAGCAGGTTGACGGCGACGTGCCACGTCCCCGACGAGAAGAAGTCGTGGACGCCGCCGAAGGTGCTCGAGATCACAGGAGGATTCTTCCGATCAAGTACCCAGCAAGAAACGCAAGTCCGACGATCGCCGCGAGGACGAAGGTCGCGAAAGCGAAGACGGTTAGCCTGTCGCCAACGTTCGCCATCGTACGCTTTCATCCTTGGCGAGATCGGCCAGGAGGTACAGGGATCCGGTGACGAGCACCGGGCCCCGGCCCGCTCGGGCACGCGCCAGGGCCTCGGCCGGGTCGTCGACCGCCTCGACCTCGGCGAAGTAGCGACCGGCCCGCTCGGCCAGATCCGCCGAGGAGAGGGAACGGACGCTGCTCGAGCCCGTGGCGACGAAGCGGTCGCCGAGGGCGGAGAGCCCTGCCAGCATCCCCTCGACGTCCTTGTCCGCCAGGATCGAGGCGACCAGCGTGTAGCGGGCGCTCGGGAGCCGGGCGAGGACGTACCCGACGCCGGCGAGGTTGTGCGCGCCGTCCCAGATCTCGAGCGGTTCGTCGCTGACGCGCTCGAGCCGCCCCGGCAGTCGCACGTCGACGTGGCCGTCGACGGAGCGACCGAGGAACGCCTCCGCCGCGGCGAGCGCGACCGCGAGGTTGCTCCGCCCCGTGACGACGACCTCGGCCGCGCCATTCTCTGCCGCGAGCCCCTCCCACTCGGGCTCGGTCAGCACGACCGTCGCGCCGGGTCGCACGACGGCGAGCTTCTCCCCCGCGATCGCCGGGCGCGTCGTGCCGAGCACCTCCGTGTGCTCCAGCGACACGTTCGTGAGCACCTGGACGGGCGAGCGCAGGACGTTCGTCGCGTCGAAGCGGCCGCCGAGCCCCGCCTCGACGACGGCCACGTCGACACCGGCGGCGGCAAACTCCGCCAGCGCGGCGGCCGTCACTAGCTCGAACTGCGTCGCGCCGAGGCGCTCGCCGTCGCTGCGTACGCGTTCGATCGCAGCCTCGAAATCCGCCTCCTCGTTGCGGACGCGGATCCGCTCGTTCCACGCGCGTACGTGCGGCGACAGGTACGCGCCCACGGCCAGCCCCTCACGGTCGAGGAGCGCCTCGATCGTGCGCGTGACCGTCGACTTGCCGTTCGTCCCGACGACGTGGATCGACGGATAGCGCAGTTGCGGCTCGCCGAGCTCGCTGAGCAGCGCTGTGATCCGGTCGAGCCCGAAGCCGTCCTTCGGCCATGGGCTGAGCGAGTCGACGTATTCAGTCGGTGAGAGCATCGAGCTCCCGCTGGTAGCGCGCGAGCTTCTCGCGTTCGGCATCGACGACGTGCGCGGGCGCGTTCTGCACGAACCGGTCGTTCGCGAGCATCCCCTCGGCTCGCGCGATCTCGTTGCGCAGGCGCTCGACCTCCGCCGCCGCGTCGCCGTCGCCGTCCTCGCGCGGACGCACGACCGCGTCGAAGATACGCCGCTCCTCGCCCTCGAGCGGGATGCGCACGCCGCTGCGCCGGTACATCTCCGCCGCCTCCTGCACGCGGGCCAGCGCGCCGGCCTGGGAGTCGTCGCCGGCCTCGGGCCACGGCGTCACGATCAGGCGCCGTTCCCGGTCCGGCAGGTTCGACCAGATCTCCTCCGTCACGTGCGGCATGGCCGGATGGAGCAGTGTCAGCAGCCGCTCGAGCGCTGCGGTCGCCGTGGCGCGTGCGCCGGCGTCGCCGTCGTAGAGCCGCGCTTTGATCGCCTCGGCGTACCAGTCGCAAAAGTCGTCGAAAGTCAGGTGGTACAGCTCGTCGACGAGGTGTGAGAAGTCGAACTCGGCGAGGTGCCGCTCGATGCGCCGCTGCGTCTGCGCGAGGCGCGCGAGGATCCAGTGCTCCTCGAGGGTCCGCGGGCGCGGGTCGGGCTTCGCGCCATCCGACGCGAGGATGATCAGTCGCGCGACGTTCCAGAGCTTGTTCGCGAGCTTGCGCCCCTCGTCGATCGCCCCCTCCGAGAAACGCACGTCCTGCGAGGACGCCATCTTCATCAGGCCGTAGCGCATCGCATCCGCGCCGTAGGCGTCGATCACCGCGAGCGGGTTCATTCCGGTCCCGAGGCTCTTCGACATGCGTCCGCCGGCCGGCGCGTGCACCGTCGAGTGGATGACGATGTCGGTGAACGGCACGTCGCCCATGAGCTCGAGGCCGGAGAAGATCATCCGGTTCTCCCAGAGCCGGATGATGTCGCGCGCGGTCGTGTTCAGGTCGCCCGGGTAGAACTGCAGCAGGTCCGGCGTGTCGTCCGGCCAGCCGAGTGTCGCAAACGGCCAGAGCGCCGACGAGAACCACGTGTCGAGCACGTCCGTCGAGCGCGTCAGCTCCTTCGAGCCGCAGTCGGCGCACGCCTCGGGCTCGGTCTCCGCGACCGTGATGTGGCCGTCGGGGCACTCCCACACCGGCAGCTGGTGCCCCCACCAGATCTGGCGCGAGATGTTCCAGTCGGGCGCGTCCTCGAGCGACTGGATCGCGAAGCGATGCTGTGACTCGGGGTGATAGCGCACGCGCCCGCTGCGGAGCGCCTCGAGTGCCGGCCGCTTCAGCTCGTCCATCGCGCACCACCACTGCAGCGAGATGCGCGGCTCGATCCGGCTCTTGCAGCGGTCGCAGACGGCGACCGTATGCCGGTACTGCTCACGCTTCTCGAGCTGCCCCCGCTCCTGCAGCCAGGCGAGCACCCGCTCGTCCGCTTCCTGCTGCGTGAGCCCCTCGAAGCCGGGGCCGGCCTCGGCGTTCATGCGCCCGTCGGCGCCGATGACAGACAGCTCGGGGAGGCCGTGATCGCGGCCGATCTCGTAGTCGAGCGGATCGTGCCCCGGCGTGACCTTGAGCGCACCGGTGCCGAACTCGCGCTCGACGCGGTCGTCCGCGATCACCGGCACACGGCGCTCGACGACCGGCACCACGACTTCGCGCCCGACGAGATCCTCGTAGCGCTCGTCCCCGGGATGCACCGCCACCGCAACGTCGGCGAGGATCGTCGCCGGGCGAACGGTTGCGATCGTGATCTCGCCGTCGCCGTCGGCGAGCGGATAGCGGACGTACGCGAGCATGTCGTCCACGTCCACGTGCTGGAGCTCGAGGTCGGAGAGCGACGTGAGGTGGAACGGGCACCAGTTGATGATCCGGTTGGCGCGGTAGATCCAGCCCTTGTCGTAGAGGTGGACGAAGAAGCGCATGACCGCGCGCACGTAGCCGTCGTCCATCGTGAAGCGCTCGCGCCGATAGTCGAGCGAGGCACCGACACGGCGGAACTGGAACATGATCTTGCCGCCGTACTCGCGCAGCCACTCCCAGACGCGTTGCTCGAACGCCTCGCGGCCGAGGTCCTGTCGCGTCTTACCCTCGGTCGCGAGGTGCTTCTCGACGGCGTTCTGCGTCGAGATGCCCGCGTGGTCGAAGCCGGGCTGGAAGAGGACGTTGTACCCCTGCATCCGCCGCGTGCGGACGATCGTGTCGGCGAGCGAGAGCTGCAGCGCGTGGCCGAGGTGGAGATCGCCGGTGACGTTCGGCGGCGGGTGCGCGATCGCGAAGCTGCGGCGCGACGGATCGGGATCGGCGTCGTAGAGGCCCTCCTCCTCCCACGTCCGCTGCCAGCGCTCCTCGACGCCCTCGGGCTTGTAGAGAGCGTCCATCAGCGGCCGACAGCGTAGCCCTGCATGCCGCGCGGATTCGCAGCGGCGCGGAGCTGCCCGTCTTCCCGCTCGACCGCCGTCACGCGGCCGAGCGACCAGTCGGGCATGACGGTCACTTCGTGCCCGCGGCGGCGCAGGTCGTCGACGACCTCCTCGGCGAAGCGGCCTTCGACCTCGAGCGACCTGCGCGCGAAGCCGCGCGGGTAGAACGACGAGATCAGGTGGTCCGTGTCGAACTCGGGCGCGTCGATCGCCTCCTGGAGGTTGAGGCCGCGCCGGGCGTGCCGCAGGAAGACGTGGAACGCCCACTGCTCCTGCTGGTCGCCGCCGGGCGTCCCCCAGGCGAGCCACGGCCTGCCGTCGCGGAGCGCCAGCCCCGGCGAAAGCGTCGTGCGCGGCCGCGCGCCCGGCCGCAATGACGACGGCAGACCCTCCTCCAGCCAGAACATCTGCGCGCGGGTCCCGAGCGGCCAGCCCAGCGCCGGGATGACGGGTGAGCCGTACAGCCAGCCGCCGCTCGGCGTCGCCGAGACCATGTTCCCGTCCTTGTCGACGACGTCGAGGTGGACGGTGTCGCCACGCGTCGGCTCACCTGCGCCCGCGAGCGGCATTGCCTCGACGACCGTCGGCAGCCGGCCGAGCCCCGGGACGTACTCGCCGGACGCGTCGTCCGTCACGAGCGCGCGGCGCTCGTCGTTGTACTCCCGGGAGAGCAGCCGTTCGAGCGGCACGTCGTCGACGTCGCCGTAGAGCGCGTCGCGGTCGGCGAACGCGAGCTTTGCGCACTCGACTACGACGTGGACGAACTCGGCTTCGGAGAGGCCGGCGACGTCGAAGCCGGCGAGCAGCGCGAGCTGCTGCAACGCGACGGGCCCCGATCCCCACGCCTGCGTCTTGCAGACGGTGACGCCGCCGTAGTCGTAGCTCGCCGGGGGCTCGATCGTCGCGCGCCACGATGCGAGGTCGGCACGTGTCAGCAGGCCGCCGTCCTCGGCGCAGAAGCGCTCGATCTCCTCGGCGACGAACCCTTCGTAGAAGAGCTGTCTCGCCCGCTCGATCTCGTCGGTGCGCGCGCCGCCGCGTGCGTCGGCGACGAGCTTGCGGTACGTCGCCGCCAGCGTCGGGTTGCGGAACTGCGCGCCGACGTCCGGCGGCGGCAGGTAGAGGTCGCGGGAAGACGGCCAGCCCGCGACGGTCTCCTCCTCGCGGACGATCGCGGCGCGCATGCCGGGCGCCACGGGGAAGCCGCCGTCTGCGTACTGGATCGCGAACGCGAGGACGTCCTCGAGGCGCCACGTGCCGTGCTCCTGCAGCAGGAGCAGCCAACCGCCGAACGCGCCGGGCACGCACGCCGCCAGCGGACCCGTGCCGGGAACGAGGTCGTGGCCGAGCTCGCGGAAGCGCTCGACCGTCGCGGCCGCCGGCGCGACCCCCTGGCCGCAGAGGACGAGCGGCTCGCCGCGGTCGACGGCGTAGTAGACGGCCGGAACCTCGCCGCCCGGGCCGTTCAGGTGCGGCTCGACGACCTGCAGCGTGAAGCCGGCCGCAACGGCGGCATCGAACGCGTTGCCGCCGCGTTCGAGGACGGCCATCCCGGCGGCCGACGCGAGCCAGTGCGTCGACGCGACCATGCCGAACGTGCCGCGCAGCTCCGGTCGCGTCGTGAACTCCACGCGACCAGACTCTAATGTCAGGCGCGTGCGCTTCGGGATCTGCCTCGCGAACATCGGTACCTACTCCGATCCGCGGGTGGGCGTCCGCCTCGCCGAGGCGGCGGAGGCGGCCGGTTGGGACGGCGTCTTCAGCTGGGACCACCTCGCCTTCGTCTGGGACGCGCCCGCAGCCGATCCGTGGGTCGTCCTCAGCGCGATCGCCGCGTCGACCTCGCGCGTGCGCATCGGGACGGCGGTCACGCCCGTCGCGCGGCGCCGCCCACACGTGCTGGCGCACGAGCTCGCGACGCTCGACCGCCTCAGCAACGGCCGCGTCCTCTTCGGGGCCGGGCTCGGCGGCTCGCCGAACGAGTTCGGCCGGTTCGGCGAGCCGACAGATCAAAAGGTGCGCGCGGAGATGCTCGACGAGGGGCTCGATGTCATGCGGCAACTGTGGTCAGGCGAGGAGGTGACGCACCGCGGCCGGCACTACACGGTCGACGGCGTCGCCCTGGCCCCGACGCCGGTGCAGGAGCGCATCCCGGTGTGGATCGGCGGCAACCGTCCGGCGTCTCTGCGGCGCGCCGCACGCTGGGACGGCTGGCTGGCCGACAGCGCCGACCCCACCGGCATGACGCTGAGGCCCGACGACATCGCGCGCAGCATCGAGCAGATCGGCCGCGGCGACGACTTCACCGTCGCCGTCCTCGGCCAGTCGGACCGCGGCGACCCTGCCGCCTACGAGGAGGCGGGCGCGCACTGGTGGCTGGAGAACGTGCACGACACGCGCGGGACGATCGACGACGTGCTGGCGCTCGTCGCGCGCGGGCCCCGGCCCTAGGCGACGGACGCGAGCTCGAGGACGTGCACCAGCAGCTCGTATGAGTGGAGAACATGTGCGCGCGCAAGTGCGCGCGCGCCTTCGCCGTTGCCGGCGCGCAGCGCGGCGATGATCGCTCTGTGCTCGCGGTCGTTCCGCTCGTAGAGCGCGTCCACCTCCGACCCGCCCGGCGCCCAGACCGCATGACCCGAGAACGACCGCCGTGCGCTCTTGGCGAGCCGCTCGATCAGCGGCGCGTCCGCGACGCGGTAGATCACGTCGTGGAAGCCGTGATTCGCGCTCACCCAGTCGGAGGTGAGCCTCCACCGCTCGTCGTCGTCCCGCGGGCGCGCGCGCAGTGCCTGCGTCGCAACGCTGAATCGCTCCTCGGCCTCCTCGAGCTCCGCCAGATCGTCGGGCGTGAGCTTCGGTGCGGCGAGCTCCGTCGCAAGCGACTCGAGCTCCGCGCGAACGAGGAACGCCTCGCGCAACTCGGCCCGCGAGAGCGTCCGCACGCGGACGCCGCGGTTCGGAACGAACGAGACGAGCCCGAGCGCGGCAAGGCGCCGCAGCGCCTCGCGCACAGGGGTTCGGCTGACGGCGAAGCGTTCGGAAAGCTGTTCCTGCCGGAGGACGCTTCCCGGCGGCAGCTCGCCTGAGACGATCGCCTCCTCGATCCGCAGCGCGATCTCGTCGGCCTTCGTCGTGTCGGTGGTCACTGCAGGCGATCGTACGCGGGCAGCGTCAAGAACTCGACGAAGTCCGGCGTCAGCGCAACCTCTGCAAACAGCTCCTTCGCCGCGTCCGACGCCTGGACGGCGGCGAGCTCGCGTCTGACTTCCGGCTCGCTGAAGCGCCCGGCGTGCACCCAGCTCCACACCTGTGCGCGGGAGATCTCTGCCGTCGCCGTATCCTCCATCAGGTTGTCGATCGCGGCTGCGCCCACGCCGTTCAGCCATGCATCGAGATAGCGGACGCCGACGGAGGCGTTCGTGCGCAGGCCCTCGTCCGTGACGTCCGCACCAGGGACGGTGAAGTCGATCAGGTCAGGCGCCGTGACGCGCACGTCGTCGCGCAGCCGCTCGACCTGGTTCGGACGATCGCCCAGGACACCGTCGAAGACCTCCGTCGCAACGGGAACCAGATCCGGGTGCGCCACCCACGTCCCGTCGAACCCGTCGCCCGACTCGCGTTGCTTGTCCTCCCGCACCTTCGCCAGCGCCAGCTCGTTCAGCTCCGCGTCGCGCCGTGACGGGATGAACGCCGCCATGCCGCCCATCGCGTGCGTGCCGCGCCGGTGACAGGTTGCGACGAGCAGCTCCGTGTATGCGCGCATGAACGGAACGTTCATGGTCACCGACGCGCGGTCGGGGAGCAGCGCGCCGAGCTTCTTGATGACGCTGAAGATGTAGTCCCACCGGCCGGCGTTCAGCCCTGTCGAGCGTTCGCGCAGCTCCCACAGGATCTCGTCCATCTCGAACACTGCGAGGATCGTCTCGATCAGGACGGTCGCGCGGATCGACGCATGCGGAAGCCGCAGCTCCTGCTCGGTGAACGCGAAGACGTCGTTCCAGAGCCTCGCCTCCAGGTGGCTCTCGAGCTTCGGGAGGTAGAAGTACGGGCCGGAGCCGCGTTCGAGGAGCGCGTGCGCATTGTGGAACGCCGTGAGGCCGAAGTCGAAGAGGCTCGCCGAGACCGCCTCGCCGTCGACGTGCAGATGACGTTCGGCCAGGTGCCAGCCGCGCGGACGCACGATCAGGGTCGCGATCTCGTTCGCGAGCGTGTACGTCTTCTCCGGCAGCTCGAGCGAGATCGAACGTCGCGTGGCGTCGCGGACGTTGCGCTGGCCCTCCACGATGTTCGTCCACGTCGGCGAGCAGGCGTCCTCGAAGTCCGCCATGAAGACACGCGCGCCCGAGTTGAGGGCGTTGATCATCATCTTCCGGTCGACCGGGCCCGTGATCTCCACGCGCCGGTCGCGCAGATCGGGGGGCGGCGCCGCAACACGCCAGTCGCCGTCCCGGATCTTCTCCGTCTCGGGGAGGAAGTCCGGCCGGGTGCCGGCGGCGAGCTCCGACTGCCTTGCGCGACGCCGCGCGAGCGCCTCGGCCCGGGCGGCGCCGAACTCCCGCTGAAGGCTCGCGACGAACGCCAGCCCGTCCGCCGGCAGAACCTCGTCGTCTCCCGGACCGCGGAGCTCGACGCCTGGCAGTGTCACCCCGCGACGGTTTGGAACTGTGCTTGGAACTGTGCTTCTTCGGTGGAGCCCGAGAGCGCGAGCGTCGCGCTCTCGCCGCCGCTCACGGCGCGCATCACGGCGTCGAAGTAGCCGGCCCCGACCTCGCGCTGGTGCCGCGTCGCGGTGTAGCCGTCCGGCTCGAGGGCGAACTCTTGCTCCTGCAACCGCACGTATGCGGGCATCCCCTCGCTGCGGTAGGCGCGTGCGAGCTCGAACATCGAGGCGTTCAGCGCGTGGAAGCCGGCCAGCGTCACGAACTGGAAACGGTAACCGAGGCCGCCGAGCTCGTCCTGGAACCGCACGATCTCGTCGTCGTCCAGGTGCCGACGCCAGTTGAACGACGGCGAGCAGTTGTACGCGAGCAGCTTGCCGGGGAAGCGCTCGTGGATCGCCTGCGCGAACTCACGCGCCTCTCCGAGGTCCGGCGTCGACGTCTCGAACCAGAGCAGGTCCGCGTACGGGGCGTACGCGAGGGAGCGTGCGATCGCAGCGTCGAGACCCTGGCGGACGCGGAAGAACCCCTCCTGCGTGCGCTCGCCGGTCACGAACGGCTCGTCTGCCGCGTCGACGTCGCTCGTCAGCAGCGTCGCGCTCAGCGCATCCGTGCGCGCGACGAGCACGGTCGGGACGCCGGCGACGTCCGCCGCGAGCCGCGCCGCGACCAGGGTGCGGATGAACTGGCCCGTCGGGACGAGCACCTTGCCGCCGAGATGGCCGCACTTCTTCTCCGCGGCGAGCTGGTCCTCGAAGTGGACGCCGGCTGCACCGGCTTCGATCATCGCCTTCATCAGCTCGAACGCATTGAGCGCGCCGCCGAACCCTGCCTCGGCGTCGGCGACGATCGGCAGGAGCCAGTCGCCGGAGACGTCCCCTTCGGCCGTGGCGATCTGGTCGGCCCGGAGCAGCGCGTTGTTGAGCCGCTGCACCAGCGCCGGCGCGCTGTTCGCCGGATAGAGGCTCTGGTCGGGGTACGTGTGGCCGGCGACGTTCGCATCGGCCGCCACCTGCCAGCCCGAGAGGTAGATCGCCCGCAGTCCTGCCTTCGCCATCTGAACGGC
Source organism: Gaiellaceae bacterium (assembly GCA_035456125.1). Classification (GTDB taxonomy): domain Bacteria; phylum Actinomycetota; class Thermoleophilia; order Gaiellales; family Gaiellaceae; genus 3-1-20CM-4-69-9. Next base: position 12,109 of record DATIDT010000010.1, read on the forward strand.
CTGGCCACCGGTCATCGCGCCCAGCGCAGCGATGTAGTCGGGCCCCTTCAGGCGCTCCCACAGCCGCTCGGCGCCGCGGCGGGCCAAGGTGTGCTCCACCTGTACCGAGCCTCGGAGGCGCTCGACGTCCTCCTGGCTGTAGGGACGCTCGATTCCGGCCCAGCGGCCGCGGCCGTTCTGATGGGACATGAAGTCTCCTCTAGTCGACGTCGTGGTCGCGCTCGCAGAACTCCGGGCAGGTGCACTCGGCCAGCTCTGCGGTGGTCAGAACGACCGGAAGGCGCTCCGACGGCTCCCGAGTGGCCTGTCCAGTGGGTTCAGCGACCGCTATGGATCCAAGTTCGATCATTCTTGGATCCTAGCATGACGCTCAGATGGTCAAAGGCCGTCTATTCGTCTAGTTTCGGATCCGATAATCGTTGTATCGGGTCCCAGCGAAGGCCCGGGGTCAGGCCCCGTTCGGGGCCAGACCCCACCGAGGCCGGAGCGGAAGCGCAGCTTCCGCGCAGGCGAACCGATGCGGCGCGAGC
>DATIDT010000011.1:0-3730 GCA_035456125.1 Gaiellaceae bacterium
CGGCGCGCCGCCGTAGTCGTCGCCCTATGCCTGCGTGCCCGACTGACGGAACCGCTCCGGCGGCTCCGCGCCGAGCGCCGGGCGACCCCGCGCCGTCTCGTTGACGCAGACGTACGTCTCGAGCCACCAGTTCTCGCGTTCCTCGTCGATCTCTCCCTCGCCGACGACGAAGCTCGTGTTGAGCCAGCGATAGTCCGGCGCCTCCGTCGTCAGCTCGACGCGCGCCAGGATTGCGCGCCGGTTGCCGGGTGCGTCCTCGAGGATGCTCTGGCCGTGCATCGACACGAGCAGCTGCTCGCCGCCGGTGAGCGTGAGGACGCCGCGGAGGTTCGGCGTCCAGACGCCGTCTTCGCGCCGGCGCGGATAGTTCGCCCAGACCATCCGCCCCTCGAGCTCGCCGCTGACCGTTCCGTCGCCCTGGCCGAAGCCGAGCGCTTCCGTGCCGCCGTAGGGGCCGTGCCAGCTCCCGTCGACGTAGCGCATCGACAGCGTACAGAGCGGGACGAGTCTCACCGCACCATCATGACGCCCACCGCCGATCAGTTTCTCCCACCGCGGCAGTCTTAGCTCGAGACCGACGAGAGGAGACACGATGACCAAGGTGCTGGCAGGAATCACGATGTCCGTGGACGGCTACATCGCAGGGCCGAACGACGGACCCGGCAACGGGCTCGGCGACGGCGGGGAACGACTCCATTACTGGGTCTTCGGCGGGCCGTGGACCTACGCTGCGCCGCAAGGAGAGCCGACGGGCGAGGACGCGGCCTGGCTCGAGGAAGCGATGTCGCGCATCGGCGCCGTCGTCGGCGGGCGCTGGACCTACGAGGCCGCCGGCCATTGGGGCGACGAGAACCCCTGGGGACTGCCGTTCTTCATCGTCACGCATCGTCCCGAAGAGCAGCCGTCCGGCGACGCCTTCACGTTCGTCTCAGGCGTCCGGGAGGCGATCGACCGCGCGAAAGTGGCAGCCAGCGGCAAGGACGTGCACGTGATGGGCGGCGCCGACGTCATCCGCCAGGCACTCGACGAAGAGCTCGTCGACGAGCTGACGATCATCGTCGCGCCGGTCGTGCTCGCAGGCGGCAAGCGGCTGTTCGACGGATTCGGGAAGGCGCTCGAGCTCGAGCACACCGGCCTACGGCAGTCGTCCTACGCGACGTTCATCGACTACCGGGTCAAGCGCTGATCCTCGTGTAGCCGGCGAAGGTCGACTCGGCGACCCCTTCGCCGCCCGTCAGGCCGGGAAGCTGCCGCTGCAGCTCGTCCGCGCACGTCACGGGCAGCAGCGCCTCGACGGTCGACAGCTCGCCGCGCGGAACCGGCGTCTCCACCGCCGCGCCCAGCCGCGCGAGCGCCGGCAGGACGGCGCCGACACTACGCGTCGGCACCTCGAGCTTGAGCCGCACGACCGGCTCGCACACGACCGTGCCGGCACGCTCGAGCGCCTGCGCGAGGACGAGCGGCGTCAGCTTGCGGAAGTCGGCCGCGGTGCTGGTCGGTCCGCGGAGCGACGGCGGCCCGTCGGCGCCGCTGTACATGCATCGCGTCATCGTCACGACACAGTCGACGACCTGCCAGCCGCTGGGTCCCTCCTTCAAGGCAGCGCGAACGTAGCGCTCCATCTGCTCGCGGAAGCTCCCGCGTGTCCCGTAGACGTAGAGCGGCACGTTGCGGGTGTCGACGTCGAGGCGGAACTCGAGCCCGAAGTCATCCGGCGCGGGCTCGATCCGCAGCCCGATCGTCGCGTTGTACGGGTTCGTCTCGGCATGAAGCACCTCGAGCGCCTCCCCACTCCGCGCCGGGCGCTCGACACAGATCGGGCTCGTCTCGTGGAAGACGGCGTCGACACCGAGGTCCTGCGCCAGCGTCGCCTCGATCACCTCTCTCTGCACCTCGCCGTAGAGCGAGACGGTGAGCTCGCGTCCCGCCTCGTCGCGGACGTCGATCAACGGATCCTGCTCGGCGAGCTGCGCAAGCGCGAGGCGCAAGCGGCGCGCGTCCTCGGGATCGACCGGCGCGACGACCGACTGCAGCGTCGGCGGCGCGAATTCCCGCCGCGGCGTCTGCGGGGGCGGCTCGCCGAGCGTGTCGCCGACTCGCAGCTCCCTCAGCCCCCAGACCTTCGCGATCTCCCGGCCGCTGACGCTCGGCCGGCGGACCGCGGCGCCGCGCTCGAAGACGGCGATCGCCGTCACCTTCTGCTCGTCGACGGACTCGCGCGTTCGCAGCGTTCCGGAGAACAGCCGCACGTAGGCGACCTTCTCGCCCTCCGCGCCGCGCTCGATCTTGAAGACGGTGGCGGAAAGCGGCCCGTCGGGGTCGCCGGCCGCCGACGGCAGCAGCTCACCGAGCGCCGCGCCCAACTCCTCGACGCCCTCGCCGCGAATCGCCGAGCCGCGGAGCACCGGATACACGAGTGCCCGCCGCGACTGCTCGGCCAGCGCCGCACGCGCACGCTCGGGCGGGACGTCGCCCTCGAGATACGCGGCGAGCAGCTCGTCGTCGTTCTCCGCGAGGATCTCGATGTCTCCTCCGGGGACGACGGCAGCGGGGGTGAGACGCTCGGCGATCTCCCCCACAACGCGGTCGAAGTCCGCGCCGGCGCGGTCGAGCTTGTTCACGAACAGCAGCGTCGGAATCCGCAGCCGTCGCAAAGCACGCATCAGTACACGCGTCTGCGGCTGGACGCCCTCGACGCCCGAGACGACGAGCACGGCGCCGTCGAGGACGCTCAACACCCGCTCGACCTCTGCGATGAAGTCCGGGTGGCCGGGGGTGTCGATGAGGTTGACCGTCAGGTCGCCCAGCTCGAACGAGACGACGGCGGCGCGGATCGTGATGCCGCGCTGCTGCTCGAGCGGGAGAAAGTCGGTCTGCGTCGTTCCCTTGTCGACGCTGCCGACCTCGTCGATCACGCCGGCCGCATGCAGCAGCCGTTCGGTGAGAGTTGTCTTACCGGCGTCTACATGCGCAACGATCCCCAAGTTCAGCGTTCTGCGAAGCAAGCGTCATACCCTCCAAGTAGGTCACTGAAGTCCTCTCGATTGGGATGAACGCAGCGCGCATCTCGCTCCTTGGTAGATCGGCCGGCGCGTTTGCATCATAGTCGTCGTGTGACGGACGCGGAGCGGATGCGCGACTCGTTCCGGACGGCGTTCGAAAGCTTGTACGCGCTCTTCGACGGCGCACGGTACGAGCGTCGCGACGGCTACGACTTCCTGCTCATCCCGGAGATCCCCGTCGCGCAATTCAACGGCGTCTGGCCGCTCGACGACGCGGCCGCGCCGGAGCTCGAGGGGGCACTCGCCGAGATCGAAGCTGCGGGCGTGCCGAGCTCGGTGCAGATCCGCGACGACCGGACGCCGGCCTGCGAGGCGGAGGCAAAGCTGCTCGGCCTGACGAAGGAGCTGAAGATGCCCGCGATGGTCGTGCGCGAGCGCGAACTGCGTAGCCGTCCCGTCGACGGGCTGGCGATTTCGACCGTCGACGGCGGCGATGACCGGACGGTCGCGATCGAGACCGCCGCCGCCGGCTTCGCCGCCCCGCTGTCGATCTTCGAGCCGATCTACCGCGACAACGTCCTGGCGCTCGACGGCGTGCGCGCGTACCTGGCCCGCGCCGGCGACGTCGCCGTCTCGACGTCGATCGGCTACACGCTCGGCGGGATGGTGGGCATCTTCAACGTCGCAACGCCGGCCCAGCACCGCGGCCGCGGCTACGGCGCCGCGGT
>DATIDT010000012.1:0-23668 GCA_035456125.1 Gaiellaceae bacterium
GCGATGGCCGGGGCGCAGCCGACGCCCTGAATCCAGACGTTCTGGATCCCCGAGATGTCGGGCGCAAGGTCGTCGGCGGAAACGATCATCTGCGCCGTGAAGGACTCGTCGTTCCCGTCGCCGGCGCGGTAGAAGTCCGCGTCAAGCCCGACCGTGTTCTCATCGGTGCCTACGGTCTTCAGCGGCTCCGCCGCCGCCCCGGTGCACTTGAAGCTCGTGCTCCTCCGGAGATCGACCGTGTCCCAGCGAACACCCTCACCGGCGAGACAGCCCATCAGCGGGCCCTGCCCGATGTCGCTCGTGCAGCGAAAGCCGCCCGCCGAGTGGACGAAACCGCTCACCGGGTTGTACGCCCCGCCGCCTGTAAGCGTGGCCGAGCCGGTCGGAAAGCCGCTGATGTCCCTCGCGTTAAAGCCGAAGCCGACGTTCCCGGGCGCTGCCGTCGCGGTCGCCGCAATCACGAGAACGGCCACCGCCAGCGCTGGTACAAAACGCCACACCTTCATCTTTAAGTCCCCTCTCCCTGTGCACGTGGGGCGGGCGGACCCCACAGCAGGCCGCGCCTACTGCGCCCGCTAGGTCGCCTTGCTGAAGACCACCCCCTTCGCGTTCGCTCTCTCCCCAAAGGGCGTGCAGCCATCGTACGCCTGATCAGAGCAGGCCATAGCGAAAGCGCCGGTGAAATCTCACCTCCGAGGACGCGCCTCGAGACAGAAGCCCGGGAGAGCCGCTTTACTCTCCCCTGACGAGCGTCTGCCAGAAAAACGCGCCGAGGCGAGCCACTAACCCGGGCTTCCTAGAACAGACGCGTGACGAGGACGTTGCTTGCGCAGTGCGGGCCGAGCCATTGGCCTCACACTCCTTGGGAGAGTCGTAGCTAGACAGAACCGCCGGACTGTGAGGACGGTGGCGGCCCACCGGCCGACGGCCCGGCGGCTCTGTTACGGGGGATACCGCCTTTCCCCTGAACCCTGGTCAGCGTACGACCGCTGCCACGAGCCTCACTACGTCCGTTCGACCAGCTTGCGGTCTAGGTTCTTAGTCGCGTGTCTGCGGAATGCGCCCGCTCAGGACCGGCTTACGTACCGTCCCGCGCAAGTCTGGGATGTCCGTCGCGAGAACACCACGATCATCGAGGCGCTCCGGTTCGAGGGCGACAGCGTTCTGCGGGCGCTGCGAGTCGAGAACATCATCGGGCTCGGGAATCGCACGAGCGTCGTGAAGCTCCACGTCCGATCTGGTTGGGATGACATTAAAGGCGAGATCGGCCCGAAATCAGAGAAGGGCGAACGCTATGTGCCGGTGCCGGAAACGCTCCGCGCGTTGCTTGCGCAGCATCTCCTTCGCACGGGCCGTAAGGAGCGTGATCTTGTGTTCGGCAAGACCGCGACCGCTCCATTCGTTCCCTGCACCATTGGCGACCACGCAACGAAGGCGTGGACTAAGGCGAGGCTAGAACCCATCGGACTGCACGAAGCGCGGCATACGTACGTGTCGGTGATGCATGCCGCCGGCTTGTCGCTCGAACAGATCGGCGACTACGTGGGGCACTCGTCGTCGTACATGACGGACCGCTATCGGCATCTCCTCGACGGACACGAGCAGGAGGCCGCTGAGCGGTTCGAGCAGTACCTAGCTGGCGCGCACACTGGCGCGCAAAGGCGCTAAAGCGCATGGTTGACGCACAGGAAACGCGTCTTCAAACCAGTACAGCGTCGTAGCCCGACGCTAGGCAGGTTCGACTCCTGTGCCGCTCCGAATCCCGCAGCGGTCGCCGGCATTTGGCCGTCGTAGCCGGAATCGCCGCCTGGTTCGCGGGTCGGGCATAGCACCGGGATCAGCGGGTAAGCGAACGGCGAGATCTTTCCGAGAGGAGGAGTGATGACGAAGATTGCTGAAGTGATGACGGATCGACCGCGTGCCATTGCCCCCGAGACATCCATTCGAGAGGCGGCACGCCTGATGGAGGAGGAGGACGTCGGCTCGCTCCCGGTCGTCGAAGAGGGCGCGCGCCTGGTGGGGATCGTCACCGACCGTGATATTGCGATCCGCGCCGTCGCCCGCGGGCTCGAGCCAGAGAGAACGTCCGTCATGGATATCGCCTCGAAGGACGTGTACGGGCTGACGCCCGACGACGACCTCGACGATGCGCTCGAGATGATGGCCCGCGCCCAGGTGCGGCGTCTTCCCATCGTCGTTCGCGACAACGAGCTCGTGGGAATGGTCGCGCAGGCAGACGTCGCCAGGACCAGCAAGGAGAAGAGGACCGGCGAGGTGCTCGAGGCGATCTCGCAGCCCCCTCGCGGGCCGCGTGTCGCAGGCGACGCGTGATTGCGTAGAGACGTGACGTCGCGATAAGCCGCAACGATGTGGGCCGAGCGAATCAGTTCGGCTCACATCTGCCTTCATAGCGACTGCCGCTGCGACTCCTATGTGGCTCCGAATTCGCCGCAGCGCGCAAGTGTCAGGCGCGGGCGGCATCTCCTCTTGGGAGTCCGGGCGCTTTGACGAGTGGCGCGAGGCTCTGGCTCGCCCGCCCGATCGAGGATTGACGGCCGTCCGGGCTCCTCTTGACCTATCCGTTCGACCCGTTGTCCTTTCAGAAACCAGCCCTCATGATTCGGCACAGCCCAGCGGGACGAAATGCGCGACGTTGAATTGCATCGATGGTTCTCCGCTGAGGAGCTCGAGACCTGCAGCGCCTGCGGGAAGCGCTCGGCGATCGACATCCACGAGTCGGGCACGTCGCTGTGCCTCGAATGCGGCCACGTGGAGGACTCTCCCGAACGGCCTGTGAGCGGTCCCAAAGCGGCCTAGGGACGCAGTGGAAGTCGCGCCCACGGCACAAACCGAATCCGCGACACCCACGGTGCGGCCGCCGAGTACGCGTAGAACACTCCCTTGTTCCCGAAGCGCGCGTCCTGCGCAGCGGCAACGACCCGTTTGCGGCCGTCGCGCAGGCGGAGGAGGTAGAGCTTGCCGGAGAGCGTGTAGGCCACGAGCCCGCGCGCCGCGTCCAGCATTTGCAGCGCAGCCGTGGGACAGGGCGGCATGCCGCAGACTCCGGCGCTGGTGACGTTCGGGAGCGGGCGCGTTCGCACGAGTGCACCGGTGGTCGCGTTGTAGACACGAAGCGCAGCGGGCACGAGGACGAGCACGCGGTTGCCCATGAGGTCGGCGCCGCGCATCACGCCGGCGACGCCGCCGAACTGGCGGGTCACCGCCCCGCTCGCGTTCCGGAGCTCGAGCACGCCGTTGTTGAGCAGTAGGACGCGGCCGGCGGACACCGACAGCGGGCGGAGCGTCGCGTTCGGCGCCGCCGTCGTCAGCTGCACGCACGGCCCGGGCTTGTTCACGCACTGCGCCGAGAACGGCGGTCGGCGAAGCCGCCACATCGTCTGGCTCACGACGGTGCGCGCCGTGCCGGGACACCCAGGTGCGCCTGGGCCGTCGCCGCACTTGACACGCGAGCTGAAGACGAGCAGGCCGCCCGAGCCGTATACATCGCCCATGCGGTTCGGATCGGGATCGAGGCTGCGGCAGCAGTAGTCCGTCTCGGCGGCGATCGTCAGCACGTGCGGATGCGAGAGGACAACGAGGAAGACGAGGTTCGTGTAGATGTTCCCGCCGGCCGAGGCGACCCAGGCGACGCGGTCGCCGGCAAGCGCGATGCCGAAGGTGCGTTCGAGCCCGCGCGGTGGAGGACACGTCCACTGCGAGACCGGCCCGAACCGTGTCACGTTGGTTGCGCCCGGGCGCCACGTACCGAGCAGCTGGTTGCAGAATGCGAACGCCGCGCGAGGCCCGTCGGCGGCGAGGCCCGCCAGCGGCTCACGCAGGCGAAGCTCGTGCGGCGTTACCTGAACCAACGCTGGCGCGGAGGGCGTGGCATTCACGACACCGGCGGCGATCGCCGCGGCGCAGACGACGAAGACCAAGCAGCGCTTCACCATGTACCCCCGACTCCGCGTGTGCGGCGCCAGTCTCCCCCATCGGCCGGCGCCGCACAAGGCACGGCCGAGGCATGCGCCAGGCCTGCGCTAGCGCCGCTCGAGGCGCCGACTAACGCAGTCTGTCCGCCGGCGGCGGAAGCTGCAGCTCAGCCGCTTTGGAAACGCCCGATGAAGATCGTCACCTGGGAGCCGTCGGGGACGCCGGAGCCGCTGCGAGGCTGCTCGTCGACGACCACTCCGTCCTGCGTCGACTTCGTGACCGGCCGGTTGAGGACGACGACCTTGAAGCCGGCACTCTTGATGTTGTTCGCGGCCGTCGCCTGATCCTGGCCGACGACGTTCGGGACCGGCGATGACGGCTGCGGATTCGGCCCGGCCGAGACGACCAGCGACACCTTCGAGTTGCGGCGCGCACTCGTCCCGGCGGCCGGTGCCTGCTCGAGCACTCGGTTCGCCGGCTGGCTCGACTTCCGGTAGACGACCTGCGGGTGCAGGCCCCGCGCGTTGAGCTGGCGAAGCGCCGGCGTCTGCGCGAGCCCGGTGACCCTCGGGACGTTGACCTTCGCGGCCGTCGTCGAGGCTGGAGCCGTTGTGGTGGGGGTGGTGGTGGTGGTGGTAGTAGTCGTCGTCGTCGACGGCGTGCCGGTCGAGACGTTGAGCGTCACCTTCGAGCCCTTGTCGACCTCCTTGCCCGCCGGCGGCTTCTGGGCGACGACCACCCCCGCCGGCTTCGAGGAGCCGACGTTGTGCAGCACCGGCTTCAGTCCGGCGCCGGTCAGCGCGTTCACGGCGGAGCCCTGCGTCTGCCCGACGACTTGCGGAACGACGACCGGCTTCGCTCCGCTCGAGACCGTCAGCTGAACCGTCGTGCCGGTGGCCGCGGTCACACCGGCTGCCGGCGACTGCGTGATGACGATGTTCTTCGGCCGCGACGACGCGACACGCTTGACCTGCGCCCCGAACCCCGCGTCGTGAAGTGTCGTCTGCGCCTGCTCGAGCGGCTGCGACGTCACATTCGGAACCGCGACCTGCCCGCTCGAGATCGAGATCGTCACCGTCTGCCCGTGCCTGAGCTGCGTGCCGGAGCCGGGAGCCTGCGCGAAGACGACGTTGGGCGGCCGCTTGCTCTGGCCCGTGACCGGCGTGACGTTGAGGTGCTTGTCGTGAATGCGTTGCGCCGCGACCGACGACTTCAGTCCGATCACATCCGGGACGGTCGACTTGTCGTTCCCGCGGGAGAGCAGCCACCAGATCAGCAGCCCGGCCGCGACGAGCACGAGGAGCAGTAGCAGCCACAGCCACCAGTAGCGCTCGGGCGGTGGTCGGACCGGCTCCGCCAGCTCCTCCTCGGTCGCCGTGGACGGCAGGATGCGCCGCGTCATCTCGTCGATTCGTGCGGCGCGCCCGCGCCGGCCACGAGCGCCGTCGACCCACGCCAGCCACTCGCCCTGCCGTTCGGGCGGCAGCGCAGCGAAGCGGCTTCGGGCGGCAGGAACGCGGTCGAGCGCCGCGGCGACGTCTGCAGGCAGTTCCCGACGGGTAGCCATCTCAGCCAGAAACTGCCCGCGGATGAGAACTTTTGAAACTAGCCGTCCACGAGCAAGCCGTTGATCGGCCCGAGCAGGCGGCGCGTGCGGCGCGAGACGCCGGGCAGCAGGCAGAGCCGGTGCGTCGGCGGCTGTCCTGCTCGGCGGCGGCCGTCCTGCTCCTCCGCGATCGGCTTCCAGACGTCGTCCACGACACGTGCAGGCGGTCCCGAGATCTCGGCCTCAGCACGCTGGAGATGCTCGGACCACAGCCGCAGGCGCGTCTCACGCGCGAGCCGCGCATCGCAGGTGACGACGTTCACCTCCGTGTCGTTGCACAGCGAGTGCTCGTTGAGGTTTGCCGACCCGAGCGTCAGCCAGCGGTCGTCGACGATGCCGATCTTCGCATGGACGTACACCTGCTGAGGACCGCGCTCGCCGAGCGCGTACAGCGAGCACGCGAGCAGCCGGCCGGCGCCGCCGTCGCAGTCGATCAGGTCGGCGAGTTGCCCGCGCGTGTCATCGGCGCCGTCGTTCGGCCTCGCCGGTAGCAGCAGCACGAGGCGGAAGTCGTCCGTCGGCGGATGCGCGAGCTTCTCCTGCAGGATCTCCGCGATCTCGCTCGACCACAGGAACTTGTTCTCCAGGTAGATCAGCTCGCGCGCGGAGCGCAGCGCGCGCGTGTACGACTCGAGGATGCGGAAGTCCCCGTCGCGAACGACGTCGTAGATGCGCTCCGGCACCGTGCGGACGAGCTGCGCCTCGACGTCGCCGGCGCGGCGCGGCCGTGCCGGCGGCGGCAGCGTTTCGGCCGTCACCGACTGCCAGCGCTCCCGGAAGTGATCCGCCACGTCGGCGACGATCGGCCCGCGCACGACGGCCAGGGCGTCGTGCCAGCCCACGTTGCCGCGCGCCTCGTGCGCGGGCGTGTCGTAGCGGTCGCCCGCGTACGTCGTCAAGTCGATGTCGCCGACGAACGCGGCGCGGTCGTCGATGACGACGATCTTCTGGTGGTGGCAGTGCATCGGCCGCTCCTTTGCGTCGGCGGCGAGCTGGATCTTCGTCCCGGACGCCAACACGCGCCGCACGTCGCGAACGTCGTGCCGGTCCGGATGGAAGAGCGGCAGCGGCGAGCCGGCCCACAGGAGCACCCGCACCGGCAGGCGCTCGGCCAGACGCGCGAGGAGCGCGCGCAACTCGATGTCGTCGTCGCCGCGCGTCAGCCTGAAGTCGGGCGTGACGTACCAGCCTGCGACGTGGACGTGCGAGCGCGCGCTCGCGAGCTCCTCCGCCAGGCGCGGCAGTGCTTCGCTTCCGTCGACGAGCACCTCGACGGAACAACCGTCGCGCGGCGGGGGATCGCCCGCCGCCCACAGCGCGTCGCCGGGCGGATCCAGCGCGCGGTCCCACCCGAGCCGGCGGAGGCGTCGCCCGTGATGCGAGCGCACGAGCCATTCGGCGATGTCGCCGAAACCCTTGTCCACGGCCAGCTTCACGTTCACAGGCAGACTTCGTCCCCATGTTCGCCGCTGCTCCAACCCCGCTGATCTGCCTCGACCCGGGCCACGGCACGATTCCGGCGGTCGGCAGCCAGACGGAGCCGATCGGGCCCCGCTCGAGCACCCGCAAGATCAAGGACGGCGGCGGCGCTCCGGGCGAAGCGCCCGTGGCGCTCGCAATCGCGCTGCGCACGCGCGCGCTCCTGCAACGCGACGGCTACCGCGTCGCGATGACGCGGACCGGGCCGACCTACGCGGGCGGGAACGTCGCCCGGGCGCATTTCTGCAACGTCCGCCGGGCGTCGCTGATGATCCGCATCCACGCCGACGGGTCGAGCGACACGTCGCAGCACGGCATCAAGACGCTCGTGCCGGCGCTTCACCGCGGATGGACGGACGACATCTATGCGCGCAGCCTGCGCGCGGGACGCGATGTGCAGTCCGCGCTCGTGCGCTCGACGGGGGCGAGGAACGCCGGCATCCTCTTCCGCTCCGACCTCACCGGCTTCAACTGGGCGGACGTGCCCGCGATCCTGGTCGAGACGGGCTTCATGACGAATCCGACCGAAGGGCGGCTGCTGCGCTCGGCGGCCTACCAGCAGAAGATCGCGCGCGGCCTCGTCGCCGGCGCGCAGGCGTTCCTGCTCTCCGGCTAGCTGCAGTCGGCGCAGGCGCCGACGAGCACGACCTCGTGCTCGTCGACCGCATAGCCGAGGCCGCCGGCGACGCGGTCGATCGCGCGCTCGAGACGTGAGTCGCTGAACGCCTCGACCTTGCCGCAGTCGCGGCACACGAGGTGGTGATGATGGTCGCCGCCCGCCGTCGCGGGCTCGTAACGCGCAACGCCGTCGCCCGCGTCGACGCGCTTGACGAGCCGGAGGTCGGCGAGAGCTTCGAGGGCGCGGTAGACGGAGGCGATTCCGACGGGACGCCGCGCCTTGCGCAGGCAGTCGTGGATCTCCTGCGCGCTCAAGCAGCAGTCCTGGCGGCCGAGGAGCTCCACGACCGCGGCGCGCGCGCCGCCCCGGCGGTAGCCCGCTGCGCCGAGAGTCGCGAGAGCGTCCGTCGTCCACGCCATCGCCGCCAGTGTATCGTGCGCCTGGTGATTACGAGAATCGTTCTCATTCTTACGGAGACGCCACCCTGACCTGGGTCGCCGTTCCGCTCGCAGGGATCACGGTCCTCTCGACGCTCGCCGGGGGCCTCCTCGCCTTCCGCCTTCGCGGCGAGCTGATGACGGTGATCGCCCTCACCGGCGGCATCGTCGTCGCCGTTGCGCTGTTCGACGTGCTGCCCGAGGCGCTCCAAATTCTCGCACCGCGCGACGCGCTCGCAATCGTCGGCGTCGGTTTCGTGCTCTTCTTCCTCGCCGAGCGCGTCCTCGTCCTCCATCACCGCGACGAGCCACAGCAGGCGCGGGCGCATGCGCGAGTCGGCGCGTTAGGAGCCGGCGCGCTCTCCATTCACAGCTTGATCGACGGGCTCGGCATCGGCCTCGCCTTCCAAGTCAGCACTGCGACAGGCCTCCTCGTCTTCATCGCCGTCGTCAGCCATGACTTCGCCGACGGCATGAACACCGTCAGCTTCGTGCTGTTCCAGAGCGACGACCGGCGCCAGGCGCTCCGCTGGCTGACCGTCGATGCGCTCGCGCCCCTCGTCGGTGCGGTCATCGGCTCGCTGGTATCCATCTCGGACCGCGGACTCGCCTACCTGCTTTCGCTCTATGCCGGGTTCTTCTTGTCGATGGGCGCGACCGACCTCCTCCCGGAAGCACACAGCCATCCCTCGTGGAAGCGTGTGGGGCTGACGCTCGCGGGCTTCGCGATCACGTTCGCGATCGCGCGCGCCGCGACCTAGCGCTTCCGCATCTGCGCGACCGTCGCGCGCGCCGACTCGTGCACGGCACGGCGCCGGGCCTCCGCGTCCTCCGGCGCCGGCACCTCGCGCTCCTCGACGGTCGACCGCGACTCGGCGAGCTTCACGCGAAGCTCGTCCGCGCGCGGATCGACGGCGCCGACAGCGGCGTCACGCCGCCGGCGCAGCAACCCGGCCAATGCCAACCCACCAACGGCCCACGCCCACGGACGGCGCATCGGCCGATGCTACACTGGCCGCCGCTTCCTGCCCCGTCATCGCGCCGCGTGTTCCCGAGTGGCGCTCGCAGACGGGGCCGATTCAGACCAGAGGAAGGGAGGTCTCGGGAAACGTGGTCGCATACGAAATTCTGCTCATGCTCGATCCCGAGCTGCCGGAGACCAGGCAGGAGGAGATCGTCAAACGTGCGCGCGATCTGGTGCAGCAGGCCGGAGGGACGTGGGTCGGGCACGACGTCTGGGGACGCCGCCGGCTCGCCTACGAGATCCAGCACAAGGCCGAGGGCACCTATCACCTCCTCAACGTCGACGCCGAGCCGGAGACCCTCGAGGAGCTCTCGCGCATCCTCCGCATCACGGACGGCGTGATGCGCCACCTCGCGGTGCGCCGCATCGAAGGTGGCACGCCCGGCCCGCCGCCGGAGCCTGAGCCCGAAGCCGTCCCCGAGCCCACCTATGCTGAAGCGAACACAGGTTCGCAAGAGGAGTAGAAGACATGGCCAACATCAATCGCGTCGTGCTCGTGGGCAACCTGACCAAGGACCCGGAGCTGCGGCATACCCCCAGCGGCACCGCCGTCTGCAAGCTGCGCCTCGCCGTCAACACGCGCCAGAAGGACGCGAGCGGCAACTGGGGCGACAAGCCGAACTACTTCGATGTCACGGTCTGGGGCAACCAAGGCGAGAGCTGTGCGCAGTACCTCTCCAAGGGACGCCCGGTCGGCGTCGACGGCCGACTCGACTGGCGTGAGTGGGAAGCGCAGGACGGCACCAAGCGCCAGGCGGTCGAGATCATCGCCGACAGCGTTCAGTTCCTCGGCAGCCGCGGTGAGGGCGGCGACGGCGGCGGCGAGCGCCAGTTCGTGCCCGCGGCGGCAACTGCCGGGAACGAGGACTTCGGCTCTGCCGACGACGACATTCCCTTCTGATGCCGCCGCGAGGATCAGACAGAGACCGAGACCGGCAGCCGGGGCGCAAGCGCCCGGGCGCTGCCGGCCCGATCCGCAAGCGCGGCTGCTACTTCTGCAAGGAGAAGGTCGACGAGATCGACTACAAGAACGCCAACCAGCTCCGGCGGTACATCTCGGAGAAGGGCAAGATCCGCTCGCGGCGCATCACAGGCGCATGCCGCCGTCACCAGCGCCAGGTCGCCGTCGCGATCAAGCGCGCACGTGAAATGGCGCTGCTGCCGTACGTCTCCGACAGCCGCTAGATGGAAGTCATCCTTCGCCAGGACATCGACAAGGTCGGCCTTCGCGGCGAGGTCGTGAACGTCGCGCGCGGGTACGCGCGCAACTTCCTCTTCCCGCGCGGGCTCGCCGACGAGGCGACGCCGGCGCGCGTGGCCGAGGTGCGCAAGGTGGAGGAACGGCGCGCCCAGCAGGAGGCGAAGACGTTCGATGAGGCGCAGGCGCTCGGGGACAAGCTCGCGGGGATCGAGCTGCGGTTCGACGTCAAGGCCGGCCCGACCGGCTCGTTGTTCGGCTCCGTCACGGCGACCGACATCACCGACGAGCTCTGGTCGAAGCACAAGGTCCGCGTCGACCGCCGCAAGGTCGGCACCGACACGATCAAGCGAATCGGCCGGTACCATGTGCCGATCGAGCTGTTCCAGGACGTCACCGCCGAGCTGCGGACCCTGGTCGTTCCCGAGGGCGGCGAGCTGCCGCCGGAGGAGGAGCTCGAGGCGATGGCCGCCGCCGAGGCGGCGGAGCAGGAGGAGGCGGAGGAGAAGCACGAGCTCGACCTCGACGCGCTCGACGCCGCAGCGCTGGCGCACGACCCGGCCGTCAGCGGCGAGTCGGAGCTGCAGCCGACGAGCGACGACGTCGCCCAGGAGCTCCCCGGCGACGAGTTCGATCGCGCCGTCGACGCGGGGTCTGAGCAGGGGGTCTGACCCCGAAGGGGTCTGACCGCAGCAGTCACCGCAGCCCGCGCCGGACCCCGATTCCACAGTCTTCGCGGCTCGCCAAGCCGATCTGTGCAGAACCTGGGGAGAACCTTGCACAGGTCTTTCCACGGGCCTGTGAATTTACGGACGAAGTTCCCGCTCGGAGCGCACGAACGATCAACAGGCTCCGTCCGGGGCGTCTGGGAACATGTGTTCCTTTCACCCTGCAAATCAGCCGAAAAAGACATGTGCGAAAGGCTGCTATCCACAATGGAAAACCGACTCCGACGGTGCTTCACTCCGCCCACGTGACACCTGTCGCCCAGCTCGCCGAAGCCGCCCCGATCGCGCCGCCCCAGAACCTCGAGGCCGAGGAATCGGTCCTCGGGGCGATGCTGCTCTCCCCGGGCGCGATCGGGGCGGTGAGCGAGGTCCTGGACGCAGGGGACTTCTACCGAGAGAGCCACGCGAAGATCTACCGCGCGGCACTCGCGCTCTACGCAAAGGGCGAGCCCGTCGACGCAATCACGCTCGTCGACGAGCTCGAGGAGCGCGGCGAGCTGGAGGCTGTCGGCGGACGCGTTCGTCTCCACGAGCTGGCAGCGCTCGTGCCGGCGACCGCGAACGCAGCGCATTACGCGCGCATCGTGCGCGAGATGGCGACGCTGCGCGGGCTGATCTCCGCCGGCCAGCAGATCGCGCAGCTCGGTTGGGAGCGGCCCGGCGAGACACAGATGCTCGTCGACCGCGCCGAGCAGGTGGTGTTCGAGCTCTCGCAGAGCCGGGTCTCGACCGAGTTCAGCCACATCGAGGACCTGCTGAAGGAGAGCTTCGAGCGGATCACCGCGCTCTACGAGGCCGGCGCCGACGTCACCGGCGTCCCGTCCGGCTTCCGCGACCTCGACCGGCTGACGTCGGGGTTTCAACCCGGCAACCTGATCATCGTCGCCGCGCGCCCCAGCATGGGCAAGTCGGCGCTCGGCCTCTGCGTCGCGGCGAACCTCGCGCTGCGAGCCGAGACCCCGGTCGCGCTGTTCACGCTCGAGATGTCGAAGTCCGAGGTGACGCAGCGGCTGCTGTGCAGCGAGGCGAAGGTGGAGTCACAGCGCCTGCGCACGGGGAAGCTCGCGCAGGACGACTGGCCACGGCTCGTGGCGGCCGGCGACAAGCTGATGAAGGCGCCGATCTACGTCGACGACACGGGCTCGATCACGATGATGGAGATCCGCTCGAAGGCGCGGCGGCTGAAGACCCGCGAGGCGAACCTCGGGCTGATCATCGTCGACTACCTGCAGCTGATGACCTCCGGCACGACGGCGGAGAACCGCGTGCAGGAGGTGTCGCAGATCTCGCGCTCCTTGAAGGTGCTCGCACGCGATCTCGACGTGCCCATCCTCGCGATGTCGCAGCTTTCCCGCGCGGTCGAGCAGCGGCACGACAAGCGCCCGATCCTGTCCGACCTTCGCGAGTCCGGCTCGATCGAGCAGGACGCCGACCTCGTGATGTTCGTGTACCGCGACGAGTACTACAACGAGGAGACCGACCAGCAAGGTCTCGCGGAGATCATCCTCGCGAAGCACCGCAACGGCCCGACCGGCACGGAGCGGCTGTCGTTCCTCAAGCGCTACGCGAAGTTCGCGGACCTGGCGGCCTGATGGCGAGCTGGGCGCTCGCCAGCGAACAGGTCGTGTGGATCTCGGCGCGCGCGACCGGCTTCACCATCGTCTGCGAACGCTGCGCCGCGCTCGGCGAGATCTTCCCGTCCGTGCAGGCGACGCTGTCGCTCGACCACGTCCGCGGCACGATCGAGTGCCCGCGCGGACACCAGATCCGCATCGAGCGCGACGGGCGCTAGGTCGCCATCGGGATCCGGAGGCGCTTTGCCGCGAAAGGAATCGTCGCGCCCTGCACGATGACCGAGAACGCGACGACGACGAACACGATGCCGTAGATGCGGTCGGCGTCGTCGACCGGCGCCAGCACGGCAAGTGACGCGAGCAGAATCGGAACGGCGCCCTTGAGCCCGCTCCACATGATGAAAAACCGCTCCCGGCTCGTCAGCCCGACCGGCAGCAGCAGCGGGCCGACCGCGAGCGGCCGCGCGACGACGGCGAGCACCGCAGCCAGGACGAGCCCGTCGAGCCAACGGTGGCTCTGCCCCAGCGCCGTCAGGTGGATCGTGAGACCCAGCGCGATGAACACGACGATCTCCGCGAGGCTCGCGAGCGACGTGTGGAACCGCTCGATCCCGCGCTTCGCGGGTATGTCAGCGTCGCCGATCAGGATCCCCGCTATGTAGACGGCGAGAAAGCCCGATCCGTGCGCGACGGTCGCAACGCCGTACACGACACCGGCGAACGCAAGCGTGCGCAGCGGGTAGAGGGCGGGATTGGGCAGCACGATCCGGCGGATCAGCTGGATCAGCACGAACGCGCCCAGCACGCCGACCGCGATGCCGACGGCGAGCTGGAGGAAGAAGTCGCCGACCGCGTGCGCGACCGACGCCGAGTTCTCCTGCGCCAGGCTGATCGCAGCGAGCATCAGCGCGATCCCGACCGGGTCATTCGCTCCGGATTCCCCTTCGAGGATCGTTCCCGTGCGGCCGGCGATCTCACTGCGGCCGAAGACGGAGAACATCACAGCCGGATCGGTCGGCGCGAGCGCGGCGCCGAGGAGCCCTGCCGTCTGCCACTTGAAGTCGAGCAGGAAGTGCGCCGCGAGGGTCATCAGCCCCGCCGTCACGAACGTCCCGAGCAGCCCGAGCGACACGATCGGGACCGCCGATTCACGAAAGCGCGTCCAGCCGACGCGCATGCCGCCGTCGAAGAGGATCACGATCAGCGCGAGCACCGCCAGGCGTTCGACGTCGCGGATCGAAAGGGCGTTCCCGAGGCTCGGCCAGATGTCGGAGGCGATCGCGGCGGCGAGGAGGAACAGCCCGGCGGCGGGGATGCGAAGCCGCTCGCTGACGCTGTTCGCCAACACAGCAACGGCGAACGCGCCGGACACGATCAACACGATCGCGCCGAAGTGCAGGACCTCGTTCACGCGCCGGAGCGTATCCAGCCCGTCTGGCAGACTCTTTCGACGTGCCTGCAACTGTCATCGTGGGCGCGCAATGGGGAGACGAGGGGAAGGGCAAGATCGTCGACCTGCTGGCGCTCGACTCCGACGTCGTGTGCCGCTACCAGGGCGGCCCGAACGCCGGGCACACGATCGTCGTCGGCGACGAGACGTTCAAGATCCGGCAGATCCCGAGCGGCGTCATCCGCGGCAAGACGTGCGTGATCGGCGCGGGCTGCGTTCTCGACCCCGAGGTCTTCCTCCGCGAGGTCGACGAGCTCGAGTCGCGCGGCTACTCGACCGCCGACGTGCACGTGTCGGGCGAGGCCCACCTGATCATGCCGTGGCACGTCTCGCTCGACCAGGCATCGGAGCGGCGGCTGGGAAAGCTGCAGATCGGTACGACGCGCCGCGGCATCGGCCCGTGCTACGCGGACAAGGCCGCGCGCATAGGCATTCGCGTGCAGGACGTGCTCGACCCGAAGATCCTGCGGCAGAAGATCGAGGTGGCGCTGGCGGAGAAGAACGTCTGGCTCGAGCGCGTGTACGGCGTCGAGCCGCTCGAGCTCGAGGAGCTGGCCGAGCGGTACGAGGCGTATGCGCAGCGGCTGCGACCGTACGTGGCGGACACGTCGCTGCTCGTCGACCGCGCGCTGCGCGAAACGCGCGAGGTGCTGCTCGAGGGCGGTCAGGGAACGCTGCTCGACCTCGACCACGGCACGTATCCGTTCGTCACGTCCTCCAGCACGATTGCCGCAAACGCCGCGACCGGCGTCGGCATCGGCCCGAACCGCATCAACCGCGTCGTCGGCGTCGCGAAGGCATACGTGACGCGTGTCGGAGAGGGGCCGTTCCCGACGGAGATCGAGGGCGCCGACCAGCAGCGCGTACAGGAGCTCGGCGGCGAGTTCGGGACCGTCACCGGGCGGACGCGTCGCTGCGGCTGGCTCGACCTCGTCGCGCTGCGCTACGCCGTGCGGCTGAACGGGATCACGTCGCTCGCGCTCACGAAGCTCGACGTTCTCTCCTCATTCGCGCAGGTGCCGGTGTGCGTCGCGTACCGCTTACGCGACGGCAGCGAGACGTCGGACTTCCCCGCGCACCAGAGCGACTTCCACCACTGCAAGCCGGTCTACGAGACGCTCGCCGGCTGGGAAGAGCCGATCGCCGACGGGCTCCCCGCCGCCGCGCGCGGATACGTCGACTTCGTCGAGCGGACGCTCGGCGTCGAGATCGCGCTCGTCGGGACGGGCGCCGAGCGCGAACGCGTCGTCGCCTTGCGCTAGGAGAGGCGCAGCTCGTACAGCAGCCGGCACTGCCCCTGCCGCGGCGCCTCGCCGGGCACCCGCACGAAACCGTGGGCCTCGTAGAGCCGCTGCGCGGCGACCATCCGCTCGCTCGTGTCGAGGCGGACCAGCCGCATCTCGTGCGAGCGGGCCCACTCGAGCGCGACGCAGAGGAGCTCCTTCCCGAGCCCGCGGCCGCGCCGGTCCGGGCGCAGGTACATCCGCTTCAGCTGCACCGCCCCGCCGCCGAGATCTCGCAGCGCGACGGAGCCGACCACTGCGCCGCCGTCGACGGCGACCCAGAGCGCCGCATACGTCGTCCGGGGGTCGTCGAGGTCGTCATCGAGCTCGCCATCGGGCTCGAAGTCGAACTCGCGGAGCGTGTCCACGACGAGCGAGCGGAAGCCGTCGGCGTGCGATGCCTCGAACGGCAGGATCCTTACGGCGCTGCGTCCTCCTCGAGAATGAACTCGTACACGGAGCGGTAGACGTTGACCGCCGCGGCGACGTCGCCGGCGGACACGGCATCGCGATCGTCCGCGAGCAGCCGCGTGGTCGCCCGCGCGGAGAAGAAGTCGTCGACGACCTCGCGGCCCGCTCCCTCACGAGCGACCGGGTCGTCGATCGCAAAGCCGCGCCCCTGCAGCATCTCGGCGACGAGCTCGTCGAGCTCGGGCAGGACGTCGCGCGGCGAGTCCTCGAGCCCTTCCTCGAGCGATGCCCAGCGGCTCTCCCACTCGTGGCGATCGAGTCCCGGTTCCAGCATCGCGCCTAGCTTAGTCGTGTGGCGTCCCTTCTAAACTCGCCGTGTGAAGGTGCTCCTGGTCGGGTCCGGCGGACGCGAGCACGCGCTCGCGTGGAAGCTCGCACAGGCCGCGAGCCTCGAGGAGCTGCATGCGGCACCGGGGAACCCGGGCATGGCGGGGCTCGGCCGCTGCCACCCTGTCCGCGCCGAGGACGGCGAGGGGCTGCTCGGCCTCGCGGGCGCGCTCCAAGCCGACGTCGTCGTCGTCGGCCCCGAGGCGCCGCTCGTCGCCGGCGTCGCGGACGAGCTCCGGCACCTGGGCATTGCCGTCTTCGGTCCGAGCGCCGACGCCGCGCGGATCGAAGGGTCGAAGTCCTTTGCGAAGGACGTGATGCGCGCGGCCGGAGTACCCACGGCCGAGACGCTCACCGCCCCGCGCGCACCGTGCGTGATCAAGGCCGACGGCCTCGCCGCCGGCAAGGGCGTCTTCGTCTGCAGAACCGAGGACGAGCTCGACGCGGCGCTGCAGGCGGCATCGGCGTTCGGCGATTCGACCCTCGTCGAAGAGCTGCTCGAGGGCGACGAAGTCTCCGTCTTCGCGCTCTGCGACGGCGCGCGGGCGCTGCCCCTCCCCGCCGTACAGGACTTCAAGCGCATCGGGGACGGCGACGAGGGTCCGAACACCGGAGGCATGGGCTCGTGCTCCCCGGTGGCCGGCGATGTCGAGAGTCTCGTCGAGACGATCCACCAGCCGGTGCTCGACGAGCTCGCCGCCCGCGGCACGCCGTTCGTCGGCGTGCTCTTCGCAGGAGTGATGCTGACGGACGGCGGACCGCGCGTGCTGGAGTTCAACTGCCGCTTCGGCGATCCGGAGACGCAGTCGCTTCTGCCGCGCGTCGAGGGGGATCTCCTCGAGCTGCTCGCTGCCGCCGCGGGCGGCGATCTTGCCGGCGCGACCGTCGACGTTGCCGAGAACGCCGCCGTCACCGTCGTGGTCGCAGCCGGCGGCTACCCGGCGTCGGGCGACTCCGGCACGGCGATCGAAGGGGTCGCCGACGCCGAGGCCGTTGGGGCACTGGTGTTCCACGCCGGCACCGCGTTGAAGGGCGACCGGCTCGTGACGAACGGCGGCCGCATTCTCAATGTCACGGCCGTGGCCGACACGGTGCCGGAAGCGCGTGACCGCGCCTACGAGGCGTGCGAGCTGATTTCGTTCCCGGGGATGCGCTACCGCCGCGACATCGCCGCCGTCGCTCATGTCTGAGCCGCTGGTCGGCATCGTCGTCGGCTCGGAGTCCGACCGCGAGCGAATGCAGCCGGCCCTCGACGAGCTCGAGGCTCGCGGCATCGCGCACGAGTTCGAGGTGCGTTCCGCGCACCGCCAGCCGGATGCAGTCGCAGAGTACGGTCGCACCGCGCGCGAGCGCGGGCTGCAGGTGCTGATCGCCGGCGCTGGTCTCGCGGCAGCCTTGCCGGGCGTGCTCGCGGCGCACACGGATCTGCCGGTGATCGGCGTCCCGCTGCGCTCGTCGAAGAGCGTCCTCGACGGCCTCGACGCCCTGCTCTCGATCGTCCAGATGCCGCCGGGCATCCCCGTCGCGTGTGTCGGCGTCGACAACGCCAGGAACGCCGCCGTCCTCGCCGCCAGGATCATCGGGCCGTCTCACTAGAATCGAACCGGTGATCGCGCGGTACGCCCGCCCGCCGATGGCCAGGATCTGGTCGGACGAGAACAGGCTCGCTCGCTGGCTCGAGGTCGAGCTCGCCGCCTTGGACGCGTGGTCCGAGATCGGCGCGATTCCGCGTGACGACGTCGCCGAGATTCGTAGGCGTGTTGTCGCTCCGTCGCCCGAGCGCGTCGCCGAGATCGAGTGCGTGACCGACCATGACGTCGCGGCCTTCGTCGACGCGGTCGCCGAGCAGCTCGGGCCGGAGGGACGGTGGGTGCATCACGGCCTCACGTCTTCGGATGTCGTCGACACTGCCCTTTCGCTGCAGATCCAGGAGGCGGGGCGCCTGATCGTCCAGGGAATCGAGCGTGCGCTCGACGCCGTCGTCACGCTGGCGGAGACTCATCGGCGCACGATCTGCATCGGACGGTCGCACGGCATCCACGCCGAGCCGACGACGTTCGGCTGGAAGCTCGCGGGGTGGGCGTTCGAGCTCGACCGAGGACGCGGCCGCATGCTGGGCTCGCTGGAGACAAACCGCGTCGGCCAGCTCTCCGGCACCGTCGGGACGTACGCGCAGGTCGAGCCGGACGTCGAACGGAGTGCGTGCGAGCGGCTCGGCCTCGAGCCGGATCCACTCTCGACTCAGGTGATCGGGCGCGACCGTCATGCGGAGCTGCTGTCGGCGCTGGCGCTGGTTGCGACGTCACTCGATCGCTTCGCGACCGAGATCAGGCACCTGGCGCGGACGGAGGTACGCGAAGTCGAGGAGCCGTTCGCGAAAGGGATGAAGGGGTCGTCGGCGATGCCGCACAAGCGCAACCCGAAGGTCGCGGAGCGCATCTGCGGGCTCGCCCGCGTCGTCCGCGCCAACTCACTCGTCGGTCTCGAGGACGTGCCGCTTTGGCACGAGCGTGACATCTCGCAGTCGTCGGCCGAGCGCATCGTGATCCCGGACTCGTTCATCGCCCTCGACTACATGCTCGACCGCTTCCACTGGATCGTCAGTGGGCTCGTCGTCTATCCCGAGCGGATGCGGCGCAACCTCGAGGCCAGCCACGGCCTCTTCTTCAGCCACCGGCTGCTGCTCGCTCTGGTCGAGGCCGGCGTTGCGCGGGGCGACGCCTATCGCGCCGTGCAGGCGCAGGCGATGCGCGCATGGGAAGAGGAGACCGACTTCACCGAGCTCGTGCGTGCCGATCGGGAGCTCGCAACCCGCGTCGACCTCGACGCCGTTTTCGACCTCGACGCGACCGTTCGCCACGTCGACACCGTCTTCGACCGTCTGCATGCCCTCGTCCAGAAGGAGGAACCCGTTCATGCCTGAGGCCGCCCCGCACGTCGGCAGCGGCAAGGTGCGCGAGCTCTACGCCCTCGACGACGAGCGCCTGCTGCTCGTCGCGAGCGACCGCATCTCGACCTTCGACGTCGTGCTCCCGACCGAGATCCCGGACAAGGGCCGCGTGCTCACCGGGCTGTCCGCTTTTTGGTTCGCGCGCACCCGCGACATCTGTCCCAACCACCTGTTGGCACTGCGAGCCGACGGCCGGTCGACCGAATGCAGGCGGCTGCAGATGCTGCCGATCGAGTGCGTCGTGCGCGGCTACCTCTCCGGCTCGGGCTGGAAGGACTACACGTCGACCGGCGCTGTGTGCGGGCACGATCTGCCGCCGGGATTGACGGAGTCCGCGCAGCTTCCACGACCGATCTTCACGCCGGCGACGAAGGCGACGACGGGCCACGACGAGAACATCGATCGCAACACAGCGGCCGAGCTCGTCGGCGGCCACCTGTTCGAGCAGGTGGAGCGCGTGTCACTGGAGCTGTACGGCTTCGCAGCCGACCACGCCCGCTCGCGCGGGATCGTCATCGCCGACACGAAGTTCGAGTTCGGGCTCGACGAACACCGTCTCGTGCTCGGCGACGAAGCGCTGACCCCTGACTCCTCGCGCTTCTGGCCGGCCGACGACTACCGCCCCGGCGGAGCGCAGCCCTCGTTCGACAAGCAGTACGCGCGCGACTACTGCGAGTCGCTCGGTTGGGCCAAGTCGACTCCCGGGCCGGAGCTGCCGGACGACGTCGTCGCCGGCACGCGTGCGCGCTACGTCGAAGCGTTTGAGCGCCTGACGGAGATCCCGTTCGACAACTACCTCGCAGATCCCGAAGTGGTGCTGCGGTGAAGGCGACGGTGCTCGTCCGCCCGAAGCAGGGCATTCTCGATCCCCAGGGCCAGGCGGTCGAGTCGTCGCTGCGCCAACTCGGATTCTCCGTCGACGGCACACGCATCGGACGCGTCGTCGATCTCGAGGTCGAGGCGGCGGACGTCGCGACGGCGCGCGAGCAGGTCGAGCAGATGTGCGAGCAGTTGCTCGCGAACCCGCTGATGGAGAGCTACGAGATCGAGCTCGCGGAGCCGCCCGCGTGACGAGCCCACAGCCACGTGTCGGCGTCCTGCGCTTTCCCGGCGCATGCGACGACCGTGACGCCCTGTGGGCGCTGGCCGCATTCGACGCGGAGGCGGTGTTCGTCTGGCACACGGAGAAGGAGCTCCCGGATCTCGACGCGGTCGTCCTGCCCGGCGGCTTCTCGTACGGCGACTACCTGCGCTGCGGGGCGATTGCCCGCTTCGCTCCGGCGATGGAGGCCGTGGTCGAGTTTGCGAACGGCGGCGGCCTCGTGCTCGGTATCTGCAACGGCTTCCAGATTCTCTGCGAGGCCGGGTTGCTCCCGGGCGTCCTGCGCCGCAACGAGTCGCTCGCGTTCGTCTGCCGCGATGTCCCGCTCGTCGTCGAGCGCACGGATACGCCGTTCACCGCTCGCTGCGAGGAAGGGCAGACGCTGACCATCCCCGTGAAGCACGGAGAGGGCAACTGGTACGTCGACGATGACGGTTACAACGAGCTCGAGGCGCAACGGCAGGTCGTCCTGCGCTACGAAGAGCCGGTCAACGGTTCTCGAAATGACGTTGCGGGCGTGGTGAACGAGCAGGGCAACGTGATGGGCCTGATGCCGCATCCGGAGCATGCGGTCGATCCGCTGCTCGGCTCGGCGGACGGCGCCTTGATCCTGTCGTCCCTGGTGGATTCGGCCCGCGCTCGGTTCCTGACAACCGTCTGACAGAGCTCACCGTCGCTCCGACGTGGACTGCGAAGGTCTCGGCGTAGACGGCCGACGCATCACCTCCCAGCAACGCCTCCGGCATCACCTCCCAGCAAGGCCTCCGCGAGCGCTGGGTGCTCCGCGAGCGCGGCGCGGAGTCGCTGCAGATCGCGGAGCTTGAGCGTCACGGGCCCGCGACGCGCAACGCCGCCCGTCGTGTACGCGAACCGGACGAAGCGCTCGCCGCTGTCCGTCTCCAGCAATTGCACCACCGATGCGAAGCGCTTGTCGCCCGCTCGCTGCTGCAGCGTCAGCTGCTCAACCGGATGGGCAGCGCCCCACGGTGTCGAGATGGCCTTCGGTCGTGGTTTCGTCGCCATGTGAGGCAACGTACGCGGAGACGTGTCACGCGTGTGAAACGCAGGTGTGCCGGAAATGTGTCGGATCGATGGGAAGTCGTGTCCGAGCCGGCGGCTGCGTCTGCGGCGCGATCCGCTACACCGTCCGCGGCGCACCGATCCACGTCGGCCGCTGCCACTGCACGGACTGCCGGAAGGAATCCGGCAGCGCGTTCACCGTCTACGCGCAGTGGCTGCGCCAGACATTCGAGCTCGAAGGCGAGCTCGCGACCCACGACGGCCGAAGCTTCTGCCCCCGGTGCGGCTCGCGCCTGCTGTGCCTCGACGACGACCTTGTCGAGATCCGGCTCGGATCGCTCGACGACGCCCCCTTCGACCTCGAGCCCGAGGCCGAGATCTGGGTCAAGCGGCGGGAGCCCTGGCTGCATCCCGTAGCGGGTGCATCGCAGCACGACGAAGACCGCAACCCTTGACGTGTGCGCGCCGTTCTCGTCACCGGGATGTCCGGCACCGGCAAGTCGACGGCGCTCGGCGAGCTCCGCGCGCGCGGCTACGAGACCGTGGACACCGACGACGCCGGCTGGTCCGAGTGGTCGGACGCAGACGGTGGCACCATCTGGAGCGAACGTCGTATCGAGGAGCTGCTCGGCCGCGAACGCGCGACGACGCTCTACGTGTCAGGCACGGCCTCGAACCAGGGCCGCCTCTATCCGCGCTTCGACGCGGTGGTGCTCCTCAGCGCGCCGGCGGACGTCCTGCTCGAGCGGGTCGAGAGCAGGACGACCAACGACTACGGGAAACGGCAGCACGAGCGCGAGCTGATCCTCGAGCAGCTTGCGGACGTAGAGCCGCTGCTGCGTGCGACCTGCACCCACGAGATCGACGCGACGCGGCCGATCGAGGAGGTCGTGGCCGAGCTGCTGGCGATCGGCGCCGGCCGGTAACTATTCCTGGACAGGCCCGAGCCGCCGGTGACCGGCCGCCGCTGCAGGCTCCTTCAGCTCCACGAAGATGACGTGCGTCGGGGAGACCCCGATGTTCTCGCCGCTGTGGGTCTGCGCATCGAGCCAGCGCACCTGCGCCGGCTCGAGCGTCACGTCGCGCGCCTCGCCGTCCGAGCCGACGAGCCGGCGGTCGAAGCCGCTCAGCGTGACCATCACGCTGTCCGGGTGCTCGTGCGGGCTCGTTCGCGCACCCGGCTGGTCGACGTACTCGAGCACGCGGACGCGTTCGTTCTCGAAGACGATCTTGTACTTGTCGGGATCCGTCGTCGTCGGATCGGGTATGCCGGATCCCTACTTCCCGCTCCGGTCGATCAGCTCGACCCTGTACCCGTCGGGATCTCGCACGAAGCAGATGAGCGAGCCGCGCTCGCTCACGCGGTACGGCTCGCGCTCGGCCTCGATCCCCTGGCCCTTCAGCTCGCCGAGCGTCTGCTCAAGGTCGTCGACCGCGATCGCGATGTGCCCGTAGGCATCGCCGAGCTCGTACATGCGCCCATCGTGGTTGAACGTCAGCTCGAGCACGTTCTCGTGATCGCCCAGGGAGTAGAAGTAGTTCGTCGCCTCGACCTCGCCGTTGCGAACGATGTCCATGTCGCGGCTGAACGTGAACCCGAGCGCCTCGTAGAACGCCCGGCTCTTCGCCGGATCGATGATGCGCACCATCGTGTGGAGGTACTCGGCCACGCGCCCATCCTAATCCGGTTTGAGCCGGAGCCCTCGCCGGTAGCTACCAGCTGACTCCGCGGTCGAATGTGACCACGAGCTTGCGAATGCCTCCGTCGTCGGGTGTGAGGATGAGCTCTCCCGCGGCGACCTGCGGCTCCGCACGCCACGCGTAGCGTGCCTCGATGCGACCGTCGACCCGCCGCTGCTCGAGGAGGCGCAGCTCGTCGTCCGGCGGCTGCTCCCGGTAGGCCGCGGCGATGGCGTCCCGGCCGACGAAGGGGCCGACGGGGACGCCCCTGAACTCCATCTCGGCGTCGTCGGTGAAGCCGGCGACCATCGGCTCCCAGTCGCCGCTGCGGACGCCGGCGTTGAAGCGCTCGACATGGTCGCGCAGGAGATCGCTCACGCGGCGTGATCCTACGACGCCCGTGCCGAGCGCGACGCCGCCGAGAATCAGGAGCAGCCCGCCGACGGCGCTCACCGTGACCGGCTCCCCGAGGAAGACCGCGCCGTACACGAGGGCGAGCGCCGGCACGAGGTACGTGACGAGCGCGGCGTACGGCGCGCCCGCCCCGGCAATGAGCGTGAAGTAGAGGAGATAGGCGATCGACAGCCCGACGGCGCCCAGCGCGACGATCGACCCGATCGCCTTCCAGCTCGGCGTCTGGCCCGGCAGCTCGGTGAGCCCGAGCGGGAGCGTCGCGAGCGTTGCAAACCCGAGCGCGCCGAGCGACGTGACGAGCGCGGGCGTGGCACGCAGCCGCACTCCGGCGTACACCGACGAGCCGGCGTAGAGGATCGCCGTCAACAGCACC
>DATIDT010000013.1:0-40137 GCA_035456125.1 Gaiellaceae bacterium
CGCTACGGAGTGATCCGCGCGATGTGCGTGTTCCAGTTGCCGAGCAGTCGGCGCGCCTCCGGCTGCATCGGCGCCGGCGGCGTGCCCGCGAAGGTCACGGTTCCCGCCGGGAGCGGGCTCCGGTCCGCCTGCGGTCCGCAATGCCCAACCGTTGCCTCCCAGACGGCGAGGCTGCAGTTGTTGTGGATCTCCTCGGAGGCGATCCAGATCGTGCCGTTGTCCTCGTCGGCCGCGCCGTAGTCGCCCCAGCGCGGCCGCGGAGGCGGCGCCTCGCCGTTCGGGCCCGGAGCGAACGGCGAGTAGTACTTGTACTCGCTGAAACCGTCCTGCAACCCGAGCCCCTGAGCGGTCACGAAGATCGAGCCCGTCGGCCCGGAGTTGTCGAACCGGACGTCCGCGGCGCTCGGATACGTCGTCGGCCCGACGAGCGTGAAGGCCATCGCACCCTTCCCGGCAGACGTCACGGCGAGAGCCGGGTACGTCACGTTCGCATTCGCGACGCCCACGTAGCCCTGGTTGACGACGGCCGACTGCGGCCCGACCTTGCCACCCTCACCCGGAGCGATCATGTCCGGCTTGACGATGAACCAGGCGATGCCGGCCTGCTCCTTGCCGGCCACGCTCATGCGCGTGTCGAGCGCGCCCCAGACCTTGCCGTTCGCGTAGTAGACCTGCTGCATCCGGCTGTCGTTGCTGTCGAGGTCGCCGATCACCTCCGGCTTGTAGGGATCGGCGGTCTCGCCCGGCGCCGAGAGCAGCGCGACGACGCACGCGTCGATGTTGAGGCACTGGCCGAGCGGCCAGTTCTGCGTCGGATCCTGCGTCCCCGTCGAGGGCTGCGCCGAGTGCGGCGGCACTCCGTACGCCTCGGACGACAGCGCTCGGCTGCTGAGGTGCAGGTTCGGGTGATCCGAGTCGAGCGACTTCGAGTTCGTGATCGCCCAGAGACCGATCGTGTCGGACGATCCCGTCACGTTGCCCGACTCCTCCGCGGCGTCGGAGCTCAGGAAGAACTCCGTCCCGTTGTTGTCCTCGTCGTACGCCGTGCCCGGGACCTCGGCAGGCCAGATCGTGAAGCCGACCGGACCGCGCTTCTCGTTCGCGAGCTTCGTGTTCGAGAACTGCACCCACGGCACCGACGACGCGTTCGCCGCGAGCTTGTGCTTCGACAGCGCGTAGATCTGCCCGCTCTTGAAGCCGTCCGTGAAGAACGGATACTCGTTCGTCGTGATGTAGAAGCCGTAGTGATCGGCGCCGATGTGCGGGTAGTCGCCGATGCACGCGTCCGGCATCGTCTCGTCCGGCTTCGGGTTCGGATCCGGCGCGCACTTGTGGTTCGGCGAGCCGTTGTTCCCGTTGTCCGTCGTCTCGATCGTGTAGGTCTTCCACGTCGTCGTGCTCGGGTCGTGATTGCTCGGGTTGCTGACCGCGATATCGACGTGGTTCCGTCCGGTGAAGTTGCCCTGGTTCCCCAGCTCGAGCGTCAGGACGACGACGAACCACGCTCCCGTCTCCGAGTCGTAGTAGCAGCTCGGGTCGGTGAGCTCGGGGCCGCCGTTGAGCAGGTCCTGGTAGCCGAAGAGCCTGTTCAGCGTCATTTCCCTGAGCGTGGTGCCCGACGTGTTGTAGACGGCAAAGACGTCGTTCACCGCTTCGACCACACGGCCGCCGCCCCCCACGCTCGCGTCCGTGCTCGCGCACATGCCCTGGTCGGGCGGCTCGAGATAGAAGCCGTTGAGCGTGCGCTGATCCCACATGCTGAGGCCTTCGAACGTCTGGCCCGGAGTGGCATTCGAGGTCGGCGCGACGGCCGTGGGGCTCACGACCGGCGCAGCGACGCCGTTGTGCGTCTTGCTCTTCCCATGGAGCTCCGAATTGCTCCGGTCAGCCGGCGACCCTTCGCCGCGACGGCTGAGCGGATCGACGATGGTGCTCTCATTCGGCGAAGCGGAGGTCGCCGTGAGCTGAAGCTGGGACGCACCGGCAACGCTGACGAGCGTCGCCGCCGCGGCCGTAACCAGCAACAGGGCGAGCACCGCTTTCACAGTGCGGTTCAAGCGCATTCTCTCCCCCTTCCTCGGATCTGGCCCGGCCCGATTCCCCCAACCGAGCCCTACCGGCGGCGCACGATATCCGAGCCTCTCTCGGAGTGTCGAGGTAATCGGAGGGTTGGAGGGGCCGGCTTACGCCGGCCCCTCCAACTCGCTAGTGGACTGCGTTCGCGAGCGCCTGGTAGAAGCCCGCGGTCGGCGAGCCGAGACCGGTCACGTCGTCATACCCGGGGCGGGTGAAGATCGACGCGTTGTAGTCCGACTGGCCGGCGGGAGCTGCCACGTTCTCGGGCGAGCTGACGTACCCGAGCGTGCGGACCGAGTAGAGCAGGCCGCCCGCGGCGTTTTCGCTGTTCGCGAAGTCGACACGGACGACGCCCGCCGCCGTCTGAGGCGTGACGTCCGTCAGCGCAGCGCGAATCCCGCTGTCCGTGTAGAGCAGCGGATTCACGAAGCCAAGCGCGTTTCCGCCGTTCAGCTGCTGCGCGAGCGCGAACATGCCCGCCATCAGCGGGGACGAAAGGCTCGTCCCGCCGATGCGGTACTCGCCGTACGCCACGCCGGTGCTGAACGACTGCGTCTGACCGATCAGCATGCCCGTGTTCGGGTCGCCGACGGCCGAGATGTCCGGCACGGCACGACCGGCCCGCACGAACGGCGGGTTCCACGTACCGGACGGGAGCGCGATGTTGCTCGGAACGACACCGAGCTGCCACGACGGCTCGGGGAAGAGACGGCTTGCACCGCCTCCCGCGCCGTAGAGGTAGACCTCGTTCTGGCACCAGCTGTTCGACGTCCCGAGCGCGCCCGAGCAGTTCAGGCGGTTGCGCGTCGAGCTCCAGCCGGTCTCGAACAGGTACTTGCCCGGATCGGCGGCGGACACGCCGGCGGCCAGGCTCGTGCCGCCGACGGACGTGACCCACGGGCTCGACGCCGGCCAGTCGGCCGTGCGGTACCCGATGATGCCGACTTCGTCGCCGTTGTCGCCGGAGGAGTACATCACCGTCATCCCCTCGAGCGCCGCCTGGATGAGCGTGTCGTTCACGGGCTTGATGTAGCCCGTCGGCAGGAGCTCCGTGGGGAAGCCGTAGGAGTTCGTCACGATGTCCGCGAGCCGCCGGTCGACGACGTGGTTCAGCGCCGCGTCGAGGTCGCGGTAGTTGTTCGGCGCCCCGACGAAGACGATCTTGGCGCCGGGTGCCATCGCATGGACGGCCTCGACGTCGAGGGTCTCCTCGCCGTACCAGCCCTGCGGATCCTGCTGGCTGTTCTCGGGCCGGCGCAGCGTGCCCGGTGCGATCATCTGGCTGAACTGCGAAGGCGACAGCGGATTCGCCGGATCGTTCCGGCTCGCATACGTCGACGCGTCCTGGAAGATCGTCGGCGACGCGTACGCGTCGATGATCGCGACGGTCGTTCCGGTGCCGTTGGCCCCGGCGTGATCCGCGCCGTACGCCTCACGCAGCTGCGGCGGCGTGTAGCCGCACGGTGCATACGGAAGCGTCTGGCCGTGGTACTGCGGCACGTTCGACGCGAGGTTCTGCGCCCACCACTGCGAGCACGGCGGGGCGTTACGGAAGCCCGCCGAGGGCGGCGCGTTCGTGTCGACACGGTCGAGCGGCTGGGCGAGTGCCATGCTCTGGTCGATGCCCAGCACGCCGACGACCTCGCTCGCAACCGACGCCGGCACCGTCAGGCTGGTCGACGGCGCCCGGAGCGTCAGGCCGTTGACGCTGTACTGGTTCAGCTTGACGCCGAACGCCGACTCGACCTGAGCGGCCGTGCCCTCGGCCGCAACGTAGTGGTTGTTGGTCGGCGTGTAGTCGATCGTGAAGCCCTGGCTCTGCAGCCACGACCTGACGTTGCCCACCTGCGCCTGCGTCGGCGAGAACGTGTTGTTGAACTGGCCCGGCGTCAGGAACTTGTGGAACGACGAGCTCGACGGATCGGACACCGCCTTCGCCAGCGCCTCCGCCTGGTCGGCGTTTCTCAGGCCGAGATAGACGCGAAACCCGACCGAATCACCGGACGGCGTCGCGCCCTTGAAGTTGGCTGACGTCGCCCACGGCGGAACGCTCCCGTTCAGAGCGGAGCGGCCGTTGCCGGGATCGGCGAACGCGGACGGAACGAGCAGCAGGAGTGATACGGCAGCGAAGGCTGCCCACAGGTGTTTCCTCACCTCTCCCCTTTCATGTTGTTGACCCCACCTCTGCCGGAAGACCGGCTGTCGGACAGTAGCAGCGAAATATCGAAGCGGGAATTCGGCGCTATATCCGGCCGAATATCTCTTGGCTAACGGATGCCCGTATCGATCGAGAAATCGATACGTCGCGTACGCGCTGGCGCGACCGACACTCGATTCGGCTCGAGCTTGCGGTCGATCGTCTTCGCGGCGGGCCGGCGCACGGCATACGTGCCCGCAGGGAGGCGTACGCGATAGTGACCGGCTCTGTCGCTGACGGCGCGGCCGACGACCGCTGCGTGCCGGACGAAGAGGAGCGTCACGTTCGCAGCCGGCTCGTCACACGGCTGCTCGGCCACGCACACGGGGGTGACCGGGCCGCGCGTGACCGTCCCGGTGAGCGTGCCGCGGACGGTCGTCGCCTGCGCGTCGGCAGCGACGACCAGCGCGAAGCTCGACATCACCACGGCCAAGCGCATGGCTGTCACACAGAGTAGTGCAAGGGAGAGGGCCGGCTTGCGGCCCTCTCCCTTGGATATGCCTGCTCGCTACGGAGTGAACTTGCTGATCCGCGTCGACCAGTTCGCGAGCGCTGTCCGGTCGCCGGGCCCGTGAGTCGCGCCGCCGCACGTGCCGAGCAGGTTGTCACCGGCCCCGCCCACGAAGAACGGACCGCCCCACGGCGTGTAGTCGCACGAGCCTCCGATGTACTCGCTGGCGATCCACACGGAATTGCCGTCGATCGCCGCCGCCCCGTAGTCACCCCAGCGCGGGCGGATCGGGTTCGGGAAGTTCTGGGCCTTGTAGCCCGAGAACCCATCGTCTGCGGCAGCGCCGGTGCCGCCGGTGACGACGTTCCAGTCGCCGACGCCAGTCAGAGCGTCGATCGGTGCGTACGCCGCGCTCGGGTTCAACGTGCCGCCCGTGGCGGTGAACGCCATCACGCCGCGCCCGCTCGGAGTAGCGCCGATCGCCGGATATGTGAAGTCGTATCCGGCCGCGCCGAGGTAGCCGCTCATGACGGACTTTCCGGCGACCGGGTTGACGATGTACCACGCGATGCCCGCCCGCTGCGGCCCGCCGTCGGGGTTGAGCGCCGTGTCGAGCGCTCCCCAGAGCTTGCCGTTCGCGTACATGACCTGCTGCATCCGCGTGTCGTTCGAATCCGGCCGCGACACGACCTCGGGCTTCGTCGCGTTGTGAACGGCCGTACTGACGAGCAGGTTGAAGCAGCCGACGCCGGCGATCGTCGCCGTCGTCTCGTTGTTGAGGCAGAAGCCCTGCGGCACGGTCTGATCCGGCGCACTGCCGGAGCCGGGCTGCTGCGCCCTCGGCGGGACACCGTACGTGCCGACACTCAGGATCCTGTTGCTGAGGCTGAGTGACGGAGTCGCCGTGTTGAGCGAGGCCGTGTTCGACAGCGTCCACACGACGATCTGGTTGGAGCTGCGGGTTCCAGCGGCGCCGGAAACCGGCTTCTGCGCCTCGTCGGCGGCGTTGGAGCTCAGGAAGTACTCCGTGCCGTTGTCCGCAAGCTGGAACTGCGACGTCCCGGGCGACTGTGCGGGCCAGACCGTGAAGCCGGGCTGCGCCGAACCGGCGTCGCTGGGAGCGTTGACCTTGCCGGAGGTGTCGATGTGCGTCACCGACACGCTCGAGGCGCCCGCGGCGAGCGCGGACTTCGAGAGCGCGTAGATCTGCGCCCCGCTGAAGCCGTTCGCATGCCATGGATACGCGTTGGTCGTCAGGTAGATCCCGTTCGCATCAGCCCCGATGTGCGGGTAATCGCCGAGGTACGGCCCCGGATTCACCCCGCCCGAGTTCGTGCCGTCGTTCGTGACGTCGATCTTGTAGATGTTCCAGCTTCCCGTCGCGTCGTTCGTCTTGCTGACCGCCAGGTCGAGGTGGTTGACGCACGAGAAGACGCCCTGGCACGGGCCCGGAACCTGCGAGTCGAGTGTCAGCGAGACGAGGAAGAACCGCTGCGTCGCCGCGTCGAAGATGCAGGACGGATCGGTGACGAACTGTCCGCGAACGCCCGTCGCACGGTTGATCGCCGGCGGATAGCCGTAGAACGAGTTCAGGTCGACCGCGTGGTTCACGTTCCGCGGGAACCCGGCAACGATGTTCGTCGCGGTGTTGTCAGGCAGGAGTGACTGGCCGTTCGAGGCGCTGAACACGTTGAACACGTCGTTGACGACCTCGACGACCTGGCCGTTGCCGACGCACATGCCCTGGTCGGGCGGCTCGACGGAGAACTGGTTCCCGCCGCGTGAGTAGCGCTGCTGGTAGTGGTTCAGGCCCTCGAAACCGAGGTTGAACGTCGGGTTCGACTTCGCCTTCTTGCCACTGTTGACCGATGCGCCTTGCCCGGCGGCGCCTGTACTCGAAAGGCTGATCGAGCCGTCGAACGGAGCCGGTCCTTCATCGGCGTCTTCGCCTTCGCTGGCGAATTCCTCATCGGTGGCATCTCCAGGTCCGGACGGCGTGAACTCGCCCGTTTGCGGGTTGCCGGTCCCGGCAAGCGGGACCGCTGCGCCCGCACTGGCACTTGCCCCGGTGGCGGTCCCGGCGGAAGCCGTCAAAGCGACGACGGCGAGCGCGAGCACTGCAAGCAGCGCAAGCTTCGTTCTCCCTCTGAGTCGCATTCTCTCCCCCATGGAGTCGTGATGAAGGCGGCTCGGTGCCCCAAGGGCCGCCCGAATGCGAGGAATATAGAAGGTTTTAACCGTGCAAGCTGAAGAACCCGCCTCGACTCACGAGTCGTGCGGCTTCGCCATCGCGCGGTAGTCGAGCGCCTTGTCGAGAACGTCGTCGCCGACGCCGCGGTCGCGCGCAACTTCGCGAAGGGAGCGGCCGCTCGAGGCGGCTTCCTTGACGATCTCGGTCGCCGCGTCGTAGCCGATGTACGGGTTGAGCGCCGCCGCGGCGGACAGTGTCAGCTCCGCGTAGCGCTCGCACTGCTCGCGGTTCGCCTCGATGCCGTCGACGCACTTCTCCGCGAGCAACCGTGACGCGGCGGCCAGCAGCTTGATCGAGTCGAGCAGGTTGCGCGCGAGCAGGGGGACGAAGACGTTGAGGTCGAAGTGCCCTTGCATCCCGCCGACGGTGATCGCGGCATCGTTGCCGATCACTTGCGCCGCCACCTGCGTGACGACCTCGGGGATGACCGGGTTGACCTTCCCAGGCATGATCGAGCTGCCTTTCTGCAGCTCGGGCAGGAAGATCTCGGCGAGCCCCGCGCGGGGGCCGGAGCCCATCAGGCGGAGGTCGTTCGCGATCTTCGTCAGCGAGACAGCGACGGTCTTCAACGCACCGGACGCCTCGACGAGCCCGTCGCGCGCGGCCTGCGCCTCGAACGGGTCAGCTGGCGCGGAGATCGTGAGACCGGTGTCCTCGGACAACCGCCGCCG
This sequence comes from Gaiellaceae bacterium, assembly GCA_035456125.1. Taxonomy (GTDB): domain Bacteria; phylum Actinomycetota; class Thermoleophilia; order Gaiellales; family Gaiellaceae; genus 3-1-20CM-4-69-9. The sequence goes on from DATIDT010000013.1 coordinate 7,647, forward strand.
CACGAGCTCCGCGAACTCCGGATGCGTGTTGAGACCCGTGCCGACAGCGGTGCCGCCGAGCGGAATCTGACCGACGCGCCCGAGCACGGCCTTGATCCGCTCGGAGCCCTGGCGAATCTGCGCGGCGTACCCGCCGAACTCCTGGCCGAGCGTCACCGGCACAGCGTCCATCAGGTGCGTGCGGCCCGACTTGACGACGTCGTCGAATTCGCCTGCCTTCGCCTGCAGCGACGACGCCAGCCTTTCGAGCGTCGGCAGCAGATCGTGTGTCAGCTCGTCGAGCACCGCGAGGTGGACGGCCGAGGGGAAGACGTCGTTCGACGACTGACCCATGTTGACGTCGTCGTTCGCGTGCACATCGTCGCCCGCCAGCGCCGCCATTACCTCGTTCGCGTTCATGTTCGACGACGTTCCGGAGCCGGTCTGGAAGACGTCGATCGGGAACTGATCGTCGAGCTCGCCGGCCGCGATCCGGTCGCCGGCGGCAGCGATGCGCTGGGCTTTGTCCTCGTCGAGCAGTCCGAGCTCGGCGTTCACGCGCGCCGCGGCGGCCTTGATGCGGCCGAGCCAGCGCGCAACCGACGGCGGGATCGGCTGTCCGGAGACGGGAAAGTTCGCGACCGCTTTGTTCGTCTCGATCCCCCAGAGCTCGCGCCGTTCCTCGGTGCTGGCCACGCCCTGAGTGTAGTGCGAGGGGCCGGTGCGAGACCGGCCCCTCGTCAAAGAGCCTTACGGCGTCGGCTCGTCGTTGGCAGCGCTTCCGGAGATGTTCATGACGGCGTTGAACGCGTCGGCGCGTCCGTTGCCGTACCAGGAATTGTGGCCGGGACCGCCCTGGCACTCCTGGAGATCACCGCTCGGCCGTCTCGTCGCCGCATACGGGACGTTCGCCCGGGAGGTTCCGGGAGCGCCCTGGAGCGGCAGCTCGGTCGGACACGGCTGCGGGTCGGCCGTCTGCTGTATCTGCGCGGCGACCGCCCCTGGACGCATCTTCCCGTTCTGTGGATTGCTGAGGTCGCCGTAGCGGCTGATGATCAGCGCCGCGATGCCCGCGACATGCGGCGACGCCATCGACGTCCCCTGCAGGTAGCAGTAGACCGCCGTCGGATAGGTCACGTCGCCGGTCGGCTCCTTCACGCTTCGCGCGCAAGGGGAGGTCGCGGGATACGTCGACAGGACCAGTCCGTTGGCGCTACGCGCCGACCGGCCGTAGTAGAAGTCGCCACCCGGCGCGGTGACGTCCGCGGTGGAGACGCCGTACGACGAGTAGTACGACTTCAGATAGTCGGTCGCGTCGCTATCGCCGTCGACCTGCTGCCGGTCGCCTGTCGCCGTCACGCCGACGACGCCCGGGATCTCGACGGGAATCACGACGCACGCGTTCGTGACGTCGCGTTGCTCCGGGGTCGTGTCGTCCGGGCTCGTCAGGTCGACCTGCGGATGCGAGATGTCGTCGGCTTCGTTGCCCTCAGCGGAGACAACCGTGACACCTGCGTCCATCGCGAACTGGATCGCCCGCTTCTCGGCCTTCCAGATCGACCGCTGAATCGGGTCGTTCCGGCAGTTGAAGAGGTACGGATCCGCGAAGTAGCTGTTGTTCGTGACGTCGACGTGGTGTGTCGCGGCCCACATGAATCCGCAGATGACGGCCTGCGGGAAGAAAAACCCCTCGTCGTTTCCGGACTTGATCGCCGCGATCTTCACGTTGGGCGCGACGCCGACGACGCCGATCCCATTCGCGGCAGCTGCGATCGTCCCCGCGGTGTGCGTACCGTGCCCGTCGACATCCTGCGCAGCCGTTCCCGGCACCGGCGCACCGGTGAGGCAGTTGACGCTGTCCGCGACGTCGATGTTCTGCCTGAGGTCCGGATGGTTGAAGTCGATGCCGGTGTCGATGTCACCGACGAGCACCGCCGGGCTGCCGCCAGTGACCGCATGCGCCTGCGGCGTGTGGATCTGCTGCATGTCCCACTGCAGAGGCGACAGGCTGTCCGTGTCGGTTGCCGGTGTGTTCGGGAGATCGCCCGTCGAGGCATCGGCAGGCGCTTGCGCGTCTGGCAGTTTCGACGCGAAGTTCGTCGTCGCCGACGCACCGTCGACGCGGGCGTCCCTCACGATGTTGTCGCGGAACGCCGCGTTGCTCGACCTCGCGATTGCGACGCCGATCTGGTCGTAGCTGTACACGAGCGTGCCGCCGGCATTCGCGATCGTCTTCGCGGCGTCGCTCGGAACAGATTGGGCTTTGTAGAGAACGACATAACTGGCCGCGCTGTCGCGGCTCGCGCCCGTCGCCAGGCCCGTGGCGATGAGGACGGCGGCAGTCGCCAGCGCGAGGCACAGCACCCTGAGTTGCACGTGCATGCACTCCCCCTTGTTGTCTCGCCCCAGGCCCCCTGCCCAGGGCTCGGCGGAACCCTAATAGGGTTCACGCGTGCGCGCACGCGATTTGGGCATCACGATCGGCGACGGCGAGCCTGGCACGCGCAACGCGATCAGCGACGTCGACGGCGTGGTCGTCGGCCACTCGACGTTGATCGACGGCGACGACATCCGCACAGGCGTGACCGTTCTCGTCCCGCCGGAAACGCCGCTCTTCGCCGGCTGCCACCGGCTGAACGGGAACGGCGAGCTGACGGGGCTCGAGTGGGTGCGTGAGTCGGGCCTGCTGACCACGCCGATCGGGATCACGAACACCTTCAGTGTCGGCGTCGTTCGCGATGCGATCGCCGCGCGCTCGTGCGACGAGGACGCATGGTCGCTACCGGTCGTGGGCGAGACGTTCGACGGCTTCCTCAACGACATCCGCGCTCAGCGGGTGACTGCCGCACACGTCGACGCCGCGTTCGCCGCTGCGTCCGCAGAGGTCGAGGAGGGCAATGTGGGGGGCGGCACGGGGATGATCTGCCACGAGCTGAAGGGCGGGATCGGAACAGCGTCCCGCGTCGTCGGCGAGCACGTCATCGGCGTGCTCGTCCAGGCGAACTACGGGCGGCGAGACCGCTTTCGGGTTAACGGGGTCCCCGTGGGCGAGTTGCTGGGCGACCGCATCCCGCTCCCGGAGCCGCGCGACGAGTGGGGCTCGATCATCGGCGTCGCGGCGACCGACGCACCGCTCCTTCCTCACCAGTGCGCGCGGATCGCGCAGCGGATCGGGCTGGGCGTCGGCCGTGTCGGCGGGACAGCCGCGCACACGAGCGGCGACCTCTTCTTCGCGTTCGCTACCGGGAACCGCGGGCTCGACGCAGCCGCGGGAGAGCTGCCGCTCCGAATGCTCTCGGACGGCGAGATCACGCCGTACTACGCGGCCGTCATCGACGCGACCGAGGAGGCGATCGTCAACGCAATGCTGGCCGCGAAGACGATGACCGGCCGCGACGGGCATACCGTCCATGCGCTGGACGCGGAATTGCTCCGGCAAGCGCTGAGGCCGGCCTGAGCCGGCCTCAGCCCATGTAGTTGCTTGTCCTCGGTTACGGCTGCAGCGTCGCCGCCCACGCGTCCTGCGAAAACGGCCCGTTGCCCGTCCACGCGAGTGCGACGAGCCCGGCGGTCGAGTCGATGCCGAGGTAGTCGCCCATGAACGGCGTGCCGCCGGCTCCGCGCGGCGGCTGCGAATCGCCGTCGATCCCCGACTGGACGACCGTCCTGCTCAAGGTCGAGCCACCGGCTGCGACCTGTCCATAGTCGACGTCCATGAGCCCTGTCGACTCGTCGTAGTCGTAGAAGATCGTGTCGACGCGACCGTTCGTCGTAACCGACATCCACGGCATGACCTCGTCGTGGTTTCCGCTCGTCAGCTGAAGCGTTGAAAACGACTGACCGTGGTCGGTCGACTTCGCCAAGTACATGTGCGCGTGACCCGTGACGTAGTCGCCCGTGAGCTCGTAGACGACACCGTTCTTGTCGACGCCGATCGACGCCTGCATCGACGTGCGCCAACTCTCACCGGGGAGCGTCATCGGCATCGGGGCGAGGTCGCGAACCTTCACGCTGCGCGTAAACGCCGTCTCGCCGCCCCGGAGCTGGCTGACGACCACGGCCTGCTCGTTCCACTCGTTGACGTGCTGCCAGATGCCCGAGGTGGCGTAGATCGTCCCGTCCGGTGCACCGGCGAGCGACACGTCGAAGACGTCCGGTGCGTTTGACTTGTAGTCGGCCGCGATCCGGTACGGCCCGGACCAGTGTGTCGCGTCGTTCGGGCCGGAGACGAGCGCCCACGAGTTCGCTTGATGGCCGCTCCAGGTCGTGTAGGCGAGCAGGGCGCGGTGGCCGTAGTGGTCGATCGTCATCATCGGGTGGTCGAGGTTCCCCGCCTTGGTGTCGGCGGAAGCGACCTGCTGTACCGGCGCCCACGTCGCGCCCCCGTCGTTCGACGTCGTGACGTAGATCGCGGTCGGCTTCTTGATGCTCCACGCGTTGCACGTGAAGACAGCGGTGCCGTCGTCGAGGAAGCCGACGGATGGGTCGCCGGCACCGTAGTCGTACGTCGCGTTCCCGCCGTCCGGCGTCATTCCGCGCAACCAGTCGGTGTGCCACGTCTTGCCGCCGTCGGTCGTCCAGCCGACGCCGCACGAGCCGCCTACGCCATAGTCGTTCCAGCCGGCAACCATGTTCGCCGAATTCGTCGGGTTGATGGCGATGTCGAGCTCGTTGTCGCCGTTGTCGTCGTGCGTGATGTTGACGACGTTCTGCACGTGCGCGGCCTGCGCGGCGGACACGCCGACAGCAAGGACAAGCGCCGCAGCCACGGCAATGAAGATCTTCAGCAGCTTCAAAGAGAACCCTCCCCTGGTCGATCCCGGACCGCCCGGAGAGTAGCTCCGTCAGGCGGTCTCCGCGACCCGCTCGGCCGCCTCGAGCAGCTCGTCCCATGTGCGCAGCTTCACGCGTGGCCGGCCGACCTTCTCGCCGGCCGCGCGCTCGAGCTCGTCAATCGAGGTCCAGCCGGAATAGACGATCGCGCGTACCCCACGCTCGGCCAGCAGTTCCTCGACCGCCTCCGCCGTCGCCTCGGGCTTGTGCGCGATCTTCCCGCCGTCGACGTCCTCGAGCAGGAGCGTGACCGTCTCGGTCGCGTCTTTCTTGTTCGTGCCGATGATCCCCGTCGGGCCGCGCTTGATCCAACCGGCGCAGTACGTGCACTCGGCGCCGGCGACCCGGCCGCCGTCGTTCACGATGGTGCCGCGCTGCTCGTCGAACGGGAGGTCGGGGAGGCCGACACCGCGGTAGCCGACGCTGCGGAAGACGAGCCCGCACTCGAGCGTCTCGTGCTCGCCGGTCGCGACGGCGACGAGACGGCCGTCCCGCTCTTCGAGCCGGTTGCGCACGAGCTCGATCGACTCGACCTTCGACTCCCCGTGAAGAACGACCGGCGAGCGGAAGAAGAGGAAGCGGATAACGAGCGGCTTGCCGCTCGGATCGCGTGCGGCGAATCCGCGCAGGACCTCCAGGTTCCGCTGCGTCTGCGTGTCGTCGGCCTCCGCGCCGTCGAGCTGCGCCGGATCGACGCGGACGTCGGCGCCAGCGAGCTCGCCCATTTCCTTCAGCTCCTGTGTCGTCCACGAGGCCTGCGCCGGGCCGCGGCGGCCGACGATGACGATCTCGCGGACGGTCGAGGAGCCGATCGCGTCGATCGCCGGATCGGTCGTGTCGGTCGGCGCGAGCTCCTCCGGCGTCAGCGCGAGCATGCGGGCGACGTCCAGCGCGACGTTGCCGTTGCCGATGACGACCGCGCGGTCGACGTTCAGGTCGAACTGCAGCTCCTGGAAGTCCGGGTGGCCGTTGTACCAGGCGACGAACTCGGTTGCCGACCACGAGCCGGGCAGGTCCTCGCCGGGAATGCCGACGCGCCGATCGGTCTGCGCCCCGAAGGCGTAGACGACGGCGTCGTAGAGACGAAGCAGGTCGGCGTGCGAGAGATCGCGGCCGATCTCGACGTTCCCGAAGAAGCGAAAGCCCGGCCTTTCGGCGATCCGCTCGAACGCCCGCGAGACGCTCTTCAGCTTCGGATGGTCGGGCGCGACCCCGAGCCGCACGAGCCCCCAGGGCGTCGGCAGCCGCTCGAGCATGTCGACCTCGATCCCGCGCTCGGCGTCGAGCAGCGCGCCGGCGGCATAGAACCCGGCCGGGCCGGAACCGACTACTGCGACGCGCAGCATGAAACGATCGTACGCAGCCTTCACCAAAGGCCGGAGGTTAGAGCGGCCAAAGTTGCTCTAAGCGGAGGCCGAACTCACGCCGCCGGGGAGGCCTCCCCACCGCCGGCGGACCAGTTCAGTCGCCCACCAGCAAAGAGCGCGCGAGCTTTTGCTCGCGCGCGTCCCGCGCGAAGCGCCGTACCCACCGCCTAGCGAAAGCGAAGCTTTCGCTACGCGCTGCAGCCGCTACCGCAGCCGCCGACCGTCGCGTCTGTGTCGCCTTCCTCCACCTGGAAGGAGTGGCCGCAACCGCAGGACGAGACGGCGTTCGGGTTGTTGATCGCGAAGCCGGCCGCCTGGATCGAGTCGACGTAGTCGATCTCCGCGCCCTGGAGATACGGCGCGCTGAACGGATCGACGACGACCTGGACGCCGTGCGCCTCGAACTCGACGTCGCCCTCGACGGCGCCGCGGTCGAAGCCGAGCCCGTACTGGAAGCCCGAGCAGCCGCCGCCCTGGATCGCGACGCGGAGGACGCTGACGTCCTGCTCCTCGGCCATGAGCTGCTTGATCTTCGTGGCCGCCGACTCGGTCACCGTCATCAGCGGCATGACGCGTTCCTGAATGGCCATCTCCACTCCGATCGTAGCAATGGTTCCGGCTTCTGCGAATCCCCCCGGCCGCGCTCGACTTTGTGACACTCGACTCACGCATAGCTAGGCGGTTTTCGCCATCCTTAGTGGCGCAGTTGGGAACCTGTTAGGTTCCCGTCCGCTCGACGGGGAGGAACGCGTGCTCGACAACTGGCTGCCGTTCCTGATCTACGCGATCTTCGCGTTGGTCATTCCCGCATCGATGATGTGGTTCTCGTTCGTCTTCGCGACGCGCCCGCACCGGCGCATGCGCGCACGCGAGCTCCCGTTCGAGTCGGGCGTTTCCGCAGGCGCCCCGAAGGAACAGCGCTTCACGATCAGCTTCTACCTCACGGCGATGCTGTTCATCGTCTTCGACATCGAGATCGTGTTCCTGTATCCGCTCGCCGTCATCCTCCACCAGCTCGCCTGGTTCGGCTTCTTCGAGCTCCTCGTCTTCGTCGTCGTCCTCGTCGTCGCGTACGTCTACATCTGGCGAAAGGGGGCGCTGGAGTGGCAATAAGCGCTACGCGCCCGATCTACGCCGAAGGATCGTCCTCGCTCTCGGAAGGCGCAGGCCCGCGGGTGCTGCCGGAAAGGCCGGTATGACAATAGAGAACGGCCGTCTGGCCGACCACGGCCTCCAGTCGGAGCGCGTCCTGTGGCCGGACAAGGGGCCCGGCGTCTTCGAGCGCGAGGTTCAGGCGATTGAGCGCGCGGTCGGGCTGACGACCCTCGAGAAGGCCGTGGCGTGGGCGCAGACGAAGTCGATGTGGCCCGACACGTTCGGGCTCGCGTGCTGCGCGATCGAGATGATGTCGATCGTCTCGTCGCGCTACGACATCGCACGCTTCGGGATGGAGGCGTTCCGCTCGTCGCCGCGCCAGGCAGATCTCCTGATCGTCTCCGGCCGTGTCGTGCACAAGATGGCGGCGCCGCTCCGCCAGGTGTACGACCAGATGCTCGAGCCGAAGTGGGTGATCGCGATGGGCGCCTGCGCGAGCTCCGGCGGGATGTTCAACAACTACACGACGCTCCAGGGCGTCGACAAGATCGTCGCCGTCGACATCCACGTGCCCGGCTGCCCGCCCCGGCCGGAGGCGCTGATGGAGGGCATCGTCCGGCTGCACGAGAAGATCATGGCGGGCGTGCCGCCGGCCTACGAGCTGCGCGGAGTCGCGTCCTGAACTACAACCGCGTTCCGGGACTGATCGAGGTACGCGAGGCCCACGGCGAGACGACGCTGGTCGTCGACACGGCGCGGCTGCCCGAGGCTGCCCGCTACGTCCGCGACGAGCTCGGCTTCAACTTCCTCTCCGACGTTTCCGGCGCCGATTACCTCACGTGGGGACGGCGCGCCGTGTCCGGATACATCGGTACCCCGGCAGGCCGTGACCTGAACAAGCCGATGACGCAGGGCTACCAGCGGCTCCCGGCCCCGAAGCCGAAGCGCTTCTCCGTCAGCTACCACCTGCTCGCGCTCGGCCCGAGCCCGACTCGCGTCCGGCTGCAGGTCTGGGTCGACGACGGCGAGGAGGTCCCGACGGTGGTGCCGGTCTGGCCCACCGCGGACTGGCACGAGCGCGAGGCGTGGGACATGTTCGGGATCCAGTTCGGCGGTCACCCGAACCAGGCGCGCATCCTGATGCCCGAGGACTGGGAGGGGTTCCCGCTGCGCAAGGACTATCCGATCGGCGGCGAGCCCGTCCGCTTCAGCGGGGAGGAATAGATGGCAATCGCCGAACGCCCGCTCATCTACGAGGGCTCACGGATTCCGTCGCAGATCCCGACGGTGTTGCTCGTCCCGGAGGAGCTCCGCGGGACGGACGACATCATGACCGTCAACTTCGGGCCCAACCATCCGTCGACGCACGGTGTGCTGCGGCTCGTCGTCGACCTCGACGGCGAAAGCGTCGTCGGGCTCGCAGCCGTGATCGGCTATCTGCACACCGGCTTCGAGAAGAACATGGAACAAAAGACGTGGTGGAAGGCGATCACGTACCCGGAGCGGATCGACTACGTCTCCTTCCAGTACAACGAGCTCGTCTTCGTCCTCGCGATCGAGCAGCTGCTCGGAATCGAGGTGCCGGAGCGTGCGACCTGGATGCGCATGCTGCTGTGCGAGCTCACGCGCATCCACTCGCACCTCGTCTGGCTCGGGACGGCCGCGCTCGAGCTCGGAGCGATCTCGATGTTCTGGTACTGCTTCCGCGAGCGCGACCGGATCCTCGACCTGTTCGAGATGGTCGGCGGCACGCGCATGCATACGCGCTACTTCCAGGCAGGCGGTCTCGCCGAGGACATCCCGCCGGGCTTCTTCGACGAGTGCGCGAAGTTCGTCCGCGACATGCCGAAGGCGATCGACGACTACGAAGCGCTCGTCAACCGCAGCCAGATCTGGATCGAGCGCACGGAAGGGCTCGGCCTGCTGTCGGCCGACGACGCGATCGCGCTCGGGCAGTCCGGGCCGGTGCTGCGCGGGTCGGGCGTCGACTGGGATCTGCGCCGCGACCAGCCCTACCTCGCCTACGACAAGGTCGACTTCCGCGTCCCCGTCTATCCCCAGGGCGACGTCTACGCGCGCTACCGCGTCCGGATGGAGGAGATGCGCGAGTCGGTGCGGATCGTCGACCAGGCGCTGCGGCGAATGCCCGGCGGACGGTGGATCGCGGACGACCGCAAGGTCGTGCTGCCGCCACGCGCCGAGCTGCACACCTCGATGGAGTCGCTGATCCACCACTTCAAGATCGTCACGGAGGGCTACCGCGTGCCCGAGGGCGAGGTCTACGTGACGGTCGAGTCACCGCGCGGCGAGCTCGGCTGCTACGTCGTCTCCGACGGCGGGCCGAAGCCGTGGCGCGTGAAGTTCCGGGCGCCGTCGTTCGTGGCGCTCGAGGCGACCGCAACCTGCATGCACGACGCGCTCGTCGCCGACCTGATCGCGATCGTCGGCTCGCTCGACACCGTCATGGGCGAAGTGGATCGATGATTACCGCAAAAAGTGCTGCGCACTTTTCGCGGGTGAGGGTTTGTCCCTTCGCTTCGCTCGGGACACAAGATCCGCCTTCGGCGGAGGAATGTTCATGAACTTCCAGCAAGACGTCCAGAAGTTGAAGGAGACGTACCCCGACTGGCACTCGGCGATGCTGCCGGCGCTGCGCGCGGCCCAGGAGAACCACGGATATCTCTCGCCCGAGGCGCTGCGCGAGTGCGCCGACGCGCTCGGCACGACGCCGGCCGTGTGCGAGGCGGTCGCGTCGTTCTACGACATGTTCCATCTCGCGCCGATCGGGCGACACATGGTCGAGGTCTGCACGAACGTCGCCTGCGCCCTGGTCGGCGCGCAGCAGGTGCTGGAGGCGTTCGAGCAGGAGCTCGACGTCGAGGCAGGGGAGACGTCGGCGGACGGCTTCGCGACCCTGCGACCGATCGAGTGCCTCGGCGGCTGCGGCTGGGCGACGATCGTCTCGATCGACCACCACTACCGGACGCACGTGCAGCCGGACGACGTCCCGCAGATCGTGCAGGAGCTGCGCGATGGCGACTGAGCTCGTCCTCGCCCACGCGCGCGACCGCGACCTGACGAAACTCGCGGAGTACGAGGCGGTCGGCGGCTACCAGGCGCTCGCGAAGGCCCGCGGGATGACGGCGCAGGCCGTGATCGACGACGTGCAGGCCTCCGAGCTGCGCGGCCGCGGCGGCGCCTTCTTCCCGACCGGCCGCAAGTGGGCCTTCATCCCGAAGCCCGACCAGAACCCGAACCCGCACTACCTCGTCGTGAACGCCGACGAGTCCGAGCCCGGGAGCTTCAAGGACAACGAGATCATGGCGACAGTCCCGCACCGCTTCATCGAGGGGTGCCTGATCACGGCGCACGCAGTCGAGGCGTCGCGGGTGTTCGTCTACATCCGCGGCGAGTACACGGGACCGTACGAGGTTCTCGTCGCGGCGCTCGAGGAGCTAAAGCCGCGCGACGACATCCTCGGCGGCGTCACGATCGTCCTGCACCGCGGCGCCGGCGCCTACATCTGCGGCGAGGAGACGGCGCTGCTGGAGTCCCTCGAGGGAAAGCGCGGCCAGCCGCGGACGAAGCCCCCGTTCCCGGCGATCGAAGGCCTCTACCGCTCGCCGACCGTCGTGAACAACGTCGAGACGATGGCGACGATCCCGCCGATCATCGAGCTCGGGGGCGCCGAGTACGCGAAGCTCGGCGTACCGGACTCACGCGGCACGCGCGTCGTCTCGATCTCCGGCCACGTCGAGCGTCCGGGGAACTACGAGATCGAGAACGGGACGAGCATGCGCTCGCTCATCTACGACCTCGCCGGCGGCATCGCCGCCGGCCGCGCACTGAAGGCGGTCATCCCCGGCGGCTCCTCGACGGTGATCCTGCGCCACGACGAGATCGACGTGGGCTACGACTTCAACTCGCTCCTCGCCCTGAAGACGGCGATGGGCTCCGCCGGCGTCGTCGTCCTCGACGACCGCTGCTGCATGGTGCAGCTCGGCATCCGCATCTCCGAGTTCTACGAGCACGAGTCGTGCGGGAAGTGCACGCCCTGTCGCGAGGGGACGCGCTGGATGACGCAGATCCTGCGCCGGCTGGAGGCCGGCGACGCCGAGCAGGACGAGCTCGACCTGCTGCTCTCGGTCTGCGACCGGATCAACGGCAAATGCCTGTGCCCGCTCGGCGAGACGGCGGCGATCGCCGTCGCGAGCTACGTCGACAAGTTCCGCGGCGAGTTCCAGCAGCACATCGACGACGGCGGCTGCCCGTTCGGTGACTCGTCGCCGCTGCACAACGTGCTCGCGCCGGTGGCGCTGCGCACGCATTCGCCGGTCGCGGTGGTGCCCGCATGAGCACGCCGCAGACGGTCAGGCTGACGATCGACGGCGTCGAGGTCGAGGTCGCGAAGGGGACGGGGCTCGTCGAGGCGGCACTGGCTGCGGGGATCGAGATCCCGGTGTTCTGCTACGAGCCGCGACTCGGCCCGCCGGTCGGCGCGTGCCGCATGTGCCTGTGCGAGATCACGCCCGGCCCGCCGAAACCGCAGGCGGCGTGCACGCTGCAGGCGGCGGATGGGATGGTCGTGAAGACCGCGCTCACGTCGGCGGTCGCCGCCGAGGCGCAGAACGCGACGCTCGAGTTCATCCTCGTCAATCACCCGCTCGACTGCCCGGTGTGCGACAAGGGCGGCGAGTGCCCGCTGCAGGACCTGACGTTCCGCTACGGGCCCGGCAACACGCGCATGACGTTTCCGAAGCGGACGTTCGACAAGCCCATCCCGATCTCGCCGCTGATCGCGCTCGACCGTGAGCGTTGCATCCTCTGCTACCGCTGCACGCGCTTCAGCGAGCAGATCGCCGAGGACGGCCAGCTCGTCGCCGTCAACCGCGGCTCGCAGACGCAGATCGCGACGTTCGAGGACGACCCGTACCGCGCACCGTTCAGCGGCAACGTCATCGAGCTGTGCCCGGTCGGTGCGCTCACGTCCACGACGTACCGTTTCGAGGCGCGCCCGTGGGAGATTCAGGACGTGCCGACGGTCTGTGGGCTCTGCCCGGTCGGCTGCAACGTCTACGCGACGACGCGCGAAGGCAAGGTCAAGCGAATCCTGTCGCGCAACCATCCCGACCTCGACGGCGGCTGGCTCTGCGACAAGGGTCGCTTCGCCTACCAGCACCTCCGTGCCGAGGACCGGCTGCGTGACCCGCTCCTGCGCGTCAGGCGCCGCGGCTTCGAGGAGGTCTCGTGGGAGCGCGCGCTCGACGAGGCCGAGCGGCTGCTGCGCGAAGCCGAGGGACGCATCGTGACGGCACTCTCCGGCTCGGAGACGATCGAGCAGGCGTACGCGCTGGCGAAGCTCCTGCGGCGCGGTCTCGGCTCGCACGTCGCAATGCTGCCGGAGGAAGTGTCGGACGCGCTCGACTCGCTCCGCGTGCCACTGTCCGCGATCGCGGAAGCGAAGACGATCGCCGTGTTGGGCGATGCGCCGGTCGTCGAGCGCGCGCCGATCGTCGAGCTCTGGATCAAGCACGCCAAGCGCAACGGCGCGCGGGTGGTCGGGGAAGCCGAGGGTGCGGACATCCTCATCTGGTGCGGGCCCGGCGGAGAAGGCGGCGCACGTGTCGCGAGACTCGCACAGCAGATCGGCGCGAAGGGCGCCTTCTACCTGCCGGAGACGGCGAATGCGCGCGGCGCCTCTGATGCGTGGGCGGCCGCCGCCGACGTCGAGGCTGCAAACCCGGACCCGATCGGGCTCCTGATCGTCTCCGGCGACGAAGCGGCTGCGAACCCGGACGTGCGCGCGCTGGCGGAGCTTGCCGAGCGGGTGCTCGTGATCTCGATGTTCCACGGGCTCGCCGCCGGCTGGGCCGACCTCGTCCTTCCGGGGACGAGCTACCTCGAGCGGGACGGCACGTACGTGAACCTCGAGGGACGCGTGCAGCGCCTCCGCCGGACGGCGATCCCGCCGGCACCGGACGAGCTGGCGTGGATCTCGCGGCTCGCCGAGCGCTTCGGCGTCGAGGTATCGCCGTACCCGTCCGTCGTGTTCGAGGAAGTCTCCGCGATCGCCTTTGGCGGCATCCCGTTCGGCGTGGTAGGCGAGCGAGCCGAGCTGCCTCCGCCGGCGGCGGCGAAAGCCGAAAGGCTGGGGTCAGGCCCCGAAGGGGCCAGACCCCGATCAGGCTTGCGCCTGATCCGTTATCGCGCCCTCTTCTCAGGCCCTGCCGTGGAGCGAACGCCGGAGCTGCAGTTCCAGCGACCACTCGCGGAGGTCGAGCTGTCCACAGAAGATGCCCGCGCACGCGACATCCGACCCGGCGACGAGGTCACGGTCCGCTCCAACGGCACGTCGGTGACGCTGCGCGCGCGGCTCAACCGCGATCTCCGCGCCGGCGTCGTCCGCATCGCCGACGAGCACGCCGGCGACCTGCAGCCGAAGGTGGAGCTGAGCACGTGAACAACGGCGAGCCGTGGTGGATCTCGCTGATCAAAGCGGCGATCCTCGTCAACCTCGTGATGCTCGCCTTCGCGTACACGACGTGGCTCGAGCGCAAGCTGCTCGGCCGCATGCAGAACCGCTACGGGCCGAACCGCGCCGGGCCGTTCGGGCTGCTGCAGCCGATCGCCGACCTGATCAAGCTGATCCGCAAAGAGAGCTTCTTCCCGGTGGCCGCGCGCGACGGGATCTACATCCTCGCGCCGGTCGTCTCGCTGTTCACGGCGCTGGCGGCGTTCGCCGTCATCCCCTTCGGCGCCGGCTGGCAGATCTCGCACTACCACGTGAACGGTGAGATGGCGAACGTGTCGATCGGGCTGATCCTGATCTTCGCGCTCGGCTCGATCGGCGTGTACGGCGCGATCGTCGGCGGCTGGGCGTCCGAGTCGAAGTACTCGCTGCTCGGGTCGATGCGTACCTGCGCGCAGCTGGTCTCGTACGAGGTGTCGCTCGCGCTCTCCGTGCTCGGCGTCGTCCTGATGGGCCAGTCGCTCAACCTCCCGGCGATCGTGGACAAGCAGGGCGCCACGATCTGGTTCTTCATCCCTCAGCTCGCGGGGATGCTCGTCTTCTTCTTCGCAGTGATCGCGGAGACGGCACGCCCGCCGTTCGACCTGCCCGAGGCCGACACCGAGCTCGTCGCCGGCTATCACACCGAGTACGGCGGCATGCGCTGGGGCCTCTTCCAGACGGCGGAGTACATCAACATGATCACGCTCTCCGCGCTCGCCGTGACGCTGTTCTTCGCCGGCTGGCACGGGCCGTACGCACCGCTCGGCCCGCTCTGGTTCCTCCTGAAGGTCTTCCTGCTCGTGTCGTTCTTCATCTGGATCCGCGCATCCGTTCCGCGCCTGCGCTACGACCAGCTGATGCGCTTCGGCTGGAAGGTGCTGCTCCCGGTCGCGACCGTCAATGCGGTGATCACGGCCCTGCTGGTGGTCTGGGTCTCATGAGCCCGCAGCCGGTCGACACCGTCAAAGGCTTCGCCGTCACCTTCCGGCAGCTCTTCAAGAAGCCGATCACGCAGCAGTACCCCGAGTACAAGCGCCCGCTCTATCCGCGCTTCCGTGGCCGCCACCGGCTGCACCGCCACGAGAACGGCCTGGAGAAGTGCGTCGGCTGCTCGCTCTGCGCCGCCGCCTGTCCCGCGGACTGCATCCGCGTCGTCGCCGCCGAGAACACTCCCGACGACCGCGTGTCGGCCGGGGAGCGCTACGCGCGTATCTACGAGATCAACATGAGCCGCTGCATCTTCTGCGGCTACTGCGAGCTCGCGTGCCCCTTCGACGCGATCACGCTGGGCAACGAGTTCGAGCTGTCGGAGTACTCGCGCGACGACCTCATCTACACGAAGGACATGCTGCTGGCCGAGCCGATCAAGCGCGTGCCGATCCAGGATCCCAGCCTGTACGACACACCGATCCCGTACTACAAGGAACACAGCTAGTGCTCCTCGCGTCGGCAGGCAACGTCCTCGTCTGGATGGTTTGGCTCGTCGCCGCGTTCGCGTGCCTCGGCTCCGGCGTCGCGGTCGTGTCGTTTTCGAGCCCGTTCTACTCGGCGCTCGCGCTGATCGGCAACCTCGGATCGCTCGCGGTGCTCTACCTGCTGCTCAGCGCGGAGTTCGTGGCGGCCGCGCAGGTGCTCGTCTACGCCGGCGCCGTGATGGTGATGTTCCTCTTCGTCATCGCCTACATCGGCCCACGCATCGAGTCACCCTGGATGGGCGGGCCGAGCTGGCAGGCCGTCGGCGCAGTGCTGGCTTCCGGCGCAGTGTTCATCGAGGTCGTGATCGCGATCGGGCTGAAGGCCGGCGGGCAGCTGTCGCACTCCGAGCACGTCGACGGGACGTTCGGGACGCCGGCGTACATCGGCCGCCTGTTCCTGACCGACCACCTGCTCGCGTTCGAGATCACGTCGATCGTCCTGCTCGTCGCAGCGATCGGCGGCGTCATACTCGGCGCGCACTCACGCCGCAGTGCAGACGAGGTGCCGTCGCTGTGATCGCGCTGCTCGGGCCCGAGATCGCCTGGTACCTGTCCGTCGCAGCGTTCCTCTTCGCCACCGGCGCATTCGGCGTCCTCGTGCGGCGGAACCCGCTGATCGTGCTGCTCTCGCTCGAGATCATGCTGAACGGCGCGAACCTCGCGCTGATCGGCTTCTCCCGCAACCTCGGTGACGGCGGCGGCCAGATCTTCGCGCTGGCAGTGATGGCGGTTGCAGCCTCAGAGGTCGTCGTCGGCCTCGGGCTCGTGGTCGCGCTGAACCGCAAGCGCATCACACTGGACGTCGACCGCCTCAACACGTTGCGCGGCTGATGGTCTGGGGCGCCTGGATCTGCCTGCTCTCGCCGCTCGCGGCCTCGTGCCTGATCACCCTCGGCGGAACTCGCGTCTCGCGGCGTACCGCGGGCTGGCTCGCCACGTCGGCGTGCTTCGTCGCGTTCGCCGGCGCCGTCGCGTCGTTCGTCGGCCTGCTGACGCACAGCGCCTCCGACCGGCAGTTCATCTCGACGGCGTGGACGTGGATCAGCGGCGGCTCGTACCAGTCGGGCCTGAGCGTGCTCATCGACCCGCTCTCCACCTTCATGATGCTGGTCGTCGCCGGCGTCGGCGCGCTGATCGTCTGGTACTCGATCGGGTACATGGACGGCGACGACGAGGAGCGCCGCTACTTCGCGTACATGGCGCTGTTCGTCTTCTCGATGCTGCTGCTCGTCCAGGCCGGCAACCTGATCCTCCTGCTCGCGGGCTGGGGCATGGTCGGTCTGTCGTCCTACCTGCTGATCGGGTTCTGGCACCAGCGGCCGAGCGCGATCGCGGCCGCGAAGAAGGCGTTCGTCATGAACGCGATCGGGGACGCGACGATGGCGCTGGCGTTCTTCCTGCTGATCCAGCAGGGGAACTCGCTCGAGTTCGGCGTCCTCGGCGGCGAGTTCAGCTCGACCGTCGCGAACCTGGTCGCCCTCGGCCTGCTGGGCGGCGCCGTCGCGAAGTCGGCGCAGATCCCGCTCCACACGTGGCTCCCGGATGCGATGGAGGGCCCGACGCCGGTCAGCGCGCTCATCCACGCCGCGACGATGGTCACGGCCGGCGTCTACCTGATCGTCCGCACGCACGCGATCTTCGAGCAGGCGCCGAAGGTCGCCGACCTGGCCGCAGGCCTCGGCGCCGCGACGCTGCTCGTGGCAGGCCTGATCGCGCTGGTGCAGGTCGACATCAAGCGCGTGATCGCGTACTCGACGATGTCGCAGATCGGCTACATGTTCCTGGGCGCGGGCGTCGGCTCATACCCGAACGCGATGTTCCACCTGATGACGCACGCCTTCTTCAAGGCGCTGCTGTTCATGACGGCCGGCATCGTCATCCACGCGTTGGTCGACGAGCAGGACATCCGCAAGATGGGCGGCTTGCGGCAGTTGGCGCCGAAAACGTACTGGGCGTTCCTGGTCGGCTCGCTCGCACTCGTCGGCATCTTCCCGTTCGCCGGCTTCTTCTCGAAGGACTCGATCCTCGCGGCCGCGATGGCGAAGGGAGGAGTCTACGGCTACGTCCTCTGGGGCATCGGCCTCGCCGGGACGTTCCTGACGGGCCTCTACACCTTCCGGCTCCTCTTCATCGTCTTCTGGGGCGAGCCGAGCGCGTTCGTGCGCGAGCACTTCCATCCGCTCGGCCGCGACGTCGTCGCGTTCTCGCTCGCGATCCCGGTCGGAGTGCTCGGTGTGCTCTCCGTCATCGGCGGTTGGATCCAGTTCTCGCCGTGGTGGCACCCGGTCGAGACGTGGCTGCGCACGGTCGCCGAGCCGATCGTCTCGCCTTCGTCGTCGCAGGAATGGACCTCGATCGCGCTGTCGCTGCTGCTCGGGCTGACCGGCATCGGCGTCGCGTGGGCCGTCTACGGCGCACACCGCGTTGCCGTCCCGCGCGTCGTGTGGGCACAGCGCACGCTCGAGCACAAGTTCTATTTCGACGAGGCGTACGACGCGCTCTTCTACGCGCCGTCCGTCGCTCTCGCGAAATTCCTGCGCCGCGGCGTCGAGCAGCCGCTGATCGCCGACAGCGGCCGCGACCTCGGCGACGACACGCGCGACCTCGGCGGCCTCGTCGCGCGTGCGCAGACCGGCCTCGTACGCACGTACGCGCTCGCGATTGCGTCCAGCGTCGCCGTCCTCGCCATCGTCTTCGTGATCGTGAAATGACCACCCTGCTGATCTGCCTTCCGCTCGCGGCCGCGCTGATCGTCTGGGTGCTGCCGCTCAACCCGGTCTCGGCCGGGTCGCTGTCGCTGCTGGCCGCGCTGGCCGAGGTCGGCGTCTGGATCCAGCTGCTCGTCCGGTACGACTTCGCGCAGGGCGGGCTGCAGTTCTCGGAGCAGCACACGTGGATCAACGACCTCGGGGTCTCGTACCACGTCGGCGTGTACGGCTTCTCCGTCTGGCTGATCGGCCTGACGGTGATCGTCATGGCGGCCGCGATCGCGTACGCGTTCTGGGCCGGGCGCGAGCGGGCGCGCGCCTACATGGGGCTGATGCTGTTCCTGACGGGCGCGATCGTCGGCGTGTTCGTCGCGCAGGACCTGCTCCTCTTCTACGCGTTCTTCGAGGCGATGCTGATCCCGCTGTACATCCTCGTCGGCGTGTGGGGCGGCCCCGGACGGTTGGGCGCCACGCTGAAGTTCGTGCTGTACACGATGGCCGGCTCACTGCTGATGCTCGCGGCGATCATCGTCTACGGCCTCTCGGAGGGGACGTTCGACCTCGTCGCGATCGGCCCGAGCTCGAGCCAGTGGATCTTCCTCGGCTTCGTCGCTGCCTTCGCAATCAAGGCGCCGCTCTTCCCGCTGCACGGGTGGCTGCCCGACGCGTACCGCGAGTCGTCGCCAGAAGTAGCCGCGGTGCTCTCCGGCGTCGTCTCCAAGGCGGCCGCGTACGGCTTTCTCCGCATCGCCGTGACGAAGTTCCCCCAGCCGACGCACGACTTCCGCGCGCCGATCCTCGCGCTCGCGGCCACCGGGCTGATCTACGGATCGCTGCTCGCCTTCCGCGCACCGGACCTGCGCGGCGTCGTGGCCTACTCGTCGCTCGCGCAGATGGGGCTGATCACGATGGGTGTGTTCGCGGTCAACGACCTCGGCCTCGACGGGTCCGTGCTGCAGATGGTGAACCACGGCCTCGTCTCCGCGACGCTGTTCCTGCTGGCGGGGATGGTCGAGCGGCGGACGCTCACCGGGGAGCTCGGGCGGCTCGGCGGCATGGCACGCGGCCGGCCGGCACTCGCAACCGTGCTGCTGACGGCCGGCGTGATCGCGCTCGCCGTGCCGCTGTCGTCGGCGTTCGCCGGGGAGTTCCTGATCCTCGCCGGCATCTTCCAGCGCGGCTGGGGCTGGGCGGTCGCGGGAGCAGTCGCGATCGTCCTCGCCGCGATGTACGTCCTCCGGCTCGTTTCGGCCGTGCTGCATCGCGACGTCGGGCCCGCGGTGTCGGACTCCGCGCTCGATCTCCGCCCGGCCGAGCTCGGGGTGACCGTGCCGCTGCTCGCGTGCCTGCTCGCTCTCTCGGTCTGGCCGGCGGCGATCACGCAGCACTCGTTCCACGACGATCACGCAGCCGACGACGTGTTGACCCAGTTCAAGTGATCGCGAAGCCGCACGTCGACTGGTTCGCGCTCGCCCCGGTCAACTCGCTGCTGGTGGCGACAGGGGTGGCGCTGCTCTGCGCGGTGCTCGTCCCGCGGCCTTGGCGAAAGGGAACCGCCGGCGTTGTCTGCGCGCTCGGCTATGCCGCAGCGTTCGGGTTCGCGGTCGCGCTCTACGTCCGCTCCGCGCACCCGACCGGCGTCGTCGCCGACGCCTTCAGCCGCGACCGCCTCACAGCCCTGGCAACGATGATCGTCGCCGGCACGGGCCTGCTCACCGCGGCCGTCGCGTATCGCGAGCGGGCGCACGAAGATCACACGGCCGAGTACTACGCGCTGCTGGCGGCGTCCGGATCCGGGATGGCGTTCTTCGTCGGCGCGAACAACCTGATGACGCTGTTCCTCGCGCTCGAATGGTTCTCGATCTCGCTGTACATCCTCTGCGCGATCGACCGCGACCGGCTCGGCGGTCTCGAAGCGGCGCTGAAGTACCTCGTCATCGGCAGCTTCGGGTCGGCGGTGCTGCTGTTCGGCTCCGCGCTCGTGTACGGAGCGACTGGCAAGCTCGACTTCCCCGGTATCGCCGCCGCAGGCGCACAGCACGACACGCTGCTCCTCTTCGGGCTCGCGATGCTGATCGCCGGGCTGAGCTTCAAGGCGTCGGCGGCGCCGTTTCACATGTGGACACCGGACGTCTACGAAGGCGCGCCGACGCCCGTGACCGGCTTCATGGCGGCAGCGACGAAGACGGCCGCCCTCGTCGTGATGCTGCGCGTGCTCGTCACGGCGTTCCCGGCGAACGCGCACCTCTGGACGGTCGCCGTCGCCGTCATCTCCGTGTGCTCGCTCGTGATCGGGAACCTCGCTGCGCTCGTGCAGCGCGGGGTGAAGCGGATGCTCGCCTACTCGTCGATCTCGCAGGCGGGCTTCATGCTGATCGGCATCGCCGCGGACTCCGAGCTGGGCGGACGCGCGCTGCTCTACTACCTGATCCCGTACGCGGCCATGTCGATCGGCGCGTTCGCCGTCGTCGCCGCGCGCGAGCGCGAGCTCGGCGTGCCCGTGACGTTCGAGAACATGGCCGGCTTCGGCTGGGAGCGGCCGCTGTTCGGCGTCTCGATGTGGGCGTTCCTGCTCGGCTTCGCCGGCTTCCCGCTGACCGGCGGCTTCATCGGGAAGTTCTACGTCTTCTCCGCCGCGTACCGGCACGGCTGGACGTGGCTCGTGATCGTCGGCGTCCTCGCGACGCTCGTCAGCCTCTACTACTACCTCGGGCTCGTGCGCGCGATGTTCATGCGCCGGACCGAGGACTTGCAGCTCGCGCCGATTGGTGGGTCACCGCCGCGCGAGGCGCTGCTGCAGACCGTGACTGTGACCTGCCTCGTCGTGACGGTCGGCTCGTTCTTCGCCGTGCAGCCGCTGATCGACCTCTGCCGGCACGCGGTGAGCTCCCTGCCCTTCTAGGCAGATTCGGGAATCGGCGCCGTTTCGGGAGCCGGCGCGCTCGCCCGCGTACGCAGCGGCCGTGCAGCCCACGCCGGCAGCCACCAGTTCCAGCGGCCCATCAGGGTGACGAGCGCCGGGACGAGGAGTGCGCGGATCACGGTCGCGTCGAAGATGATCCCCGCCGCCAGGCCGATGCCGAACTGCTTGATGTCCGTGCCCGGGCTCGACGAGAGCACGAGGAAGGCGAACATGAGCACGAGCGCCGCGCTGGTGACGAGCTTCCCGGTCCGCGCGAGGCCGAGCTGGATCGCGACCTTCGTCTCACCCGTCTCGTCGTACGCCTCCCGCATGCGGGTGAGCATGAAGACCTCGTAGTCCATCGAGAGGCCGTACAGGAACGCGAAGATCATCAGCGGGATCCACGGGATGATCGACTGCGTCGCCGGCACGCCCCAGATCGCCTGCGAGCCGTGGCCCTGCTGGAAGATGAACACGATGATCCCGTAGGCCGCACCGAGCGACACCAGGTTGAGGATCACCGCCTTCAGGGGCAGCAGCAGCGAACGGAACGCGCGCGCGAGCAGCACGTAGGTCAGCAGCACGACGAACAGCAGCACGTACGGGAAGTTCCCGTAAACGGCGTGCACGAAGTCGCGGTCCTCCGGCGCTACGCCGCCCAGGCTCGCTCCTGCGGGCAGCGCGTCCTTCACCCGGGTGATCGTGCCGCGGACCGCCTTGCTCGAGCCGTCGTCGCTCGGGATCGCCTCCACGAGCGAGCGGCCGTCCTGGGTCCAGCCGCTGCCGGTCGGCGCGGCCGCTCCGACGATGCCGGGAACGTTCTGGACGCTCGACACGACCTGCTCGACCTGATCTGTCGGCGTCAGGATCACGAAGGGCTTGTGCGCGCCCGGCGAGATGCCGGCGTCGGCCAGCACCTGTCGGCCGGCGATCGCGTCGCCCTTGCCCGGGAAGTCCTTCGCCTGCGCCTCGCTCGGGTTCATCTGGATGCCGTAGAACAGGAGCACGCCGACGATCGCCATGCCCACGAGGGCGACCGGCCACGGCCGCCGCACGACGAAATTCCCCCAGCGGCCCCACCAGCTCGTCTCGGGATCGCTGACGGCGACCATGCGCTTCGGCATCACGCGCAGCTTGTTGATCCGCGGTCCGAGGAGCGACAGCAGCGCCGGCAGGAGGGTGATCGACACGATCACCGAGACGGCCGGAATGAGCATGCCGCCGATGCCGATCGAGCGGATGAACGGCAGCGGCAGGATGACCATGCTGAGCAGCCCGACCGCAACCGTCGAGCCGGAGACGATCACCGAGCGGCCGGCGTGCGTCATCGTCTCGACGAGCGCAGTCTCGGTGTCCTCGCCCGCCGCGAGCTCCTCGCGGAACCGGAAGATCATCAGCAGCGCGTAGTCGATCGCGACGCCGAGCCCGACGAGCGCGATCAGGAATTGCACGACGACCGACACGTCCGTGATGTACGTGAGGCCCCAGACGAGCGTGAACGTGTTGAGGATCGCCGCCAGCGCGACCGCCAGCGGCATCGCCACCGCAGGCGCCGTGCCGAAGACGAACAGGAGGATCACGAGCGCGCCGGCGCCGCCGATCAGCGCCTCGGTCAGCACACTCGGGCCGCTGCCACCGCCGCTCGAGGCGTCCTGCAGCGGGAACAGCCCCGTCAGGTGCGTCGTCACGCCCGGCGGAGCGTTCGCCGCGAGTGCGCTGCGAACCTCGTCGACGTGGACGTCCTCGGTGAAGTTGTTCTGGCCGGGCGGGTAGATGTTGGCGAACGCGGTGTGCCGGTCCTTCGACAGGTACATCGTGTTGTGCGTGTTCCAGTAGGACGCGGCGCGCGAGCCCGCGTTCACGGCGGCGGCCCGATCGATGGCCGGCTGGAGGTTCTCCTTCGTGATGTCACCGTTCGACTGGAAGACGGCGACGAACGGCGGCCGCTCGCCCGTGCCGAAGGTCTCGAGCACCTTCTGGTTCGTCTCGTACGCGGAGTACCCCGGGATCGAGAAGGACTCGAACCACCGGTTCGAGACCTTGGCGGCGGAGAACGCTCCGAAGATCGTCAGCACGACCCACAACGCGACGACGCGGCCGCGCCTGCGGTGGACGGCGTGCGCGAGACGTTCAAGCACTGCGTCAGAGTTTGCCGGGAGCGGCGCGAGCTACGTGACCGGTTCCCCGGCGTCCTCTGGTGCGGTTATCCGCACCACCGCGCGCGCGGGCAGGACGCTACCGAGCAAAGCCGCTGCATACAGGAGCAAACAGAGGACGACGGCCGAGACGGCGAGACGTGGCACGCCGCCCACGACGGCCGGGCTCCGAAGGGCTGCGCTGAGGACGAGCAGGACGAGGCCGCCGCCGGTGAGGAGCGGGCGCAGGCCGCCGCAGCGAGCCTCCAGCGCATCGCCGTAGCACTCCAGCGCGAGCGCGAACGCGGCGGGGATCGCCGCGAGGACGAAGCCGAGCGCCACGCCATGCGCGCCCGAGAGGTCGGCAAGGAAGGCGATCAGCGCGAGCAGGGCCGGGAGCGCTCGGCGGGCCATCCCGGACAAGGTTCGCGTTGCCCTCGGACGTTCCTCTTACCAACCGCGCCGTGTGGCTTCGGACCGCAGCGACCCAAAGCTGTTAGTTAAATCGGGCGCACGGGCAAAGCCCGCACGCCCTCCAAAACGGGCATTGCGAGCAATGCCCTCGTTTCTGGAGCCCAGTCAACCGAAAGGCTGGGGTCAGACCCCTGCGGGGCCAGACCCCGAAAGGAGCTCGATGGCCGAAGCAACCCTGACCTGGCTCGGACATGCCTCATTCCGCCTCGACACGCCGGGCGGCAAGCGGGTCTACGTCGACCCATGGCTCGAGAACCCGAAGTGCCCGGACTCGGAGAAAGACCCGGAACGCTGCGACGTGATCGCGCTCACGCATGGCCACAGCGACCACGTCGGCGCGACCGTCGACCTGAGCAAGAAGTTCGGCCCGCTGCCGATCGTGGCGATGGTCGAGCTGAAGGGATGGCTCAAGGGTCAGGGGGCCCGGACCGACGACATGCCCGGCCCGAACAAGGGTGGGACGGTCGAGGCCGAGGGGATCAAGTTCACGCTCGTGAACGCCTTCCATTCGAGCGCCTCCGGCAACGGCGATTACCTCGGCGAAGCGGCCGGCATCGTGGTCGGGCTCGAGGACGGGAAGAAGATCTACTTCGCAGGCGACACCTGCGTCTTCGGCGACATGCAGCTGATCGGCCGCATCTATTCGCCGGACGTCTCGGTGCTGCCGATCGGCGGCCACTTCACGATGGATCCGCGCGAGGCCGGCGTCGCCTGCGAGCTGCTCGGCGCCAAGCGGGTGGTGCCGTGTCACTGGGGGACGTTCCCGCTTCTCGCCGGCACTCCCGACGAGCTGAAGCAGCACGCGCCCGGCGTCCAGGTCGACGCGGTCGAGCCCGGGGGGTCGGTCACCCTGTGAGAGAACGCTGGTTCGGGGCGACCGGCAGGCGGGTGCCGGAGATCGCGGTCGAAGGCGAGCTCGACGTCGACGACGCGCTCGTCCTCGATGACGTACGCGATGCAGACACGTTGCACAAGGCGCACGAGGCAGGCCGGCCGATCGTCGTGCGCGCGCGCAGCGCGAACGAGATCAAGGCGGCCCTCTCCCATCCCGAAGTCGCCGCTGCGCTCGTCCCGCCGGACCGCCGCGAGCTGCTCGACGTCGACCTGCGCGAGCTCACCTATGGGCCCTGAGCCCGTCGTCGCGACGTACTCGATCGTCGCGTGCGAGCTCGCGGCAGCTCAGTGGGGCGTCGCCGTGCAATCGAAGTTCCTCGCCGTCGGCTCCGTCGTCCCCTGGGCCGAGCCGCACGTCGGCGCGATCGCGACGCAGTCGTATGCCAATCCGCGCTACGGGCCGGACGGGCTCGCGCTCCTGCGCGGAGGTCGCACCGCGGAGGAAGTCGTCGAGGCGCTCACCGCCGCCGACGAGGGCCGCGACGAGCGGCAGCTCGGCGTCGTCGACGGGGCCGGCCGGGCGGCCACCTACACCGGCATCGCGTGCCACGAATGGGCGGGTGGGCGGACGGGCGACGGCTACGCGGCCCAGGGAAACATCCTGGTGTCCGCAGCGACGGTCGACGCGCTCGCCGCGACCTTCGAGTCGAACTCCCACCTCTCGCTCGCGGAGCGCCTGATCGAGTGCCTCGCAGCCGCACAGGCGGCCGGAGGCGACCGCCGCGGCCAGGAATCCGCGTCGCTGCTGGTCGTGGAGAAGGACGCCGGCTACGCGAAGCTCTCCGACACCATCGTCGACCTGCGCGTCGACGACCACGAGCGGCCGATCGTCGAGCTCCGTCGGCTCTTCTCGCTCCACGAGCAGCTTTTCGGCGCGACGCCGCCGGAGGACTGGGTCGACGTCGACGAGTCGCTGCAGCGCGAGCTGCGCGACCGACTCGCGACGCTCGGCTACGACGGCGACCTGGCGCAGGCGTTCGACGACTGGGCCGGCACGGCGAACCTCGAAGAACGCGTCGACGGGGTCGAGCGCATCGACCCGATCGTGCTCGAGGCGCTGCGGCAGGCGAGCGCGTGAAGACCATCCGTATCGACGAGATCGAGCCGATCGCGGTCGTCGACGGCGAGCTGAAGTGGCGCCCGCTGCGACGGGCGCTCGGAATCCAGGCGTTCGGCATCAACGCGTACACCGCGAACGCCGGCGAGCTCGTCGTCGAGGAGCACGACGAGACCGGCGCCGGCGCCGGACACCACGAGGAGCTCTACGTCGTCGTCGCCGGCCGCGCGACGTTCACGGTCGACGGCGAAGAGATCGAGGCGCCGGTGGGCACGTGCGTCTTCCTCGACGACCCGAACGAGCGCCGGGGCGCACGCGCGGTCGCGGACGGCACGACCGTGCTCGCGATCGGCGGCGAGCGCGGCGCGGCGTTCAAGGTGTCGCCGTGGGAGTTCGCGTTCGCCGGCGTGCCGGCCTGGGACGCGAAGCGCTACGACGAGTCGAAGGAGCTCCTGCTCGAAGGGCTCGAGCTGCACCCGGGCAATGCGAGCCTGCTCTACAACCTGGCATGTGCCGAGGCAATGCTCGGTGAGCGGGACGCGGCGCTCGAGCACCTTGCAGCGGCCGTGCAGAACCCGCGCTTCCGGAAGTTCGCGAAGACGGACTCGGACTTCGAGTCGCTGCGCGACGACCCGCGTTTCGAGGCGGCCGTCGGCTCCGGCTAGGACGGGTCGAACGGCAGCGCGAAGAACGGCACGGCGCCGATCACGACGCTGAGCAGGATCGCCGCAAGTGCCTGCCAGGTCGCGGCGCGGCGGGCGCGCGCATCGGCGAACGCGAAGACGCTGAGCGCGAGACAGACAAGGCCCACGAGCGGAGAGACGAGCCCGAACGCACGGAACGTGTAGAAGATGCGGCCGGCGATGAGCGGGTCGAGGGCGGCCCAAAGGAGCCAGAGAGCGAGGATCCCGACCGTCGTCCAGAGCATGACGGCGGAGAGCAACGATCGGCGCGCCATGTGCTCCTCATCGGCAGGTCAGTGCGGCGGCTGGATCCCCGCGAGCGTGACGAACCTGTAGCCGCGCGCGCGCACGAGCCGGATGACGGCCGGCAGAGCGTGTGAGTCGATCGTGCTGTGGTCGCGCGCGGAACCGAGGTGCATGAGGACGATCTCGCCCGGCACGAGGTTCTGCATGACGCGGCGCACGGCGCCGGCGACACTCTGCTGCGAGAAGCCCATCCAGCCCCACGTGTCGACCGTCCAGCGCACCGACGCATAGCCGAGGCTGTGCACGAGCCGCAGCGTCGCGGAGTTGCGCGAGCCGTAGGGGAACCGGAAGTACGGATGCGTGTCGCGTCCCGTCGCGCGCCGGATCAGCACCGCTGCACGCGTGACCTCGCGACGCGCGGCGCTCGGAGAGAGCCGCAGCAAGTCGAAGTGGTTCACCGTGTGGTTGCCGACGGGGTAGCGGCGCCCGATCGTGCGCGCCAGCCGCGGATAGCTCTGCACGAAGTGGCCGGTGAGGAAGAACGTCGCGGGGACGTTGTCGCGGCGGAGGACGGTGAGCACGCCCTTCGCGCCGTCGGCGTTCCCGCCGCCGTCGAAGGTCAGCGCGACGACATGCTGACGCGTCTGGAGCCGCACGATCTCCCCCGCGACGACCGGCGGTGGAAGCGAGAGCATCATGCGTCCCCCGGCAGGCGCATCCCGGGCACACGCGCTCGGAGCGCCGGCACCGGATCCCCTTCCGGCCTGGCGACGACCAGGACGGCGCCGTAGCCGTCGACGACGAGCGAGTCGACGAGCAGCTGCAGGGCGATCGCAAGCGCGAACGCCTTGTGCGCATGCTCGCCGCCGAACGGCACGAGGTCGTCGTCGGTCGCCTTCCCCGCGAGGACATCGCCGTAGGTGACGCGGCCCATCGACACGTCGCTGACGATCGGCCGCCCGTCCGAGCTGGGGATGCCAAACGCGAGCGGGCTCGTGCTGGCCAGCTTCGGACCGCCGTCCGGATGTCCGAGCCGCGGCGGCGACGTCGACGTCAGCACCGCCAGCAGGCCGCCGACGGCCAGACGGCGGACGTAGTGACCGAGCATTCCCGTGGGGAAGCAGTCGTGGGCCACCACGACACGTGCGTGCGGCGGCGGTTCCTCGAGCTGCGCGTCGCAGATGGCCGCGAGCGTCAGGTACCCGAGCGCGCCACGGCCGTCCCAGCGCTGGAAGCCCGGCTCGTCGACCACACGCTCGGGCCGGGCATCGGGATCGATCCGGTCGAGCGTCTCGAGCCAGGCGATGCGCGTGAGGCCGTGGCCTTTCTTGCCGCGGCCCTCGGCGTCGAGAAAGTGGTCGGTGAGCGTTCGCGCGTCGTGCTCGCCGAAGCCGAGCGCACGCAGCCGGTCGAGCGGCTCGTCCGTCAGGACAGGACGGGCAGCGACTTGACGAACGAGCCGCGCTCGAGCGACACGACCTCGTTTGCGATCGCGCGCAGCGCCTGCGCGCTGGACGACTCGGGCGCGGCGACCAGCAGCGGCTCGCCGGCATCGCCGCATTCGCGCAGCAGCGGATCGAGCGGCACGCGGCCGAGCAGCGGCACGCCGAGCTCCTCCGCGAGCTTGTCGCCGCCGCCGGAGCCGAAGACCTCGCCGGTCATGTTCTCGACGACGCCGATCAGGCGCATCCCCGTCTTCTGCGCCATCGCACCGGCGCGCGAGGCGACCTCCTGCGCCGCAGGCTGCGGCGTCGTGACGACGAGCGTCTCCGCGCGCGGCAACAGCTGGCCGAGCGAGATCGCGACGTCGCCGGTCCCGGGCGGCATGTCCACGACGAGCACGTCGACGTGTCCCCAATGCACGTCGGACAGGAACTGCTCGAGCGCACGGTGAAGCATCGGGCCGCGCCACATCACCGGCTGGTTGTCGTCGAGGAAGAACCCGATCGACATCAGCTTCAGGTCATGCGCAACCGGAGGCACGATCATCTTGTCGACGAGGACTGGCTTCTGACGGATACCGAGGACGTGCGGGATCGAGTGCCCGTAGACATCGGCGTCGAGGATGCCGACCTGCTTTCCCGCCTGCGCGAGCGCGACGGCGAGGTTGGCAGTCAGCGTCGACTTGCCAACGCCACCCTTGCCGCTGCACACGGCGACGACGCGCGTGGACGCCTCGAGCGACAGCCCCTTGCCGCGCCCCTCGAAGCCGGCGCGGAGCTTCGTCGTCAGCGCCTGCCGTTCCTCCGGCGTCATCACGTCGAAATCGAGCGCGACGCGCTCCACGCCCGAGACGTCACGCAGCGCCTCGGCCACCTGCTGCTGGAACGAGTCGCGGAGGGGGCAGCCGGCGACGGTCAACGCGATCGTGACGCGGACGTCGCCGCCCTGGATCTCGACGCCGCGCACCATGTCGAGCTCGGTGACCGGGCGCTTCAGCTCCGGGTCGATCACGCGCTCAAGCGCGCGGAGGATCTCGTCGCGATTCGGTTCGCTCACGCCTTTGAGACTAGCCGCTCCAACTTGGCCGCAGCCGCACCCAACGGACGCGGCGCCTCCAGCACGGGTTCGAACAGGTCGCCGAGCCGCGCGATGCGGTCGAGCGCCACGTCCATCCCGAAATCGCGCGGCCGGACGTCCGGCGTCAGCTCGTCCCAGTGCAGTGGCGTCGACACCGGCGCGCCGGGCTTCGGCCGGACGCTGTACACCGACGCGATCGTCTTCCCCCAGCCGTTCTGACGGTGGTCGACGAGGACGCCCTCTCGCTTCTTCTTCAGCCACTCGGTGGTGATCTTTCCCGGGTGGCGCTGCTCGAGCAGGCGCGACGCCTGCTCGGCGAATGCGTACGTCTGCTCGAACGAGGCGCGGCGTGAGATCGGCGCGACGACGTGAATGCCGTCGGCGCCGCTCGTCTTGACATAGCCCGGCAGCCCGACCTCGTCGAGCAATTCGCGAATGAGATGTGCCACCTCGATCGCCAGCTCGAAGCCGTCGTCGGGCGGGTCGAGGTCGAAGAGGACGAAGTCGGGCCGGTGCGGCTTGTCGACCCGCGAGTACCAGGCGTTCATGTCGATGCAGTTGTTCTGCACCATGAAGAGCACCGCCTCGGGCGAGTTCACGAGCGCGAAGTCCACGAGCCTGGAGCCGCCGTCACGCGGATGCGTCGTGTACCGGCGGGTCGCGATCCAGCCGGGCAGATGCTTCGGCGCCTGCTTCTGGAAGAAGACCTCGCCGTCGATGCCGTGGGGATAGCGCTTCATCGTGAACGGACGGTCGCGCAGGTGCGGGACCAACGTCGGCCCGACCTTCTCGTAGTACGCGAACAGGTCCCCCTTCGTGATCCCGTCGTCCCGATAGAGGACGCGGTCGGCCGAGCTCAGCTTGACAGTCTTCGTTTCAGCCACAACGCATTCCTGACGGCAAACACTTCCCAGTCGTTGTTGAAGTACGCGAGGATCTCGACGTCACTGTTCCATTCCTCGAAGCGCCGCGCCCACTCTTCCAGCTCCGCCTCGCTGTAGTTGCCGCGGCGGCCGCGCGACCCGTAGTGGAAGCGGACGAATGTCCAGTCGGCGGTGAAGACGTGCGCCTGAAACGACTTCACCTCGGGCCGGTCGCCGATCACGAGCGCCGTGCCGTGCGCGCGCAGCAGCTCGTACACCGGTTCCGCGAACCAGCTCGCGTGGCGGAACTCGAACGCA
The DNA here is from genome assembly GCA_035456125.1 of Gaiellaceae bacterium. Classification (GTDB taxonomy): domain Bacteria; phylum Actinomycetota; class Thermoleophilia; order Gaiellales; family Gaiellaceae; genus 3-1-20CM-4-69-9. Next base: position 37,707 of record DATIDT010000013.1, read on the forward strand.
TGCCGCCCCGGCGGAAGCTTCGCGAGCGCCGCGGCGAGCCGGTGATCGTCGCGCCTGAACGTCGGCGGCAGCTGCCAGAGCACCGGCCCGAGCTTCGGGGAGCGCACGAGCGGCTCGACTCGCTCGTAGTACCGCGCCACGCCCGACTCGAGGTCCGTCAGCCGCTTGATATGCGTCAGGTAGCGGCTCGCCTTGATCGCGAACAGGAAGCCGGGCGGCGACTCCGCCACCCAGCGCGCGACCGACGACTTCAGCGGCAGCCGGTAGAAGGTGTTGTTCACCTCGACCGTGTCGAAGTGGCACGCGTAGTGCTGGAGCCAGAGGCGTGCGGGCTTCCCTCCGTAGAACTCGTCCTTCCAGGACTCGTAGTTCCAGCCGGAGCAGCCTATGCGGACAGAGCGGCGGCGAGTTGCTGACACAAGTCGGGCGTTCCCGCTGCGACGACCCGTGAACGCCCCTCGACGTCGAGAGGCGCCGCGGCGAAGGGGGGATCCTCGAACAGGTCGATCACGAGCCCGCGCTCGCGCACGAGCAGCTGCGCGGCGGCGATGTCCACGGAGCGCGCCGGCTTGAGCGAGCAGACAGCGTCGACACGGCCGGCGGCAAGATGGCACAGCGACAGCGCGAGCGACCCCATGATGCGCAAGCGGTAGGCGAGGTCGACGACGGCGGCCGCCTTCTCCGCGACGAAGGCGGTGCGCGTCGCCTCGAACGAGAGGATCTCGATCCGGTCCTTCGGCCGGTCGCCGTCGAGCAGGTGGCCGTTGAGGAACGCGCCCTCGCCGCGACGGGCGGACCACTCCTCCTCGCTGCCGAAATCGTGGACGAAGCCGAAGTCGACGTCGCCCATCGTGGGCCCGGACGCGACCGCGACCGAGAGCGCGAAGAAGCCGATGCCGCGCTTCGCGTTCAGCGAGCCGTCGATCGGGTCGATCACGACGTGCACGCGCCCGTCGCCGAGCGTGCCCACCTCCTCCGACACGAACGTGACGTCGTCCACGACGCCGAACCGCGCGAGCACGGCACGCTCCGCCGCCTGGTCGATGGCGGTCGTCTCGTCGCCGCCCTCGCCGGCGCCGACGACCGGCTCGCGGTCGGCGCGCGTCGGCAGCTCCGCCAGCACATGGCGCACGTCGTCGACCGCCTCGCGGCAGAGCGCGAGCCAGTCAGTCAAGCGGATGGAACAGCAGGCCCGAGGTGAGCTTGGGGAAGAAGTACGTGCTCTTCTGCGGCATCGTGTCGCCGCGGCGCGCGACGGACCAGACGTCCTCGATACGCGTCGGACGCAGGAGGAACGCGGCCTCCGCCTCGCCGCGGTCGACGGTCGCAACCGCCTCCTCGCGGCGTGGCGTGTAGGTGACGCCCTGCGGTGCGAGCCGGTCGACGACCTCGACGTCGAGAGCGTCGCTCTCGAGCAGCTCGTAGCGGCCGCCACGGTAGAGGACGACGCCCGGCAGCTCGTCGCCCGGCTCGTCGATCGGCGTGCCGCGCGCGCCGTTGACGTGCTCGGCGATGCGGTGCGTCGGGAAGATCGTCAAACCCTGCTGCCGCGTCGGCACGAGGACGACCAGCAGGTACGGCGAGCCTCCCTCGGCGGCGTAGGCGAGCGCGGTCTCGTAGCGGTGGTGCCCGTCGGCGATCAGCAGCTGCGTGTGGGAGAAGTCCGGGTGGACGTCTGCTCGCCAGAGCCTGTCGCCGCCGCTCTGGAGGTCGGGCTCTCGGCCCGGAGGCTCCACCGCCTCACCTTCGTAAAGCAGGAAGATCGGCTCGAGCTGCGTCCGCGTCGCGTGCAGCAGACGCAGGCGGTCTTCCTTCGGGCCTGCGTGGGTGCGCTCGTGCGGGAGCACGACGCCGCGCTCGTACGGCTCGGCACGCAGCGACGCGGCGAGGCCCGAGCGCGTGCGCTGCACGCCGTCGGGGCCTGTGTAGTCCTGCGAGAGCAACCATGCGGACGGCCGCTCCTCCCGCGTGAGCACGCCGCGGTCGCGCCAATCGGCCAAGTCGCGCGTCGCTTCGGCGTCGTCGTTCGGCAGCGTCAGGTGCACGACGTTGTAGGGGCTGCGCGCCAGAAACTCCTCGCGCTCGGCCGGCGAGATGACGTCGTACGGCGGCGCAACGAGCGTCTCGAGCGGGCCGGCCTTCGCCTCATCGTACCGCTCCGCTCGGAAGGGCCGAACATCCGCCACGACGGTCAAGCTACCAAGCGTGAGCGCGATTGCGGAGCTCGCCGAAGAGCGAGTCGTGGAGGGCGTCTACGCAGTTGCGCGCAAGCAGCGGCTGAGGACGAAAGGCGGGGCTCCCTACCTCGCGCTCGAGCTCGTCGACCCGAGCGGACGGATCGAGGCCCGGGTCTGGTCCGACGTCGACCTGCTCGACAGCCGCTTCGCCGAAGGTGACGCCGTCCGTGTGCTCGGGCGAGTCGACAGGTTCC
>DATIDT010000014.1:0-21073 GCA_035456125.1 Gaiellaceae bacterium
AAGGCGCTGATCCTCGACCCGCATCCGCAGACCGATCTGCGCTAGCTCGCTACGCGCTCGAACGGAAAGGCGAGCCCGCTGATCAGGAGCAGCGGGCTGAACACGAGCCCGCCCGTTGCGAGCCAGCGCGTGTACGTCAAGACCTCGCCGACGACCAGCTGCCGACACCGCGTACACCGTCGGCATGATCGCCAGACCCGCGACCCCGTCGATGAGCAGGTTGGCCACCAGCGCCCGGTGCTCATGAGACGCGTAGTAGCTCGCCACTTTCGTTGCGGAGTCGTCATGTCCGGCCCGCCGGCCGCCAGCACCAGGCCGACGACCCACGCACCGATGAACGCCGCGCCGGCGGCGATCTGCACGTTCCTCGTTATTACCCCCTGTCCGCGTCGACGGTGCGTGTGCCCGCCGCATGGATGAAGGTCAAGACGTACGGCTTTCCGCACCACGGAACACCAGCGGGCCACCTTCCGCGGTCGGGCCGGTGCTGCGACGGTCTAAGCACCGACATTTCGAGGAGGCGCGAACGTGAAAGACGAATTGATCGTCCTGCCGCACGACCCGAGCTGGGACGAGGCCAGGCTCGCGTGGAATCGCGCGGCGAACCAGCAGCCTGCAGCCGTGGCGCTGCCGGAGACCGCAAGCGACGTCGCGGTGATCGTGCGCTGGGCGCGCGAACGAGGCCTACGCGTCGCGCCGCAGGGAACCGGCCACAACGCGATTCCGCTCGGATCGCTTGCGCACACCGTCCTGCTGAAGACCGAGCGGATGCGCGGCGTCAACGTCGACAGCCGCAACCGACGCGCACGGGTGGACGCGGGCGTGCTGTGGGCCGAGGTCACGCATGCCGCAGCCGGGCACGGCCTCGCGGCGCTCGCCGGCTCGTCGCCGGACGTCGGCGTCGTCGGCTACACGCTTGGTGGCGGCCTCAGCTGGCTCGGCCGCCGCTACGGCCTCGCGGCGAACAGCGTGACGGCGATCGAGCTCGTGAATGCCGAAGGCGATCTCGTTCGCGCCGACGCCGATCGGCACGCCGACCTGTTCTGGGCGTTGCGCGGCGGCGGCGGCTCCTTCGGCGTCGTGACGGCACTCGAGTTCGAGCTGTACCCGATCCCCGACGTGTACGCGGGGATCCTCTTCTTCCCGCTCGAGCGCGGTGCCGAGGTGCTGCGCGCATGGCGGCGCTGGGTCGACGAGGTGCCGGACGAGGTGACGTCGGTGGGCCGCTTCCTGCAGTTTCCGCCGCTCCCACAGATCCCCGAGCCGTTGCGCGGCGGCTCGTTCGCCGTCGTGGAAGCGGTCTCAATGCTCGGCCGGGACGCGAGCGACGAGCTACTCCGGCCGCTCCGCGCCCTCGGCCCGCAGCTGGACACGTTCGCGACCATCCCCGTGCGGGAGCTCGAGCATCTGCACATGGATCCGAAGCAGCCGGTGTCGGGCGCCGGTGACGGGATCGTGCTCGCAGATCTCAACGATGCTGCGATCGACGCGCTCGTCCAGACGGCCGGTGCCGACGCGCGGTCGCCCCTGCTCAGTGTCGAGCTGAGGCATGCGGGCGGTGCGTTGGCGCGGAGGGCGCCGGGCGGCGGGGCTGTGTCCGCGGTCGAAGGACGATTCCTCATGAATGCGGTCGGCATGGCGCCGACGCCGGAGGCTGCCGCAGCGGTCAGGGCGCACGTCGAGCTCGTGCAGAGCGCGCTCGGGCGCTGGGACGCCGGTCGGGCGTTCGGCAACTTCGCGACGAAGCGCGAGCGCGGCGAGCGCCTCTTCGGCGAGGTGACGTATCGGAGGCTGCAGGCGGTCAAGGCCACGGTCGACCCGGACGACGTCTTCCGCTCGAACCATCCCGTTCGCCTCCCGGCCGCGGAGGTGAGACAGGCCGCGTAGGCCCGAGTACCCTGGTTCCTCGTGCCTGCGCCGGTCACGAGGGACCAGGAGCTCGAGCTCACGATCGACTCGCTCGCCTACGGCGGCAACGGTGTCGCGCGCCTGAACGGCTTCGTCGTCTTCGTGCGCCGCGGGCTGCCGGGCGATACGGTCCGCGCACGCGTCACGAAGGTCCAGCGCCGTCACGCGGAGGCGCTCGCGACCGAGGTGCTGAAACCTGGCCCGCAGCGGGTCGACGCCGCGTGCGCGCACTATCCCGCATGCGGCGGCTGCCGCTTTCAGGACCTCGCCTACGACGCGCAGGTCGAGTCGAAGGCGGGCCAGGTCGCGGACGCGCTCCGCCGGATCGGCGGCATCGCTGCTCCGCCGCTCGAGCCGATCCTCCCGGCCGACGACGTCTTCCACTACCGCAACAAGCTCGAGTACTCGTTCACGCAGCTCGAGGACGGGCCGACGCTCGGGTTCCACAAGGCCGGCCGCTGGGACGAGGTACTCGAGATCGAGAAGTGCTGGCTCACCACCGGGCTCGGCAACGCGATCCGCAACGCCGTCCGCGAGTGGGCGCGCGCCGACCGGCTCGTGGGGTACTCGCAGGAGGAGGGGACGGGCTACCTGCGGCATCTCGTCGTGCGGGAGGGGCGCAACACCGGGCAGGCGCTCGTCCAGCTCGTGACCGCGCCCGGGGAGAAGTTCGACACCGGCGGCTTCGTCGACGCCCTGCGGACGTTTCCGGAGGTTCGCTCGATCCACTGGTCGGAGAACGAGTCGCCGGCGGAGGTGACGAACCTGCCGACCCAGCTGCTCTGGGGCGACGAAGCGATCGAGGAGGAGCTCTGCGGGCTGCGCTTCCGCGTGCGGCCGAACGCGTTCCTGCAGACGAACACGGCGATGGCGGAGCGCCTGTACGGCGTGGCGCGCGAGTTTGCAGCGCTGACGGGCGGCGAGACCGTCTACGACCTGTACTGCGGCATCGGAACGATCGGGCTCGTGCTCGCGCGCGACGCGCTGACGGTATGGGGGATCGACGTGTCCGAGGAGTCGATCGCGTGCGCGCTCGAGAACGCGGACATGAACGGGATCGGCAACGCGGCCTTCTTCGCCGGCAACGTCGGCCAGTCCGTTGCGGAGCTGCACGAACGCAGCGGCGACCCGGACGTGGTCGTCGTCGACCCGCCCCGCGCCGGGCTTGCGGGGAAGGCGCTGAAGCGGCTCGGTGAGATCGGCGCGCCGCGCATCGTCTACGTCAGCTGCAACCCGACGACGCTGGCGGGAGACCTCAAGCGCCTGGCGGACGGCTACGGCTACAGGCTGCTCCGCGCGAGACCGGTCGACATGTTCCCGCACACCCCGCATGTCGAGACGGTCGCGCTGCTCGAACGGCCCTAGCGCACGATCGCGATCCATGTGCTCCCGACGACGCCGCCTGCCGTGCGGACTCGGATCGTCGCGGTCAGGTAGTTGTTGCGCGCGTTTCTCGGCAGGCGCCAGATCACGTGCGCAGCGCTCTCGGCGAAGAAATTCCTCACGAGCAGGACGACGCGGTGGCGCACGGTCGCTCTTGCCGTGACTCTGGCAGTGTCGACTGCATGCCCTCCGGCGCCGACGAGGATGGTCGTGCTGTAGAGCCTTCCGGCGCGGGGAGGACGCGGCGATCTCGCCGCCCGGATGACGTACGGCTGCGGTTCGACCGCCGCGCTGACCTGTTCTGTGTATGGACCGGCAAGGTCGCGCACGAAGATGTCGCCGGCGCCGTTCGTGTCGTGGGCGACGAGGTTCGATGCCGCCGACTGGAAGACGACGACCGTCCCGTGCGAGCTGAGCCCGGACACGCCGCTCTGTGCGTTCGCCTGTCCGCCGGCGCCGACGCTGGCGCGTTCGGTCGCACCGAAGGCCAGATCGTTGACGAACACGTCCATCCAGCCGTTCGTATCGCCCGGGACGAGGTTCGTCGCGGCCGACATGAACGCGACGTAGCGCCCGTCGTCGCTGATCGCCTGGGTGCAGCAGGCGGCGTCGTTCGCCTCCGCGCCTTGGGTCGAGACGTCGACGCGCCTCGTCGTTGTGCTCGTGCGGTCGCGGACGAAGACGTCGGCGACGCCGTTGCGATCGCCGGCGACGACGTCAGGAGAGCTGGAGATGAACGTCACGTAGCGCCCGTCGGCGCTGATCGCGGCGCCGTAGATGCCGTTGTCCGCGTTCAGCTGCCGGCCGTCGTCGCCGACGCTCACGCGCTCCGTCGTCCGCGAGGTCCCGGTCGTGCACGAACACGTCCGCTGTGCCGTTCGTGTCGCCGGAGACGAGGCTGGATGCGTCCGAGCTGAAGGCGACGAAGCGCCGCGCCCGTCGGCACTGATCGTCGCTCTCGAGTAGATGCGACGGCCGGCCGGCGCCGGGATCCCCTCGCTGTTGACATCGACGCGCTCCGTCGTGCCCGTCCCTCGGTCGTGGACGAAGACGTCCCACGTGCCGGCCTGGTCGCCGGCAACGAGATTCGAGGCGTAGGACGTGAACGCGACGAGGCGACCGTCAGCGCTCACGGACGGCCCGGCGCTCAGGTCGTCTGCCGGCGCGCCGCCCATCCCGGCGCTGACGAGCTCGGTCGTCTTCGTCACGCGGTCGCGCACGAAGACGTCCGCTTGCGCGTTCGTGTCGCCTGGGACGAGGTTCGACGCCGACGACGTGAACGCGATTCATCCGGTCGTTCCGGTCATTCGGGACGAGGTTGGACGCGTCCGAGTCGAAGGCCACGAAGCGAGCGTTGCCGCTGATCGCCGCGGTGAAGCTGCCGGCGTTCCCCGGCACGTATGCGCGGGCGCTCGCCGCCGGGAGCGTCAGGACGACAGCGGCGGCTGCAAGGGCGACCACCCGCATGAACGAGCTGTAGCGCGGCGATGTACGAACTCTGTGAGGCCTGGACTACGAGTCCTCTCTCGGGCGTGTTCCGAAGCCGTCGCGCCGCACCTGCCTCCAGATCAGGTCGCCGTTCGCGAGCAGGAAGCCGAGCGACAGCAGCGGCAGCGCCGGAAGGCCGCTGAGGTCGCGCCACACCGCGAGCGCGAGGGTCGCGCCGAACGAGAGTGTCATGAGCAGCCACGCCCAGTTCGGGCGTAAGAGGTAACGCGCGGACGCGGCGAGGAAGAGCGCGAAGAACATCAGGTCGGGCAGGCCAAGGTTCGCCGCGGTCGTCTCGCCGGGGATCGGGAACGCGAACGAGAAGTTCGTGAACACGTGTGCGTGCTTCGTGACGATCACCTTCGTCGGGCCACGCCAGACGGAGTACGCGTCGACCCACGGGATGATCAGCGCGACCAGCACCACCCAGCTGAGCGTCTCGAAGTACTGGAGGAACGCGAACCCGACGAACGTGATCGCGAACAGCTTGGCGAAGTTCTCCGGGGTGTTCCAGCCGGCCTCGTGGAACGCCCACGCGAGCACGGCGAGGGCGGCGCCGACAGCCAGCAAACCGCGCGCGGCGCGCAGCGGCAGCACGAGCCAGACGAGCGCGAAGCAGGCGGGGATGAGCACGAAGGCGAGGAACGCGATGTCCCACCACGTCGACGCGTTCCACAGCCGGTCGTGGAACGCGTAGTAGAGCGCGAGCGCCGTCGAGAGCCCTAGGAAGGCGGCAGCCCGGCCCACTCCTCGCGCATCAGGCCGGCGACGGCTGCGCCGGTCGGAGCCCGGCTCCGCCGCCGCGGCTTCTCGACGCTCACCGCGCTCCGGTTGCCGGGCCGTGCGACCTAGCACTGTCGCGGCAGCCTACGCACGGCGAGGGACGAGCCTGGAAATGCGAGAGCGAGGCGAGGCGTCAATAGGGGGGCAGTTCCGCCCACCACTCGCCGAGAGGCTTGAATGCGTTCCAAAATTGCGTCTTCGCGGGCGCCTCGTCGAGCGACGCGTCGATGTCGGGCACGACGAGCGCCTGGATTGTCGCCGTAAACCGTTGCAGCTCGCTCGGTTTGTGCTCGACGGGATCCGCGAGCGGGAACTCGAGCGAGTTCAGGAACTCGACGGTCGCCTCGCCCATCGGGACGATCAGCTTCGGCTGCACGATGTGCAGCTCCCGAGAAAGGAACACGCGCGACTCGTCCTCGCTGCCGTCGGCGAACTTCAGGCAGTTGGTGCCGTAGACGGCCATCGGGTCGACGTGCAAACGCTGAAGTGACTTGAGGATCGCCTGCCCGGCACGCCCGTAGAAGGCGACGCCTTCCTGAACCTCCGCCGCCTGAGGCCGGTACTTCAGCAACATCACGTCGGCGAGCGGATGTCCCGAGCCGACGACCGGCACGCGGATTCCGCCTGCCTGGGCGATCTCGTGCGCGAGCTCGTTGCTCTCGACAATCGCCTTCTGGAGGTACTTCTCGTAGATCTCGTCCGTGGAGGTCACAGAGGCGATCCCTTGCGGCTTAAGCGGCCGCGGTGTTCCGCGAGACGTGGCGCAACTTCGGATGTACCTTGGACGCGTAGCGTTGGCACCGGCCTAGGACCTTTCTCCCCTACCGGACTCGTTCCTTGGCCTGGGCCATCCACTTGAGCGACTGGAGGTACACGAGCGAGCGCGGGCGCCGGAGCACCTGCGCCGAGCGCAGGCTGAGCAGGAACTCGTCCCGGCCGTCGAAGGCGCGCATGCGTAGCGCACCGGTGCCCACGCCTTGCAGGACATGGGCGTCGGAGCCGGCGCCCGGCGTCAGGTTGTACTTTCGCGCGAAGCGCAGCGCCTCCTCGTTGTAGGCCTCGAAGAGCAGGCGCGCGTTGTAGACCTCGAACACGTCGATGTCGGCGAGGTGGCGCCGCAGCGTCGCCGGCTCGGGGATCGAGTGCATGCGGTCGAAGGGGTGCGGGACGTAGACGAGCCCCTCCTGGTCGCTGATCGCCTCCACCGTGTCCGCGAAGGACATGCCGCGCGGGATCTCCTCGCGCAGGAAGAGCCCGATCACCTCACCCTGGCCGTCCGTCTTGATCTCCTCGCCGGGAATCACGATCAGGTCGTGGTCGCGCGCAAGCTCGACCGTCTCGAGCGCACCGCCGAAGACGTTGTGATCCGTCACGGCGATCGCGCCGAGCCCGTTCGCCTCGGCGTACATGATCAGGTCGGCGGGGTCGACGGCGCAGTCGTGCGACCAGTTCGTGTGCATGTGCAGGTCGGCGAGGATCCACGGACGGTCGCGAAGCGGGTCGTCACGGCCGGCCGGCGCATGTCGGCGCCGGGTGAGCGACCGGTAGAGCTCGTCGAGCTCGCGCGCGACGATCGCGAAGCTCTGCCCTTCGGCGTCGGCGCGCGCTCGCTGCTGCCTGCGCTCGCGGTAGGCGGCGTCTTCGGCGAGGCGCGCGGCCTCGGCGCCGGCGAGCTCCGGCTGCTCGCGCACGCCGGGCGGCGCGGCGACCGCGCAACCCGACGCCGACGCCTCGAGCGTGACGCGCCGCAGCCCGTCGACCGCCGGCACCAAGATGCCCGCCTCTGCGAGCAGCGCCGCGCGCGCCGCGCCGTCGCGATGGGTGCGAACGTGCACGCGGCCGCGAAGCACGCGCGGAATCGTCGGGCGTCCGGTCAGCGGCTTCGTCCGCAGCACGACGAGCTCCCAGTCCTGCAGCTCGGCCAGCTCGCGCAGCACGCCCCGGAGGAGCGGGCGCTCCGTAGGGCGCCACTCGACGACCATCACGTTCCGCTTGCGCCCCGGCCGGAACAGCTCGGGATCGACGCCTTCGGAGATCACGTCGTAGTGGCCGGGGAACCGGGCGACCGCCGCCGCAGCCGTCTCCTCGGTCGTGGCGACGAGCGCGTCGAGGCGCGCCAGCAGGCGGTCGCGCTGCGCGCGGCCCGGCGGGTACGAGAGGCGTTCCGGCGAGAGGAAGGTCGCAACCGTCAGCGCCGCAGCGTCGCGAAGCGCCAGGTACGAGAGAGACGGCAGCCCCGGCTCGAAGCCGTGGACGACGTCGAACCCGCCGGCCTCGAGCGCGAGCGACAGATTCGCGCGGGCGCCGACCGGGACGCCGATCCGGCTGCGGCGCGAGATCGGAACGGCCGGCCCGAGCGCCACGACGTCCGCCTCGACGCCGTCCAGCAGCGCCCGGCGCCCTGCCGCGAGCTCCTTCGCCCGGTTGGAGGAGGCGAGGATCGTGACCGAGTGACCGAGATTCCGCAGCTCCCGCGCGACCCCCGCTACGTGCTCGTTCACGTCGTGCGGCTGCGACCACGAGAACGGCGTGACGAGGCACAGGCGCATGGGGCCTAGCCTAGTCCTCGCTTGGTCTCCCCACCGGGCGATTTTTGCGGCAGACTCCCGCCCGACGGGTCATCGATCAAGGGGAGAAGATGCGGAGACTCAGAGGAACCGGCCGTGCGTTGCTCGCATGCGCCGTTGTGGCGCTCGTCGCCGTCGTGGCGACGGGCGGGGCAGGCGCCGCGCGCGGCAACGACCAGCTGCAGAAGATCAACCACATCGTCGTCATCTACGAGGAGAACCACAGCTTCGACAACCTCTACGGCGGCTGGGAAGGCGTGAACGGCCTCGCCAACGCGGACGCCGCACACACGATTCAGGTCGACCAGAACGGCGTGCCGTACAGCTGCTTGTTCCAGCTCGACGTCAACCTCACTTCGCCGCCGCTGTCGACGCTTTGCAGCAGCACGACGCCGAGGGGCGTGGCCTTCATCAGCCACTTCCTGAACGCGCCGTTCACGATCGACAACTACATCCCCCCGGATGCGACAACGTGCCCGAAGCCAAAGGACTCGTTCGCGTTTGCGAACGGGATCCTGAACGGTTCGGGCGTCGGCATCCCGGGCGGCTGCACGCGGGACATCGTGCACAAGTTCTACCAGGAGCAGTACCAGCTGAACGGCGGCGCGCAGAACCGCTACGCAACGGGGAGCGACGCGGCCGGGCTCGTCATGGGCGTGTACGACACACGCTCGCTGCCGATCTACCAGTACCTGCACGCGAACGGGCATTCGCACTATGCGATCGCCGACAATTTCTTCCAGGCGGCGTTCGGCGGCTCGTTCCTCAACCACCAGTGGCTGATCGCCGCGCGGACGCCGTCAGATCCGAACGCGCCGGCTGCGCAGCACTCGTTGATCGACTCGGCGGGGTTCCCGCGCAACAACTACCCGCTGTACAACCCGCTGGCGGGGGCGGCGTACCGCGACGGCGACTTCACGGTCGAGTGTCCGTCGCCGAAGCCGGGTCTCGCGTGCGGGCATCAGTGGGCGGTCAACACGATGCAGCCGACGAACGAGCCGTGGGGCGCATTCGGCGACAAGCTCGTCGTCCAGAACGCACCGACGATCGGTGACGAGCTCAGTGCTGCAGGCGTCTCGTGGGGTTGGTACGCCGGCGGCTGGGACAACGCCGCGGGGAACGTCGACGGCCCGGGTTGGACGAATGGGCCGGGCCCGACGTGCTCCGACCCCAACCACGACACGAATGCGATCTATCACTATCCCAAGTGCCCGGACTTCGCGTTCCAGTTCCATCACCAGCCGTTCGTGTACTACGCGAACTACGCGCCGGGTACGCCCGGGAGGACGCACCTCCGCGACGAGGTGTCGTTCGAGGATGCAGCCCGCGCTTCGAGCGGCGATTGCAAGCTGGATCAGGTCAGCTTCGTCAAGCCGATCGGCGAGGAGAACGAGCATCCTGGCTACGCCAGCGAGCCGACGGGCAGCACGCATCTGATCGAGTTGCTGAGCCTGATCAGGAACAGCGCGTGCGAGAAGGACACGATGGTCGTCGTCACCTACGACGAGTTCGGGGGCCAGTGGGATCACGTCTCGCCTCCGGGTCAGGGCAACAACAACGGCCCGCACGACGAGTGGGGCCCGGGGACGCGCATCCCGACGCTCGTGATCTCGCCGTTCCTGCGGGGGAACGAGGTCATCGACCATACGCAGTACGACACGACGTCGATCCTCGCGATGCTCGAGGAGCGCTACGGCCTTGCGCCGCTCAATAGCCGCGACGCAGCAGTCAACAGCCTCTCCGACGTCTTCGCCGCCAAACAGTACGAGGCGTCGAAATAGATGACTGGGGCCTGACCCTGCGGGTCAGGCCCCAGATCTTTCTAGTTACGCCGCTTCGCGGGAAGGGGTCTGACCCCGCAGGGGTCTGACCCCAGCCTGTTCACGCGGGCCTGATGACGATCCGTTCGTCGTCCGCCAGCGGAACGTCGCGGTCGCCGACGCGAACCGACCGATCCGAGCCGCGGACGGCTACGACCACCGCTCCCGCGATCTCCCCGAGCACGCGCTCCGACGGCTGCTCCGAGGCCGGCGTCGTGACGAACCGCTCCAGGATCGGCGTCAGCGTCTCGCCGAGCAGCGCCAGGATCAGCAGCACCGCGAAGAGCTGCCACCCGTCGCCGTTGCTTCGCAACACCATGACGCTCATCGTCAGACCCGCCCCGGCCGCCGCGGTGGCGGTCGCCGGGTAGAGCGTGCGCACGAGCTGTGGCGAACGCGTCATCAGCCGGGTAGTCGTCACGACGAGAACGACGAGTGTCCAGGTCAGGATCAGCCCGAGCAGCTTCCAGTAGCCGCCGCTGTCGTGCTCCTGCCAGATCTGATCCGTCCAGAGGACGAAGCCCAGCAGCGCCAGGGTGACGCCGAGGATGCCGAACGGCCGCGAGACGGAGCGTTCGAGGCAGGCGATCCCCGCGATCGCGGCCGCGCCGGCGACGAACGCCGTCGCGAGCGTCGCGAAGATCTTGCCTTCGGTGTCGCCGAAGTCGCCGTTGACGATCGCCGCGATCGCGACGAGCGCGGCGATACAGACGAGTGTCGCCGCGCCGAGCAGAAAGATCCGGCGCAGCGACACCGTTCTAGACCGTTCCGGGCTCGCGCTCCTTCACGGCAGCGCGAGCGTTCTCGCGGATGAAGCTCTCGGTCGCCTCGTACGCATCGTCGTCCGGCACCTGCGCCGGCGGTGACTTCATCAGGTACGAGCTCGGGCCCTCGAGCGCGCCGGCGACGCCGTTGTTCAGCGCCAGCTTCGCCAGACGCACCGCGTCGATGACGATCCCGGCCGAGTTGGGCGAGTCCCAGACCTCGAGCTTGAGCTCGACGTTGAGCGGCACGTCGCCGAAGGAGGAGCCCTCCATCCGGATGTACGCCCACTTGCGGTCGGTCAGCCACGGAACGTAGTCGGACGGGCCCACGTGCACGTTCTGTGCGCCGAGGTCGTAGTCGAGCATCGACGTCACGGCGTTCGTCTTCGAGATCTTCTTCGACTCGAGGCGGTCGCGCTCGAGCATGTTGAGGAAGTCCGAGTTGCCGCCGACGTTCAGCTGCATCGTCTTGTCGAGGTGCACGCCGCGCTCGCGGAACAGCGACGTGAGCACGCGGTGCGTGATCGTGGCGCCGACCTGCGACTTGATGTCGTCGCCGATGATCGGCAGGCCCTTCTCCTCGAAACGCCGCTGCCAGTACTTCTCGCGCGCGATGAAGACGGGCATGCAGTTGACCATCGCGCAGCCTGCCTCGAGCACCTGCTCGGCGTACCACTTGGTCGCCATCTCGGAGCCGACGGGCAGGTAGTTGACGACGACGTCGGTCTTGGTGTCGCGCAGGATTCCGATGACGTCGTCCGTCTCGCCGGGCGCCTTCGTGACGACCTGCGAGAGGTACTTCCCGAGGCCGTCGTGGGTCATGCCGCGCGCGACCTTGATGCCCGTCTGCGGGACGTCGGCGAACTTGATCGTGTCGTTCGGGTGCGCCCAGATCGCGTCGGCGAGATCCTTGCCGACCTTGTCGGTCGTCACGTCGAACGCCGCCGTGAACTCGATGTCGCTGACGTGATAGCCGCCGAGGTTCACGTGCATGAGGCCGGGGACGAACTGGTCGTCCGGCGCGTCCTTGTAGTACTCCACTCCCTGCAGCAGCGAGTTGGCGCAGTTCCCGACGCCGACGAGCGCCACGCGCACGCGGTCGTCCTGGCGCGCCTTTCCATTCTGCTTGCCGTTCTGGTCAGACATCGAGGCACCTCCTATCGCAGTCCTGCTATGTCAAACTATAGCAGGTTTGCGATATTACGGTTGCCGGGCGCTGGGGCCGGTGATGCCGCGCCCCTGGACGAAGCGGCGGTACAGGTAGAGCAGCAGGACGGCGCCCAGCACGGCGAAGATGAGGCCGCCGCCGTAGCCGCCGAGGAGGATGCGGGCGACGATCCCGCCGACGAGCGAGCCGCCGAGACCGAGGCCGATCGTCGCGTACCACGGCATCGGGTCGGGCCCCGGGAGTGCCAGGCGCGCGAGCCCGCCGACGATGAAGCCCCAGATCACGAGGAAGAGGATGAAGATCAGCATCTGCGGCTATGGCCTCACGGCGAGCTGCTTCCGCACGAACAGGATCCGCTGCACAACGGTGATCCACGCGGTCGCCGTCAGCAGCGAGATCGCCGCGACGAGCAGCCAGATACTGATCGGTGCGAGGACGAGCCCGGCCGTGATCACGACCACGCGCTCCGCGCGCGAGCCGATGCCGACGTCGCCCTTCAGGCCGAGCGCCTCTGCGCGCGCTCGCGTGTAGCTGACCAGGAGAGACCCCGCCACGCCGGCGAACGCGAGCGCGAGGGCCACCGGGTAGTCGTAGCGATGAAAGATGAGCGCAATCGAGCCGAGCATGGCCGCTTCGCCGACACGATCGGTCGTGGAGTCCAGGAACGCTCCAAACGGCGTCGTCTTGCCTCCCGCCCGGGCGAGCGCCCCGTCCAGGATGTCGAGGATCGATCCGACCACGAAGAGGAAGGCACCGAGCCAGTAGAACAACCACGCGCCTCGGTACTCGAAGAACACGACAACGGACGCGGCGAGACAGAGCGAGACGCCTGCCGTCGTCAGCGCGTTCGGCGTGACGCGCGTCCGCGTGAGCCCGACGATCGATCGAGACGCGAGCGAGCGCGCGCCCGTCGTGTAGCCCTGCTTCACCCGGTGGAGTACGGCAGATTCCCTCATCGCATTCCTGCTATGAGGAAGTCTAGCGTGCGATGAAGCTGCGGATGCGCGCCTGGTAGACGATCGCGAGCGCGACGGTGCCGAGCAGGATGCCTGCGAGCACGTCGAGCCAGAAGTGGTTCGCCGTCGCCATGACGGAGAACCACACCCACACGGGCCAGAGGAGCCACAGCATCTTCCACGGCCAGCGCCGCACGACCGTCGCAAGGACGACGCCGACGATCAGCGCGTCCGCGGCGTGGAGGCTCGGCATCGCCGCGTACGGGTTCGCCGCGAGCTCGACCAGGCCGCTGCCGTGGTTGAGCCCGCCGATCTGACCGAGCGTGTTCGTGAACCCGATCGACGTGAAGAACCGCGGCGGCGCCGTCGGAAGCAGCACGTAGCCGATCAGGCCGAGCACGTTCGCGAGCAGGATCGTGTTGCGGAAACGCGTGAATGCCGGGTTCCGGCGCAGATAGACCCAGAGCAGCGCGAGCCCGATCACCGTGAACTCCGAGTTCCAGTACGTCCACGAGACGAGAACGGCCAGGAAATGCGACGACTCGGTCCAGCCCTGGAAGGTCAGCTCGCGCAGCCCTGTGAGCCGCTGCTCGAGGCCGATCACGCGCCAGCCGTTCTCGAAGGCTTTCGTCGGGTCGCGGTCGGCGAAGCCGCGGGCGACCTGGTAGGCGGCGAGGAAGCCGAACCAGATCAGCAGCTGGAAGCCGAAATCGGCGTAACCACGCGGCAGAAAGCGTCGTCCGGCGGCGATCGCGGCGCTCATGACCTATGAATTTTACCGCCCAGGGGTGTCGCTGCTCATCCCCCTATTTGTGACATTGAGCGCGAAGCCCGTACAAAGCCGTCGTCGTTGATCTTGTGCTTGAGCTCCTTGTGGCGGACGGCGAAGCGGATCAGGCCGGTGAGCTCGTCGTCCGAGGCGCCGTCGCGCAGCGGCGCCTTCAGGTCCCATTCGCGCCGGGAGAAGAGGCACGTGCGCAGCTGCCCGTCGGCCGTCAGCCGGATGCGGTCGCAGCTGGAGCAGAACGGCTCCGAGACCGGATTGACGAATCCGACCTCGCCGGCACCGTCGGCGAAGCGGAAGCGCTTCGCGGTCGAGGACGCCTTGGCCGGCAGCTCCTCGAGCGGGCCGTGGTGTGCCTCGATGATCGCGCGGATCTCCGCCCCGGTGAGGACGTCGTCCTCGCGCCACGCCTCGTCGGCGTCGAGCGGCATGAACTCGATGAAGCGGACGACGTACGGCTTGCGCCGGGCGAGCTCGGCGAGCGCGGGGACCTCCGTCTCGGTGAAGCCCTTGACCGCGACGCAGTTCACCTTGATCGGCCTGAGCTGCGGATAGCGCTCCGCCTCCTCCAGCCCCTGCAACACCGCGTCGAGCGCGTCGCGCCGCGTGATCTCCGCGAAGCGGACGTGGTTGAGCGTGTCGAGCGAGACGTTGAGACGCTGCAGGCCTGCGTCGACGAGCGGCCGGGCGAGCCGGTCGAGCAGCACGCCGTTCGTCGTGAGCGAGAGGTCGTGGACGCCGCCGATCCGGGCAAGCTGCTCGACGAGGAGCGGCAGGTCGCGGCGCACGAGGGGCTCGCCGCCCGTCAGCCGCACCTCGTCGACCCCGAGTCGCGCGAGCACGGCCACGAGCCGCGCGATCTCCTCGAACGTCAGGATCTCTTCGCGCCCGAGCCACTGCAGCCCCTCGGCGGGCATGCAGTACGTGCAACGGAAGTTGCACTTGTCCGTGACGGACACGCGCACCGACTTGATTTCGCGCCCCCACGAGTCACGCAGCGGTTCCACGCTTCGAGTCTAGACACGGTCAGGGGTCCTGACCCCCGCAGGGGGTCTGACCCAGCCTCTGGATCCGCAGCCGTCGATGCAACTGCTGGGGTCAGGCCCTGCGGAGCCAGACCCTTGCATCATATGGCGGAGGCAGTCACGCCTTGATACACTCCGGCTTAGATTTTCTCAGTCACCAACGGAGGACACACAGACATGGCGAAAACCATCGGTATCGACCTCGGCACGACCAACAGCTGCATGGCCGTGCTCGAGGGCGGCGAGCCGACCGTCATCCCGAACGCCGAGGGCGGCCGCACCACGCCGTCCGTCGTCGCGTTCACGAAGGACGGCCAGCGGCTCGTCGGCGCGCCCGCACGGCGCCAGCAGGTCACGAACCCCGAGAACACGGTCTTCTCGATCAAGCGGTTCATGGGCCGCAAGTGGGACGAGGTCTCGGAGGAGATGACGATCGTCCCGTACGAGGTCGTCAAGGGCCAGAACGGGGATGCGCGCGTGAAGGCGGGCGGCAAGGAGTACGCGCCGCCGGAGATCAGCGCGATGATCCTGCAGAAGCTGAAGGCGGACGCCGAGGCGTACCTCGGCGAGACGGTCACGGACGCCGTGATCACCGTCCCGGCCTACTTCAACAACGCGCAGCGCGAGGCGACGAAGGACGCCGGCAAGATCGCCGGGCTCAACGTCCAGCGGATCATCAACGAGCCGACCGCGGCCGCGCTCGCGTACGGCCTCGACAAGGAAGGCTCCGACCAGACGATCCTCGTCTTCGACCTGGGCGGCGGCACGTTCGACGTGTCGATCCTCGATCTCGGCGAAGGCGTGTTCGAGGTGAAGGCCACGAACGGCGACAACCACCTGGGCGGCGACAACTTCGACAAGGCGCTCGTCGACTGGATGGTCGCCGAGTTCAAGAAGGACCAGGGCATCGACCTGGCCGCCGACCGGATGGCGCTCCAGCGCCTGTACGAGGCAGCGGAGAAGGCGAAGATCGAGCTGTCGTCGACGATGACGACGCAGATCAACCTGCCGTTCATCACCGCGACGCAGGAAGGGCCGAAGCACCTCGACCTGCAGCTCACGCGGGCGAAGCTCAACGAGCTGACCGCCGACCTGCTCGCGCGAACGGTCGGCCCGACGGAGCAGTGCCTCAAGGACGCGGGCATCGACAAGTCGAAGATCGACCACGTCGTGCTCGTCGGCGGCATGACGCGGATGCCGGCCGTCGTCGAGAAGGTCAAGGACCTGATCGGCAAGGACCCCCACAAGGGCGTCAACCCGGATGAGGTCGTCGCCGTCGGCGCCGCGATCCAGGGCGGGGTGCTCAAGGGCGAGGTGAAGGACATCCTCCTGCTCGACGTCACGCCGCTGTCCCTCGGCATCGAGACGAAGGGCGGCGTCTTCACGCGGCTGATCGAGCGCAACACGACGATCCCGACGAAGAAGTCCGAGACGTTCACCACGGCCGAGGACAACCAGCCGTCCGTCGAGGTGCACGTGCTGCAGGGCGAGTCGGAGATGGCCGCATTCAACAAGACGCTCGGCAAGTTCCAGCTCGTCGGCATCCCGCCGGCGCCGCGGGGCATGCCGCAGATCGAGGTCTCATTCGACATCGACGCGAACGGCATCATCAACGTCTCCGCCCGCGACCTCGGCACCGGCAACCAGCAGCAGATCCGGATCGAGGGCGGCTCCGGCCTGAAGGAGGACGAGGTTCAGCAGATGATCCGCGACGCCGAGTCGCACGCGGACGAGGCGCGCCGCCTGAAGGACGTGGCGGACACGAAGAACCACGCCGAGCAGCTCGCGTACCAGACGGAGCGGTCCCTCAAGGAGCACCGCGACGCGCTGGACGAGTCCGACGCCTCGACGATCGAGGGCCGGATCATGGAGCTGAAGCAGGCACTCGAGGGCGACGACGTGGGCGACATCCGCGCCAAGACGGACGCGCTGCAGGAGGCGTCGCACAAGCTCGCGGAGGCGGTCTACGCATCCGCGCAGCAGCAGACCGCGTCGGCGCCCGGCAACGGCGGCGGCGGTACGAGCTCCTCGGATGACGAGGTCGTCGAGGAAGGCGACTACGAGGTCATCGACGAGGAGCAGGAGGCTCCCAAGGCGTAGCCATGACAAACGACTCGAACAAGAACATCGAGTCGCCGGCGGAGCCTTCCGTCCGCGACAGCGGGCCGGGGAAAGGGGCTCGGGGGAACCGGGAGGTTCCCCCGGCATCCGCCGAGGGGCCGGATGTTGCCGCCCTCCAGGCCGAGCGCGACGAGCTGTTCGACCGGCTCCAGCGCCTCGCGGCGGAGTTCGACAACTACCGCAAGCGCAGCGCGCGCGAGAACGCCGCGCTGGCCGAGCGTGCGAACGAGCGGCTGGTCAAGGAGCTGATCCCGATCCTCGACGACCTCGGACGGGCGCTCGAGGCCGCCGTGGAACACGAGGAGGCGATGCTCGAGGAGGGCGTGCAGCTCGTGCACCGCTCGCTCGCCGGCGTGCTGAAGAAGGAAGGTCTCGCCGAGATCGAGACCGACGGGAAGTTCGATCCGCACGTGCACGAGGCGCTGCTCTCGCAGCCCTCCGACGCGGAAGAGGGCTCCGTCATCGAAGTCGTGCAGAAGGGCTACAAGCTGGGCGACAAGGTCCTGCGGCCGGCGCGGGTCGTCGTCGCGGCGGCACCGGCTCGCACGGAGGACTGAGTGGCGACGCTGTACGACACGCTGGGCGTCAAGAAGAACGCCTCCGCCGACGAGATCAAGAAGGCGTACCGCAAGCTCGCGGCGCAGTACCACCCGGACAAGAACCCCGGCGATTCCGCCGCGGAAGAGAAGTTCAAGGAAGTCCAGAACGCGTACGACACGCTCTCCGACTCGGAGAAGCGCAAGCAGTACGACCGCTTCGGCGAGAACGGCCGTCGCGCCGGGCCGGGCTTCGACCCGGGCAACTTCGGCGGCGGCAACTTCACGATCAACGACCTCGGCGACCTGGGCGATCTCTTCGGCGGGCTCTTCGGCGGGCGCGCGGGGCGCGGCGGCGCGCGGCGCGCGCAGCCGGAGCGCGGCGCCGACCTCGAGGCGCCCGTCAGCGTCTCGTTCGAGGACTCCCTGCGTGGGCTCGAGGTCAAGATTCCGGTCGACGTGGCCACCGCCTGCCGCGTCTGCGGCGGGACCGGAGCCGAGCCGGGAACGTCGCCCGTCATCTGCCCGCAGTGCAACGGGCGCGGCGTCGTCTCCGAGAGCCAGGGCCTGTTCGCGCTGTCGGAGCCGTGCCCGCGCTGCCGCGGCAACGGGACGGTGATCGAGAAGCCGTGCCACAACTGCGACGGCAGCGGCCGCGAGGTGCGCACCAGGAGGTACACGGTCAAGATCCCCGCCGGCGTCAGGGACGGGACGCGCATCAAGCTGAAGGGCAAGGGCGAGTCGGGCGGCCACGGCGGCCCGCCCGGCGACCTGTTCGTCGTCACGCGCGTGCAGCCGTCGAAGCGGTTCCAGCGGCGCGACATCGACCTTGTCGTCGACGTGCCGGTCACCTACACGGAGGCTGCGCTCGGCGCGACGGTCGAGGTGCCGACGCCGTACGGCGACCGCGTGTCGCTCAAGGTTCCGGCGGGCACGCAGGACGGCCGCCAGTTGCGCATCCGCGGCCACGGCGCGCCGAAGCTGAAGGGCGGCGGCAAGGGCGACCTGATCGCCCGGCTGCGCCTCAGGGTGCCGAAGAAGCTGACGAAGAAGGAGCGCGAGGCGCTCGAGGAGCTGCAGAAGGTGTCGCGCGAGAACCCGCGGGCGGAGCTGTTCGCATGAAGCTGGCCGCGCTCATCCTCGTCGCGGTCGGCACCGTCGGCCTGATCGCTACGTTCGTGTACATGCGCCGAAGGCTCGACCAGCTCGAGCGCACGCGGGACGGGCGGAAGTGATGGACGAGCGCCCGCGCTACATGATCTCCGTCGCCGCCGACCTCGTCGGCATGCACCCGCAGACGCTGCGCATCTACGAGAACAAAGGACTGATCCGCCCGAAACGCACCGCCGGCAACACACGCCTCTACTCGGAGGCGGACCTCGACCGCCTGCGGCTGATTCAGCGGCTGACGAACGAGCTCGGCCTCAACCTCGCCGGCGTCGAGCACGTTCTGCGGCTCCAGGACGAGTTGACGCGCATGCACCGCCAGCTCGACCGGATGGAGCGCGAGATGCGCGAGGCCATCAACGACGTGCACCGGCAGTACCGGCGCGACCTCGTCCCCTGGAAACCACCGATCGACTTGATCCCAAGACACTGAACGGCGCATGGACTTCAACAAGCTGACATTGAAATCACAGGAGGCCGTGGCGGCCGCGCAGGAGCTCGCGCGCCGCATGGGCAACCCGGAGCTGTACCCCGAGCATCTCGTGCTCGCGCTGCTCGACCAGGAGCTGCCGCAGCAGCTCGTCCCCGACGCGGCTGCGCTGCGTGC
The DNA here is from genome assembly GCA_035456125.1 of Gaiellaceae bacterium. GTDB lineage: Bacteria > Actinomycetota > Thermoleophilia > Gaiellales > Gaiellaceae > 3-1-20CM-4-69-9. The sequence continues at coordinate 19,078 of DATIDT010000014.1, forward strand.
GCAGGCGGAGGCGACGCTCCGCACGAAGCCGTCCGTGCAGGGCATGCAACAGCAGCCGAACGTCTCGGCGGCGTTCTCGCGCGTGCTCGACAAGGCCGCCGACGAAGCGCGCCGGATGGAAGACGACTACGTCTCGACGGAGCACCTGCTGCTCGCGCTCGACGTCGTCCCGCGCGACCAGCTCGAGACCAAGATCAAGGCCGTTCGCGGCGGCCAGCGCGTGACGTCGCAGGATCCCGAGGAGACGTACCAGGCGCTCGAGAAGTTCGGGCGCGACCTGACTGCTGCGGCCGAGGAGGGCAAGCTCGACCCGGTCATCGGTCGCGACGAGGAGATCCGCCGCGTCATCCAGGTGCTCTCGCGTCGAACGAAGAACAACCCCGTGCTCATCGGCGATCCCGGCGTCGGCAAAACGGCGATCGCGGAGGGGCTCGCGCAGCGCATCGTCGCCGGCGACGTCCCGGAGGGGCTGAAGGGCAGGCGCGTGTGGGCGCTCGACGTCGGCGCGCTGATCGCCGGCTCGAAGTACCGCGGTGAGTTCGAGGAGCGCCTGAAGGCGGTCCTCAACGAGATCAAGAACGCCGAGGGCCAGGTCGTCCTCTTCATCGACGAGCTGCACACGATCGTGGGCGCGGGCGCGGCAGAGGGCGCCGTCTCGGCGGGCAACCTGCTCAAGCCGATGCTCGCGCGCGGTGAGCTGCGCTGCATCGGCGCGACGACGCTCGACGAGTACCGCCGCGACATCGAGAAGGACGCGGCGCTCGAGCGCCGCTTCCAGCCGATCTTCGTCGGCGAGCCGACGGTCTCGGACACGATCGCGATCCTGCGCGGGCTGAAGGAGCGCTACGAGGCGCACCACGGCGTGCGCATCCGCGACGCGGCTCTGGTCGCAGCGGCCGTGCTCTCCGACCGCTACATCACCGACCGCTTCCTGCCGGACAAGGCGATCGACCTCGTCGACGAGTCGGCGTCACGTCTGCGGATGGAGATCGACTCCAGCCCGGTCGAGCTCGACGAGGCCGACCGGCGCGTGCGCCAGCTCGAGATCGAGCTCGCGGCGATGGCGAAGGAGTCGAGCCAGGCGCGCGAGCCGCTCGAGCGCGACCTCGCGGAGGCGAAGGAGCGCCGCAACGAGCTGCAGGCGCGCTGGCAGAAGGAGAAAGTGGCGCTCGACCGCGTCAAGGAGATCACGCAGCGCATCGACGAGCTGCGCATGGAGTACGAGCGCGCCGAGCGCGCGGGCGACTTCAACCGCGCGGCGGAGATCCGCCACGGCGAGCTGCCTCAGCTGGAGAAGGAGCTCGAGGAGCGCGACGCGCGTGTCGAAGGCGCGATGGTGAAGGAGGAGGTCGACGAGGACGACGTCGCCGCCGTCGTCGCGCGCTGGACGGGCATCCCCGTCGACCGGCTGCTCGAGGGCGAGACCGAGAAGCTGATCCACATGGAGGAGCGGCTGCACCAGCGCGTCGTCGGCCAGGACGAGGCCGTCGAAGCGGTGGCAAATGCATTGCGCCGCGCCCGCACGGGCCTGCAGGACCCGAACCGGCCGATCGGCTCGTTCGTGTTCCTCGGCCCGACCGGCGTCGGCAAGACCGAGCTGGCACGCGCGCTGGCCGAGTTCATGTTCGACGACGAGCGCGCGCTCGTCCGGCTCGACATGTCCGAGTACCAGGAGCGGCACACGGTCGCGCGGCTGATCGGTGCACCGCCGGGGTACGTCGGCTACGAGGAGGGCGGCCAGCTGACCGAGGCGGTGCGCCGCCGACCGTACTCCGTGATCCTGCTCGACGAGATCGAGAAGGCGCACAACGAGGTCTTCGACGTGCTGCTCCAGGTGCTCGACGACGGCCGGCTGACCGACGGCCACGGCCGCACGGTCGACTTCCGCAACACCGTGCTGATCATGACGTCGAACCTGCGCTCGGTCGAGCAGATGCGCGAGCTCTTCCGGCCCGAGTTCTTGAACCGCATCGACGAGATCGTCGAGTTCCGGCCG
>DATIDT010000015.1:0-27229 GCA_035456125.1 Gaiellaceae bacterium
ATCTTCCTCGCCGTCAAGGGCGCGAAGAGCGGCAAGGGCTACAGGGGCGGCAAGGACCTCGTCTTCAACCTGAAGAACGGCGGCGTCGCCGTCGGCAAGATCAGCAAGAAGGCGAAGATCCCGAAGAGCTGGCTGAAGCAGATCGCCGTCCTGAAGAAGCAGATCATCAGCGGCAAGATCAAGCCGCCAACCACGATCGGGTAGCACCTGTCACATCGCATTCGACAGAGCGGGCCTGCAGGCCCGCTCTGTTGTTTAATCGCCCGGTGAACGCGCCGCCCCCGGTCCTCGAGCTCCGTGGGATCACGAAGCAGTTCCCGGGCGTGCTGGCGAACGACCACATCGACTTCGACCTGCGCCGCGGCGAGGTGCACGCGCTGCTCGGCGAGAACGGCGCCGGGAAGTCGACGCTGATGAGCATCCTGTACGGCCTCTACACGGCCGACTCCGGCCAAATCCTGATGAACGGCGAGCCGGTGGCGATCTCCTCGCCGAAGCACGCGATCGAGCTCGGGATCGGCATGGTGCACCAGCACTTCATGCTGATCCCGGTGATGACCGTGACGGAGAACATCGTCCTCGCGCAGGAGCCGAAGCACGCCGGTGTGCTGCTCGACTATGACGCGGCCGCGAAGCGCGTGCGCGATCTCTCCGAATCGTTCGGCCTCGCCGTCAACCCGAACGCACGGATCCAGGAGATCACCGTCGGCCAGCAGCAGCGCGTCGAGATCCTGAAGGCGCTCTACCGCGGCGCGGAGATCCTGATCCTCGACGAACCGACCGCCGTGCTGACGCCGCAGGAGGCGGGCGAGCTGTTCGAGATCATCAACAGCCTCAAGGAGCAGGGGAAGTCGATCGTCTTCATCACCCACAAGCTGAACGAGGTGCTCGAGATCGCGGATCGCATCAGCGTGCTCCGGCGCGGCAAGCTGGTCGAGACGATCCCGCGCGAGGGCGCGACCGAGGCCGGGCTCGCGCGCTCGATGGTCGGACGCGAGGTACTGCTCCGCGTCGAGAAGAAGCCGGCGCAACCGGGCGAGCCGCTGCTGCAGGTCGAGGACCTCGTCGTCCGCGACGACCGCGGGCTCGAGGCGGTGCGCGGTGTGTCGTTCGAGGTGCGCACCGGCGAGATCGTCGGAATCGCGGGCGTGGACGGCAACGGACAGAGCGAGCTGATCGATGCGCTCACGGGCCTGCGTCATCCCTCGTCGGGACGGATCGTCAATGCGGGGCACGACCTCAGCCATGCCACCGCGCGGGAGGCGCTCGATGCCGGCATGGGCCACATCCCCGAGGATCGCCACCGGCGCGGGCTCGTGCTCGACTTCAACCTCGCCGAGAACCTCGTCCTGCACGACTACGGGAAGGAGCCGTTCTCCCACCTCGGCTGGGTCAATCCCCGCAGCTGGTTGCGCTGGGCGCGGGGACTGCTCAGCGAATTCGACGTGCGCGGTGGGGGCCCGACCACCCGCGGCGGCTCGCTCTCCGGCGGCAACCAGCAGAAGGTCGTGGTCGCGCGCGAGGTCTCGCGCGACCCGAGCGTGCTGATCGCGGCGCAGCCGACACGCGGCCTCGACGTCGGTGCGATCGAGTTCGTGCACCGGCGGCTCGTCGAGCAGCGCGACGCCGGCAAGGCCGTGCTGCTCGTCTCGCTCGAGCTGGAGGAGATCGTGTCCCTGTCCGACCGCATCCTCGTCCTGTACGAAGGGCGCATCGTCGCGGAGTTCCCGCCCGACGTCAGCGAAGAGGAGCTCGGCTTCGCGATGGTCGGCGGCCGGCGGAGCGAGGCAGCGTGAGCGAAGCTGCGACACCACCGCCCTCGCTCGAGAGCGATCCCGAGAGCTACGCGCCGTCGGTCGCCAAACGGCTCGCGTTCTACCAGCGCGCCGGCGGGATCGTCACGCCGTTTCTCACCGCCGTCTTCGCCTTCCTCATGGGCGGCATCGTCGTCGCTGCAACGGGACACAACCCCGGCAGCGTCTACAAGGCCGTGTTCGAGGGCGCCGGGCTGAACTGGTTCTTCCACTTCGGCAACTACCACGTCGACGTGCCGTTCACGAACCACCAGGTGTGGTTCTGGTGGAACACGAGCACGAACACGAATGCCGCCTACAACCTGACGCAGACGCTGCTGACGACGACGCCGCTGATCCTCACCGGCCTCGCGGTCGCGTTCGCGTTCCGCTGCGGTCTCTTCAATATCGGCGGGCAAGGCCAGTACCTGATCGGCGCGATCGTAGGCGTCTTCGTGGGCTCGCGCTTCGTCGACATGGCGCACATCCCGCACGTCTTGCTCGCGATCGTGCTCGCATCCCTCGCCGGCGCGGCCTGGGGCGCGATCGCCGGCTTCCTGAAAGCAACGGTCGGCGCCCACGAGGTGATCACCACGATCATGCTCAACTGGGTCGCGTACTGGGGCGGGAGCTACCTCTTCGCCCGCGACGGCCCTCTGCAGAACCACCGAGATGTCTCGATCCCGATCTCCGACGACATCGCGAAGGGCGCGCACCTCTCACCGATCTGGGGGAATTCCGCGCTCCAGGCGCTGCACAGCGGGATCTTCATCGCCATCGGCGCCCTGATCGCCTTCTACATCATCCTCAACCGCACGACGCTGGGCTACGAGGTTCGCGCAGTGGGCTTCAACCCGGAGGCCGCACGTTACGGCGGCATCAGCGTCGGCCGGAACTTCGTCATCGCGATGGGGATCTCCGGGCTGTTCGCCGGGCTGGCCGGCGCGATCGACATCCTCGGCTGGCAGTTCCGGCTCGGTGTGCTCGACGTGCAGGTGTCGAACATCGGTTTCATCGGGATCGCGGTCGCGCTGCTCGGACGGAACACCGCCGTGGGCGTCGGATTGTCGGCCTTGCTCTTCGGTGCGCTGCTGACCGGAACGTCGACGCGCAGCCTCGACCCGAACATCTTTCCGCCACAGCTTGCCGGCAACCTGGCGCTGATGATCCAGGCGCTCGTGCTGCTGTTCGTCGGCGCCGATCTGTTGATCATCTACATCTGGCAGGCGCGGAAGAAGCTGCGGCCGTCACGCCGCGGCGCCGAGACGGCGGAGGAGGCGGCATGAGCAGCGCCGGCTATGCAGCAACTCGCTCGCTCGGGCTCAACCCGCGGACGGTGAGCCGCGTCGGGATCGCGATCGGCCTGGCGGCGTTCGTCGCGGCCCTGCCGCCCTTCGACGCGAGCACGCTCTGGATCCCGGTGGTGATCGGTTTCCTCGCGATCGCCGTCGGAGTCTGGGTGCTCTCGCGCGGCGAGGGCAGGCCGGGGTGGACCGCGGTCGGCTTCGGACTGGTCGGGATCCTCCTCGGTGTCCTCGCGACTCGCGCGAGCACAGGGCACCTCGACCAAGTCGTCGTCTGGAGCGCGCTGCTCTCGGCGACGCTCGTCTGGGCGACGCCGCTGACGTATGCCGCGATCGGCGGCATCTTCTGCGAGCGCAGCGGGGTCGTGAACATCGGGCTGGAGGGGATGATGCTCGCCGGAGCTTTCTTCGCCGCGCTCGGCGCGGACAAGTTCGGGAACTGGTGGATGGGGGTCCTCACCGCGATGGTTGCCGGCGCGGGCTTCGCGCTCATCCACGCGGTGATGGCAATCCACTTACGCGCCGACCAGGTCGTGAGCGGGACGGCGATCAACTTCCTCGCGCTCGGCGTCACCGGCTATTTCTTCATCGACGTCTACGGCGAGAACGGCACGCCGGGCGACCTGCCGCGCATCCCCGACGTCAACGTCGGCTTCCTCGGCAGCGTCTTCGGCCATCTCAACCTGATGATCTGGATCTCGTTCCTGCTGCTGATCGTCGCGACCGTCACGTTGTTCCGCACGCCGCTCGGGCTGAGGATCCGCTCGGTCGGGGAGCATCCGCGCGCGGCGGACACCGTCGGCATCTCCGTGTACGCGACGCGGTACGCGGCGGTCGTCCTCTCCGGCGCCTTGGCGGCGCTCGGCGGCGCGTACCTCTCGATCGGCTACCTCGGCTCCTTCAGCGAGAACATGACTGCCGGCCGCGGATTCATCGCGCTCGCAGCTGTCATCTTCGGCAACTGGCGGCCGTTCGGCGCGTTCGCCGCGGCCCTGCTCTTCGGCGGCTCGACGGCACTCTCGTTCCGGCTGGCGCAGCCGTGGCCCGCGCCGTCGGTCCTGTTCCAGGCACTGCCTTACGTCCTGACGCTGGTGGCCGTCGCCGGCGTGATCGGCCGTGCAATCCCACCCGCGTCCGCTGGCCGTCCGTACGTCAAGCAGTAGAGTCTCGGCGGCGGCGGTGTCCTCGCCTCTCGCTCGGAGTCGAATGCGCAGCTGGGTCGCGCTGCTCGTGGCCGTGCTCGGCCTACTCGTCCTGCCGGCGGCCGTCGAGCTCTCACGGCGATCGAAGACCGTTTCGCTCCTCGACGCTGGGTACGCGATCCCACTCGCGTTCCTGCTCGGGCTGATCGCGTTGATCATGGCGCGTCGGGCACGCGAGAACCTCCGCTGGCTCAGCGTGCGGGAGCGGGGCACGGGCGTCGCCAGCACGGCCGTCGTGGTCGCCGGCGTCACCATCTGCCTCGCCGTCACCGCCGCGCTTTCGATCGGTTTCTACGAGCTGGTGCTCGTCTACCAGCACTCGCGCTAGCAGTCCCGCTGATTCGCCCTACAATGGGGCGCTCGCGTGTTCGAAATCGGCAACAGCCTGCGCGAAGCGCGCCTCCGCCAGCATCTCGACTTCCCGGAGATCGAGCTCGCGACCAAGATTCGCGCCAAGTACCTGCGCGCGCTCGAGGACGAGCAGTTCGAGATTCTCCCGGCGCAGACCTACGTCAAGGGCTTCCTGCGGTCGTACGCCGAGTACCTCGGCCTCGACGGCCAGCTCTACGTCGACGAGTACAACTCCCGCTTCGTCGTGGGCGAGGAGGACGCCCCCGCTCGCCCTAGACGCTCGGCCCCATCGCAACCGCGGGGTGTCCAGGTCCAGTCCCGCGTCGTGCTGCTCACGCTGCTCGGGATCACAGCCGTGACGGCGCTCGTGATCGTTGCGTGGACGCGCGGCGAGCCGCAGAAGAAGCAGCCCGTGGGGCTCGCCTCGACGCCGGTGCAGCAGTCGACGGCCTCGGTGACGCCGCCGGCCGCGAAGCCGGCTGTGCGGCTGATCGTGAGCGCCAAGCGCGGCAACTGCTGGCTCCAGGTGCACAGCGGCTCGGTGACCGGCCGGATCGTCTACCAGGGCACGCTCGAGCACGGCCAGCGCAAGCTCTTCACCGGCCGCAAGCTGTGGATCACGCTCGACCGGCCGGAGAACCTTCGCACGATCCTCAACGGCCACACGCGCATCCTGCCCGGCGGCGGCGTCAAGACGCTCGTCGTCACCTCGCGCGGAATCCGCGCGGGCGTTTGACCGCGCCGCGCGCTGTCGTCGTCGTCACCGGCAGCGAGCTCGTCCGCGGCGACCGTCGGGACCTCAACGGGCCGTTCCTCGCCCAGGAGCTGCTCCACCGCGGGATCGAGCCGGCGAGGATCGTCATCGTCGGCGACCGCGAGGACGAGCTCGCGGACGCGCTCGCGGAAGGGCTGCGGGCCGACCTGTGCATCACCTCGGGCGGGCTCGGCCCGACGCACGACGACCGCACGGTGGAGCTCGTCGCGCGCGCGGCGGGCGTCGGCCTGCGCGTCGACGACGAGCTGGAACGCGAGATCGGCGGGATCTCTCGCGCGTTCTCGCGCCGGATGAACCGTCCCTACGTCGACTTCGAGCCGGGCGTGCGGAAGCAGGCGACCATTCCCGAAGGCGCGCTGTCGCTCGGGCTCGCAGGGACGGCGCCGGGGCTCGTGCTCGAGGCGGGCGCGTGCGTCGTCGTGGTGTTGCCGGGGCCGCCGGGCGAGCTGCAGCGGTTGTGGCACGAGGCGGTCGAGGCTGAGCCGGTGGGGCGCGTGCTGGCGCGCGCGCAGCCGCCGGTCCTCCGGCTACTCCGCTTCTTCGGCGCGAGCGAGTCGGCCGTCGCGAAGGCACTCGCGGACGCCGGCGGCGACGGTGACGGTGTGGAGGCGACCATCTGCGCGCGAGACTTCGAGATCCACGTCGACCTCTACGTCCAGCCCGGTGCGGAGGGTCGTGCCGACGAGCTGTCGGCGCAGCTCGTCGCGCCGCTCGACCGCTACCTCTTCAGCCGCGACGAGCGCCGTGTCGAGGAGCTCGTCCTCGACGCGTGCCTCGAGCAGGGGCTGACGCTCGCCACCGCGGAGTCCTGCACGGGCGGCATGGTGGCGGGGCGCCTCACGTCGGTGCCGGGCAGCAGCCGTGCCTTCGTGGGCGGCGTCGTGGCCTATGCGGACCAGGTCAAGGCGGCCGAGCTGGGCGTCCCGAGCGAGGTGCTCGAGCGGCACGGCGCCGTGTCGGCCGAGACCGCCGCGGCGATGGCGGCGGGCGCGCGCGAGCGGCTGGGCGCCGACGTAGCCGTGGCCGTCACGGGCATCGCCGGCCCCGACGGGGGGACGGCCGACAAGCCGGTCGGGCTCGTATATCTGCACGCCGACGGGCCGGCGGACTCGCGCAGCGCCGACTTCGTCTTTCCCGGCGACCGCGAGGGAATTCGCCGCCGCGCCGCCGTGACGTCGCTGCACCTTGTGCGGCGTCTCTTGACACGGCGTGTCTTGACACAAAGCGGCGACGAAGACGCGTGAATCTTCCCGCTAGCGTCGAAGGCCGTGAACGGCTACGGCTCTTCTGCGCCCTGCGGCTCCCCGAGACCGCACTCGACACGCTGTGCGAGTGGCAGGAGCGGGAGCTGCGCGACGGGCGCATCGTGCCGCGCAGCAACCTGCACGTCACGCTCGCGTTCCTCGGCCATCGACCTGCCGGAGAGCTCCCGGAGATCGCGCGCGCGCTGCACGAGTCCGCCAACGAGGCCGAGCCGATTCGCCTGCTGCCGGAGCGGTACCGCCAGACCCGGAGCGTGGGCATGCTCGTGCTGAAGGACCTGGTCGGAACGGCAGGCACTCTCGCGGATGACCTGTTCGGACGCCTCGAGCGGATCGGCGTCTACAAGCGGGAGCAGCGGCGGTGGCTGCCGCATGTGACGGTTCTGCGCTTCCGGCATCCGCCGCGGCTGAAGCCGCCCCTGCCGGACCTGGGCGAGATCGTGCCGTCCGACGCGGCTGCTTACCTATCTCGACTCGGGCCCAAGGGCGCTGAGTACTTTGTCGTCGAAGCGTTTGTCCTGGGAGAGAGGGTGAGGTAGGTGGATCGCGAGCAAGCTCTGGACGTTGCGCTCGGCCAGATCGAGCGACAGTTCGGCAAGGGCGCGGTGATGAAGATGAACGACCGTGCGGCCGTCTCGATCGGCGCGATCTCCACGGGCTCGCTCGCGTTGGACCTCGCGCTCGGCATCGGCGGCTTGCCGCGCGGCCGTATCGTCGAGGTCTTCGGCCCCGAGTCGTCGGGCAAGACGACGCTCGTCTATCACGTGATCGCCGAGGCGCAGCGCCGCGGCGGCATCTGCGCGTTCATCGACGCGGAGCACGCGATGGACCCGGCGTACGCGAAGCGCATCGGCGTCAACATCGACAACCTGCTCGTGTCGCAGCCCGACACGGGCGAGCAGGCGCTCGAGATCGCGGAGCTCCTGATCCGCTCCGGCGCGCTCGACGTCGTCGCCGTCGACTCCGTCGCGGCGCTGACGCCGAAGGCGGAGATCGAGGGCGAGATGGGCGACTCGCACGTCGGCCTGCAGGCGCGGCTGATGTCGCAGGCGCTGCGCAAGCTCGCCGGCACGCTCAACCGCACCGACACGATCGCGCTCTTCACGAACCAGCTGCGCGAGAAGATCGGCGTGATGTTCGGCAACCCGGAGACGACGCCGGGAGGCCGGGCGCTCAAGTTCTACTCGTCGGTGCGGCTCGACATCCGCCGCATCGAGACGCTGAAGGAAGGCGTCGAGGCGATCGGCAACCGTGTGCGCGTGAAGGTGGTCAAGAACAAGGTCGCGCCGCCGTTCAAGCAGGCGGAGTTCGACATCATCTACGGCTCCGGGATCTCCTGGGAGGGTTCGGTGCTCGACGCCGGGCTCGAGCGCAAGATCGTGCAGAAGTCCGGTTCGTACTTCAGCTTCGATGACGAGCGGCTCGGCCAGGGACGGCAAAACGCGACGGCGTTCCTCCGCGAGCATCCCGACGTCTGCCAGGGCATCCTCGCCAAGATCCAGCTGGAGCTCGGGCCGGAGCAGGTCGCGAGCGCGCGCCTCCTGCCCGCGGCCGAGGGCGGCGAGCAGAACGGCAAGGTGGAAGTCGATCCGGAAGCGGTCGAGAAAGCCGCAGCGAAGAAGTAGCCGAACACGTGCCGACGGTCACGGCGCTCCGGGCTGATCGCCGCGGCCGCGTCGCGGTGGAGCTGGACGGGAGGCCGTGGCGGGCCCTGCCCGCCGACGTCGTCGTCCGCGCCGGGCTGGCCCAAGGGCGGCTGCTCGACCGGCCGGCGCTGCGGCTCGTCCGGCGGGAGCTGCGGCGGGCGGAGGCGCTGCAGGTCGCGCAGCGAGCGCTACGCCATCGCGACCTCTCCCGCCGCCGGCTCGCGGAACGGCTCGAGGACGCCGTTCCGCCGGCCGCCGCGGCGGAATCCCTGGCCGTCCTCGAGCGGGCGGGGTTGGTCGACGACGCGAGGGTCGCGCGGGTGCGGGCGGAGTCGCTGGCCGCCCGGGGCTACGGCGACGAGGCGATCCGGCACCGGCTGCAGGCGGAGGGCTTGCCGGAGGAGGCTGTCGGCAAGCTCGAGCCCGAGTCCGAGCGGGCCAGGCCGCTGATCGAGCGGCGCGGCCCCGGCCCGCGGACAGCCCGGTACCTGGCGTCGCGGGGGTTCGGCGAGGAGGCCCTCGAGGCCGCCCTGGGAGAGGCTTTTGGACAGGAGGCGTGAGCGGCGGTAGGATGAGTGTTGCCTCATCCGACGATTTGCCTGCATAGCGACGTTTTCCGAATCAACGACGAAAACCCTGAAACCATGACGACTCTCCACCAGCGCGACACAGAAAGGCTCTTGCCAGCGGCGTCCTGACCATCCGCTGCACGAGCCGCGCTGGCGGCTCGCTTCATCAACGTCTATGCCGGTCGACCGCCGGGGCGGGCTCCGCGGGAACCCCGCGGACAACCGACCCAGGAGCTGTTGATGCTGGTCGCAATCGGGATTCTGATCGGGCTCATCATCGGCGCAGTCGCGGCTGCGGTGGCGATCGGGGTGCTGGGGAAGTCGAGGCTCGGAGCCGCGGAACAGCAGCGGAAGCTGATGCTCGACGAGGCGACGCGCGAGGCGGACACGCTTCGGCGCGAAGCCCAGATCAGCGCCCGCGAGGAGGCCGTCCAGCTGCGGGCCGAGATCGACCACGAGATCGCCGCGCACCGGTCGCGGATCGTCAAGGTCGAAGAGCGCGTCGTCGCAAAAGAAGAGGAGATCGACGCGAAGCTGACGGAGATCGCGCGCCGCGAGCAGGGGCTCTCCGACCGGGAGACGCACCTCAAGCAGCTCCAGGAGGAGCACAAGCAGGCGCGCGAGCAGCAGTTCACGGAGCTCGAGCGGGTCTCCGGCATGACCATGAAAGAGGCGAAGGCGGCGCTGCTCGAGCGTTCGGAGGACCTCGTCCGGCACGAGCTCGCCCGCCGGGTGCGGCAGCTCGAGGAGGAAGCGCGTACCGAGGCGAAGCGGCGTGCGCGGAATCTCGTCGCCGACGCCCTCCAGCGTGTCGCTGCGAGCCATGCGGCCGAGACGACCGTGTCCGTGATCGAGCTGCCGTCTGACGACATGAAGGGCCGGATCATCGGCCGCGAGGGCCGCAACATCCGCGCGCTCGAACATCTCACGGGCGTCGACTTCATCATCGACGACACGCCGCAGGCCGTCGTGCTGTCGTCGTTCGACGGAATTCGCCGTGAGGTCGCCAAGCTGACGCTCTCGAAGCTGATCGAGGACGGCCGGATCCACCCGGCACGCATCGAGGACACCTACTACCAGTCGAAGGCGGAGGTCGAGGACTCCATCGCCCAGGCGGGCGAGCAGGCCGTCTTCGAGGCGAACTGCGGCGAATTTCACGAGGAGCTCGTGAAGATCCTCGGCCGGCTGCGCTACCGGACGAGCTACGGGCAGAACGTGCTCAAGCACACGCTCGAGGTCGTCCACCTCGCCGGGATCATGGCGTCGGAAGTGGGGGCGAGCGTGAAGGTGACGAAGCGCGCGGCACTGCTCCACGACCTCGGCAAGGCGATGACCCACGAGGTCGAGGGCTCCCACGCGTCGATCTCGGCGCAGCTCGCGCGCCGCTACGGCGAGTCGCAGCACGTCGTGCACGCGATCGAGGCGCACCATTACGAGGTCGAGCCGCAGACGGTCGAGGCCGTGCTGCTGATCGCCGCCGACGCGATCTCGGCGTCACGCCCGGGCGCGCGCGGCGAGAGCCTCGAGCACTACATCAAGCGACTGGCGTCGCTCGAGGAGCTGGCGGCGCAGAAGCCGGGCGTCGAGAAGGTGTACGCGCTGCAGGCGGGCCGCGAGATCCGCGTGATCGTCAAGCCGGGCGAGGTGGACGACGACGGCGCCGTCCTCCTGTCTCACGAGATCGCCCGGGAGATCGAGGACCAGCTCGAGTATCCCGGGCAGGTGAAGGTGACGGTCATCCGCGAGAGCCGCGCGATCGACGTCGCGCGCAATGTCGCCAACGGCGGCAGCGCGGTGCCGTCAGCTCCGCTTGGCGAGAGCGGCGACGGCGCCCAGGCCGACGAACACGAGCCCGGATCCGTACCGCATCGCCCGGCGGCGGCGTCGTAGGAAGCCGCCGACCGTTCCCGCCGCAAGGGCGTAGGCCGAGTCCGTCACGAGGCCGAGCGCGACGAACGTCAGGCCGAGCACCAGCGCCTGCGACCACACGCCGCCACGGTCCGGGACGACGAACTGTGGCAGGAGCGCGAGGAAGAAGAGCGCCGTCTTCGGGTTGAGCACGTTGACCACCGCACCGCGCGCGAACGCGCGCCGGTACGAGATGCGCTGCGCACCCGGCTCGAGGCGGGGCTCGTCGCGGCCGAGGAGCTTCCGGACGCCGACATAGATCAGATAGGCCGCGCCGGCGAACTTGACCGTCGTGAACGCGGTCGCCGACGCGACGATCAGCGCCGAGAGGCCGACAGTCGCGGCGAAGACGTGCACGAGCGTGCCGAGATGGATCCCGCCGACCGACGCAAGCCCCGCACGGCGTCCTTGCTCGGCGCCCTGGACAACGACGTACAGGACCGCAGGCCCGGGGATGACGAGCAGGGCGAGCGACGTCACGCAGAAGACCCAAACGGTGCCCGAGTCGGGAACGACCACTTCCAAGATTCTGCCCAAAGTCGACGATTGCCACGATGAAGGCCGGAGCGTAGTGCGAGGCGAAGCCGGCGCTGCGCGGAGGCGAGCTGATGCGGTACGCCACGCGAAGCCTGGCCGTACCGCACGGAAGCCAACCGCCGCCAACCTCCCTGAAGCGCGGGAGCCGTGCTCCCGCGCGTTTCCCGCGAAGCGGCGTACGTCTACCGCCGGAAAGCGAAGCTTTTCGGCGGATACGATCCGCCCGTGCGCAGGTACCACGTCACCACGTTCGGCTGCCAGATGAACGCTCACGACAGCGAGCGGATCAAGGGCATGCTCGAGGAGCTCGGGCTGGGCGAGAGCGCGACGCAGGAAGACGCCGACGTCCTCGTCTTCAACACCTGCACGATCCGGGAGAAGCCCGACACGAAGTTCGCTGCGCATCTCGCGCAGGCCGGCGCACTGAAGCAGCACGACTCCGGCAAGGTCATCGCGGTCGGCGGCTGCTACGCCGAGGCCCAGCGCGAGCGGCTGTTCGAGCTCTATCCGTACGTCGACGTCGCGTTCGGCCCCGGGTCGATCCCGCATCTCGGCGAGTGGCTCGGCGCGGGCGGTTTCGGCGTCGCGCGCGGACGGTTCGGGCTCGACGAGCGGGTCTTCGCCGGCGAGCTGCCGATGCATCGCGAGCGTGCGTTCCAGGCGTGGGTGCAGATCTCGATGGGCTGCAACTCGAGGTGCTCGTACTGCATCGTCCCGGCCGTGCGCGGGCGCGAGCAGAGCCGGCGTCCGGGCGACGTCATCGCGGAGGTGACACGGCTCGCGCGGGGGGGCGTGCGCGAGGTGACGCTGCTCGGCCAGAACGTCAACTCGTGGGGACGCGACCTCCTGCCGGACATCCGCACGGAGTTCGGGGAGCTGCTGCGTGCCTGCGACGCCGTCGAGGGCATCGAGCGGATCCGCTTCACGAGCCCGCACCCGAAGGACTTCCGCCGCCCGGTGATCGCGGCGATGGCCGAGTGCGATGCCGTGTGCGAGCACGCGCACCTGCCGTTGCAGTCCGGTTCGTCGCGCATCCTGAAGGCGATGCGCCGGACGTACGACCGCGAGCGCTTCCTCCGCCTCGTCGGCGAGCTGCGCGCGGCGATCCCCGACCTTGCGCTCACGACGGACGTCATTGTCGGCTTTCCCGGCGAGACCGAGGCCGACTTCCGCGAGACACTCGCGGTCGTCGAGGAGGTCGGCTTCGACGGCGCGTTCACGTTCGTGTACTCGCCGCGGGCGGGCACCGAGGCGGCGGCGATGGACGACCAGATCCCGGAAGAGGTCAAGCGCGACCGGATCGAGCGGCTGATCGACGTCGTCCAGCACATTGCCGCCGCGCGGAACGCCGAGCGCGTCGGCGGTGTCGAGGAAGTTCTCGTGGAAGGCGCCAGCCGCACCGACTCGTCGCTCCTGCGCGGCCGAACGCGCCGCAACACGACTGTCAACTTCGCCGGCACGGCATCGCCCGGCGAGCTCGTCGATGTGCGCGTCGAGGACGCGACGTCGACCACGCTGCGCGGCGCGCAGGCCGTGCCGGTCACCGCCTGATGCGCGTTCTCGTCACCGGCTCGAGCGGCCAGATCGGTACGAACCTGGCGCTGCGCCTGCAGCAGGACGGCCACGAGGTCTTCGGCGTCGACAAGCGGCTTAACGCGTGGACGGACGACTTCCGCTACCTGCTCCAGGACCTGACGTTCCCGGGCGGCCTCGGCGACGACTACCCGCCGGCCGACGTGATCGTTCACCTCGCCGCGCACGCGAAGGTGCACGAGCTCGTACGCGAGCCGAGGCGCGCGCTCGAGAACGCGATCATGACCTTCAACGTCCTCGAGTACTGCCGCGTCAACCGGCTTCCACTCGTGTTCTCGTCGACGCGCGAGGTCTACGGCGACGTGCACCGCTTCGAGGAATACGGCGAGGCGGCCGCCGACTTCGCGTTCACGGAGAGCCCGTATTCGGCGTCGAAGATCGCGTCGGAGGCACTGATCTACTCGTACGCGCGCTGCTACGGTTTGCAGTACCTCGTCTTCCGCTTCTCGAACGTCTACGGCCGCTTCGACAACGACCTCTCGCGCATGGTGCGCGTGATCCCGCTCTTCACGCACCGGTTGCTGCACGGCAAGGCGATCACGATCTACGGCGGCAGCGACAAGACGCTCGACTTCACATACATCGACGATTGCGTCGACGGCCTCGCGCGCGGCATCGAGTCGCTCGCGGCAGGCACCGTCATCAACGAGACGATCAACCTTGCGTACGGCCAGGGCAATACGCTCCTGCGCGCAGCCGAGCTGATCGCTGCGCAGCTCGGAGCCGAGCCGCAAATTGCGTTCACGCCGTCGTTGCTCGGCGAGGTGACGCACTACATCGCCGACATCCGCAAGGCGCGGGACCTGCTGGGCTGGCAGCCGCGGGTCCCGCTGGACGACGGCATCCCGCGAGCGGTCGCCTGGTTCCGCGAGCATCCTGAGCACGCCGCCGACTTCGTCGGGGACTGGGTGCCGCAGGAGGCCGACTTCAAGGTTGGCGTTTCCTAGAACCGTCGCGCTCTTCGGCCCGACCGCGTCGGGCAAGACCGTGGTGGCCGAGGCCGTCGCCGACAGGCTCGGCGGCGCAGTCGTCTCCGCCGACTCGATGCAGGCCTATCGCGGCCTTCCGATCCTCACGGCGCAGCCGGCGCGGCCGACCCTGCTGGTCGGGATCTGGCCGCTCTCCCACGAAGGCTCGGTCGCCGAGTACGCAAACCTCGCGCACGCCGCGATCGACGAGCTGCTCGCGGCCGGAAGGACGCCGCTCGTCGCGGGCGGCACCGGGCTCTACCTCCGTGCCGCGCTCGCGGACCTGCGCCTGCCGCCGGCGCCGTCGCCCGATCTGCGTGCGCACTGGGAGCAGGTCTACGACCGGCTCGGCCCCGACGGCGCCTACGAGGTGCTGGTGCAGCGAGATTCAGAGGCCGCCGCGCGCGTGCACGCGAACGACCGCCGTCGGGTCGTGCGGGCGCTCGAGCTCACGGAGCTCGGCTCGTCGCTCCGTCCCGATGCGGACCGGCTGTGGGCGGCGGAGATGCGGCACGAGACGCTCGTGTTCGGGCTCGACGTGCCGCGCGAGGTTCTGCTCGACCGAATCGACCGCCGCGCGCGTTCAATGTTCGACGCCGGCGTCGTCGAAGAGGCGCGCGCTGCCCTTGCAGGCGACGTCTCGGCGACGGCGATCCATGCGCTCGGGCTGCGCGAGGTCGCGGGCCTGCCGCCGGACGAGGCGCTCCAGGCGCTGATCGTCCGCACGCGCCGCTACGCCGCGTACCAGCGCAAGTGGATGCGCCGCATCCCGGGCATACTCAGCGTCGACGGCAACCGCCCGGCCGAACAGATCGCGGATGAAATCGTCGAAGTGGCACGCGCTCGGCAACGTCTACCTGCTGGTCGAGCAGGCTGAGCCGCTCACGCCCGAGCGCGCGCGCGAGCTGTCGCGCGACACCGACGGCGTGCTCGAGGTCGCGGGCAGTCAGGTCACCGTGTGGAACCCCGACGGCTCGGTCGCGGAGATGTCGGGCAACGGCGCGAGGATCGCAGCAGCGTGGCTCGCGCGGAAGACCGGCTCGCGCGAAGTGGCGCTCCGAGTCGGCGAGCGCGATCTGACCGCGACCGTGGACGGCGACAACGTGACGCTGCACGCCGGCGCGGTCGAGGTCGGCGAGCCGGAGGCGGTCGACGGCATCGACTTCACGCCGGTCTTGGTCGGCAACCCGCATGCGGTCGTGCAGCACGATCCGGAAGACATTCGCCGGCTCGGGCCGCTGCTCGAGAGCCATCCCCGCTTTCCCGAGCGGACGAACGTCCAGCTCGTTCGCGTTGATGGAGAGCACGACCTCACCGTCGCCGTGTGGGAGCGCGGGGCCGGGGAGACGACGGCGTCCGGCTCCAGCGCGATCGCGGCGGCCGCGGCGGCAATCCAGAACGGCTGGTGCGCGAGCCCGGTGACCGTGCACATGCCGGGCGGCGATCTCTACGTCGAGATCGCCGGCGGACGTGCCCGGCTAACGGGTCCCGCTGTCGAGCTCGCGTAGCGCGTCGTTCAGGCTGACCTTCTGGTCGGTCGACTCGCTCCGCCAGCCGACGATCAGCGCGCACGCGAGGTGGTACGTCCCGGCGGGAAACTCCTTCGGGCGTGTACCGGGAACGACGATGGCGCGCGGCGGCACGTAGCCGCGGTGCTCGACCGACACACTCCCGGTGACGTCGATGATCGGCACCGACGCCGTCAGCGAGACGTTCGGCCCGAGCACGGCGCCGGTGCCGACGCGGACGCCCTCGGTGAGGATCGCGCGCGAGCCGATGAATGCGCCGTCCTCGACGATGACCGGACGCGCCCCGGGCGGTTCGAGCACGCCCCCGATGCCGACGCCGCCCGCGAGGTGGACGTCGGCCCCGATCTGCGCACCGGAGCCGACGGTCGCCCAGGTGTCGACCATCGTCCGCGGGCCGACCCAGGCCCCGATGTTCACGTAGCTCGGCATCATCACCACGCCCGGGGCGAGATACGCGCCGTAGCGGGCGACGGCGGGGGGCACGACGCGGACGCCGAGCTCGCCGTAGTTCCGCTTCAGTGGGATCTTGTCGTGGTACTCGAACGGCCCGACCTCCTGGGGCTCCATCCGGCGCTCGCGGAAGTATTCGAGGATCGCCTCCTGGGCCTCTGAATTCACGCGCCAATCGCCGTCGACGGGCTCGGCGACGCGCAGCTCGCCGCGGTCGAGCGCGGCGATCATCTGGTCGACGTTCACAAGACGCGCTCGAGGATGGTGGCGGCGCGCCGGCACTCCTCTTCCGTAGGCACGAGCGCCATCCGGAAGTAACCCGCGCCGGCCGGGCCGAAGAACGTGCCGGGGGAGACGATCAGCCCCTGCTCGATCAGCCGCTCCGGAAGGTCGCCCGACGGCGCCTCGAGCCAGAGGAACATCGTCGCTGAGCGGCCGCCGGCGATGCGCAGGCCTTTGCGCTCGAGGGTCGGCAGCAATGCCTCGCGCTTGCGTCGGTACGTGTCGCGTGTGCGCTCGACGTGCGCTTCGTCGTTCCAGGCAACGACCGACGCGCGCTGCACGAACTCCTGCGGTGCCGTACCGACCGACGGCCGGTACTGCTTCAACGCGGCGATTACGTCCGCGTCGGCCGCGACGAAGCCCGAGCGATAGCCGGTCATCGAAGACCGCTTGCTCAGCGTGTTGAAGACGACGATGTTCCCGTGCTCGCGCACCTCCAGCGCGGAGTGCGGCGGCTCGTCGAACCACAGCTCCGAATACGCCTCGTCGCAGGCGAGCAGGAAGTCGTGCTCACGTGACAGCTCCGCGGCGCGGAGGAGGAAGTCGAGCGGGGCGACCGCGCCGGTCGGGTTGTTCGGGTAGTTGAGCCAGACGATCGCCGCGCGCTGCCAGGTCTCGTACGGGACCGAGTCGAGGTCGGGCAGGAAGCCGTTCGACTCCTGCAGCGGCAGCTGCTCGACCTCCGCGCCGGCAAACGTCGCGCCGCGGTCCGGCACCGGATACCCCGGCTGCGTCGTCACGACGAGCGGCTTCTCGCCGTCGCGGTCGACGACCACCTGTGCGAGCAGGAAGATCGCCTCCTTCGACCCGTACGTCGGCACGACCTCCGTGTCGGGATCGAGCCGGACGCCGAAGCGGCGCTCGCACCAGCCGGCGACTGCTTCGCGCAGCTCGGGCAGCCCTTCGGCGAGCGGGTAGGTCGAGATCTCCGTGAGGCTCTCGGCGAGCGCCCGGCGGATCATCGGGTCGGTTGGCTCGCGCGGGTCGCCCTTGCCGAAGTCGATCAGCTCGACACCCTGCGCGGCCAGGCGGCGCTTCGCCTGCTCGAGCGTGACGAACGGGTAGGTGCCGGTGGCGGCGAGGGCGGGGGAGAGCTGCATCGTGCGCCATAATTGCAGTCGTGATCCAACGCCAGCCGGACCCCTCGCTGGAGCGTGGGTTCATCGCCGCCGTGCTGGCTCAGGGAGCGGATTCCGAAGGCGAGCTGGCCGAGTTGCGAGAGCTTGCACGCACCGCACTCGTGGAGCCCGTCGGGGCTCTCGTCCAGCACCGGCCGCGGCCGGAGCAGCGCACCTACCTCGGGAAGGGGAAGCTCGAGGAGCTCAAGCGGACGTACAAGGAGTCGGGCGCAGAGGTCCTGCTCGTGGACGACGAGCTCGACCCGGCGCAGCAGCGGACGCTCGAGGACACGCTCCAGGCACGCGTCGTCGACCGCACCCAGCTGATCCTCGACATCTTCGCGCAGCACGCCGTCAGCGCCGAGGGCAAGCTCCAGGTCGAGCTCGCACAGCTCGAGTACAACCTCCCGCGCATGCGCGGCATGTGGCAGCACCTCGAGCGGCTCGGCGGCGGTGTCGGCACGCGCGGGCCCGGCGAGTCGCAGCTCGAGACCGACCGGCGCATCGCGCGCCGGCGGGTCACGCTGCTGCGCCGGCGGCTGAAGGAATTGCGCAAGCAGCGCGACGTGCGCCGCAAGGAACGGCGTCGCGCCGAGACTCCGACCGTCGCGCTCGCGGGCTACACGAACGTCGGCAAGTCGACCCTGCTGAACGCGCTCACGGACGCGGACGTCTCGGTGAACGACCGCCTCTTCGAGACGCTCGACCCGACGACACGCGCGTTCGAGCACGAGGGGCGCAAATATCTCGTCACGGACACGGTCGGTTTCATCCGCCGGCTGCCGACCCAGCTCGTCGAAGGCTTCGCCGCGACCCTCGAGGAGACGCTCGTCGCGGATCTCCTCCTGCACGTCGTCGATGCGTCGGTGGACGACGAGCGCATCGACGAGCAGACGCGCGCCGTCGCGACCGTGCTGCACGAGATCGGGGCCGATGACCTGCCGCTCGAGCTCGTGCTGAACAAGATCGACGCCGTCGACTCGCTGCGACGGCGCCGCCTGGCCGGCCGCTTCCCGGAGGCGCTGCAGGTGTCGGCGCTGACGGGCGAGGGGGTCGACGCGCTGCGCGACCGCATCGCCGAGCGTTTCGCCGAACGCTTCGAGGCCGTCCGCCTGTTCCTTCCGTATGAGGACGGCGGCAAGCTGGCGGAGCTGTACGCGTTGGGCGCCCCGATCGAAGAACGCGAAGACCGACCCGAGGGCGTGCTCGTGCGCGCGCGGCTGCCGCGCCGCGAGCTGCGCCGCTTCGCGCGCTACCTCGTCGCTTGATCGAGCTCCCGATCCAGCGCCTCCGGGCGGACGCGATCCTGCCAGCCCGCGCGTACGCCGGCGATGCGGGGCTCGACCTGTCCGCCTGCGAGCGCGTCGAGCTGGCGCCGGGCGAGCGCGCCATCGTCGGTACCGGGCTCGCGGTTGCGATTCCGGAGGGATGCGCGGGGTTCGTCCAGCCGCGTTCGGGCCTCGCAGACCGGCACGGGATCACGATCGTCAACTCGCCGGGCCTGATCGACTCCGGCTACCGCGGTGAGCTCAAGGTGATCCTGCTGAACACGGATCGGGAGCACCCGTTCGTCGTCGAGCCGGGGATGCGCGTCGCCCAGCTCGTCGTGCTGGAAGTTCCGGAGCTCGCGCTCGACGAGGTCGAGGAGCTGCCCGCGACGGAGCGCGGCGTGCGCGGACACGGGTCGTCCGGGACGTGATGGAGCCGCGTATCCGCGTGTCCGCGATCCTGCGCTGGAAGGGCCGGATGCTGCTGTGCCGGCACGAGAAGCCCGGGAAGGAGTACTGGCTGCTCCCGGGCGGAGGCGTCAACTCCGGCGAGAGCCTCGTCGAAGCGCTCCACCGCGAGCTCGCGGAGGAGATCGGCATCGACGAGCGCCTCACCGTCGAAGGACCGGTTGCGATCGTCGATTCGATCGCGCCGACGCAGAGCTTCAGCGCGAAACACGTCGTGCACATCATCTTCGCCGGCGACCTGGGCGGACGCTCGCTCGAGGCGGTCACGTCGCAGGACGCCGCAGTGCGCGGGCACGGGCTCTTCGACGTCAACGACCTCGACGGGATCGTCCTTCACCCGCCGATCGCCCGCTTCCTCAGCCGCTGGCAGCCGGGAGACCCGGCCGTGTACTTGGGGGCTCTCTGGGCGCGCTAGGTAAGCCGTCGGTCTTTTGACCGACGGCTTGGGGAACGCCGCTTTCGCGGTAAACGCGAACGAGCCGAGCTCGCTCGCTCATTGCTGCTGGGCGCTTGTCCGCTTCCGCGCGGTGCGAGCATGCTGCGCGTGCTCGCATCGCGTCAGTTCGCCTCCGCGTAGTGCCGGCTTCGCCTCGCACTACGCTCCGGCTTTCGCCGTCGTCGCGGGTCCTGCGCTCTCTCAGCGTTTCCCGCCCCGAGAACGCGCGCGTCCGGCTGACACCGCATGCGCTTCGCGCTCGAGCTCGTCGGGGAGGGGCTCGAAGCTCGGCGGCTCGCCGAGGCGATGGGCGAGCGCCTGCCTGAGGATCCAATCCGCGAACCAGGGATTGCGGGGCAGCAGCGGGCCGTGCAGGTACGTGCCGACGGCGCGGCCGGCGCGGCAGCCTTCGTAGCCGCTCTCGCCGTCGTTGCCGAAGCCGGCGACGACACGGCCGAGCGCCTTGGCACCGGCGTCGAGCTTCGTCCGGCCGGCGTGGTTCTCGAACCCCGCGAGCGTCCGCACGACGCCGGGCTCGAGCTCGCACTCGAGCAGAACGTCGCCGATCATGCGCGTGTCGCCGGCGACGGTCTCCAGGGGAAACAGCCCGATGCCCGGGAGGTCCGCGCCGTGGAAGTCGCGGTAGGAGCGTCCCATCAGCTGGTAGCCGCCGCATACCGCGAGCAGCGCGGCGCCGCCGGCAACGGCAGCTCGGACGCCGTCGCCCTTCGCAACGAGATCCTCGGCCACGAGCTCCTGCTCGCGGTCCTGACCGCCGCCGACGTAGAGAAGATCGTGCTCGCCCGGTTCCACCGGCTCGCCGACGGAGACCGCGCGTACTTCGAGCTCGTGCCCGCGCCACGCCGCACGCCGCCCGAGCACGGCGATGTTGCCGCGGTCGGCGTAGATGTTGAGGTAGTCCGGGTACAGGTGGCCGACCACTATCTTCATGCGGCGCGCTCCTCCCAGTACGGACGGACGAACCCGCGCTCGGCGACGATCTTCCGCAGCGCGAGCATCGCGGTGTAGGTGGGGAGGAGGATGAGCTCGCCGCCCGGCGGCGTCAGCTCGAGCCCTCGGTCGAGCGCAGGCTCGAGTGCCGGGATGACCTCGATCGCGCCGGCGTCGAGCCCGGCGTACTTGAAGCGCAGCGCGAGCTCCGCGGCACGGTCGCCGGTCGCGATGAGGCGGTCGAGGCCGGCGAGCAGCGGCTCGAAGTCGACGTCCCAGATCCAGGACACGTCGCGCCCGTCGGCGATCGCGTCGTTCAGTGCGATCACGGCGAGCGTCGGCGCGCCGCCGTCGACGATCGTTCGCAGCGCCTCGTTCGCGCCGGCCGGGTTCTTGATCAGCAGCATCAGCAGGTGGCGGTCGCCGACGGCGATCCGCTCGAAGCGGCCGAACGCGGCGCTGAAGCGCTCGAGCCCGCCGCGGATCTCGTCGAGCGACGCTCCGAGCGTCCGCGCGAGCGTTGCGGCGGCGAGGGCGTTGTAGACGTTGTAGAGGCCCGGCACGCGCAGGCGGACGTCCTGCGCGCCGTCGGGTGTGACCAGACGGAATTCGACGGACTCGAGACCGTGCAGCCGAATCTCCCGTGCGGCGACATCGAGCGGCGGACGAGCGTGGCCGCACTTCGGGCAGCGGTAGTCGCCGAGGTGCCCGACGTACGCGGCCGCGTACTCGTACGGCGTCCCGCAGCGGACGCAGTACTTGGAATCGGCCGCATGCTGGAGCGCCGGTCGCGCCACCGCCGGGTCGTCGACGCCGAAGACGACCGCGTCCGGCCGGTCGCGCGACAGGTCGCCGACCTGCGGATCGTCGCCGTTGAGCGCGAGGGCGGCGTGCTCCGGCAGCGCCCGCAGAGCCTTGCGCCAGCCGGTCGCCACGTGCTCGAGCTCGCCGTAGCGGTCGAGCTGGTCGCGGAAGAGGTTGCCGAGGCAGACGGCGCGCGGTCGCACGCGCTCGGAAACCTCCGGCAGCGCCGCCTCGTCGACCTCGAACAGGCCCAGCTCCGCGCCACGCGCGTCGAGCAGCGTCGATGCGACGCCGGAGACGAGGTTCGCCCCCGACCTGTTGTGCGCGAGGCGGACGCGCCCGCGCAGGATCTCGGCGGCCATCGCCGCCGTCGTGGTCTTGCCGTTCGTCGCCGAGATCAACGCCGACCCGAGCGGCAGCCGCGCGGCGAGCCGGTCGACCGCGCTCGGGTCGACCTTCCATAGCAGCTTGCCGGGAACGGTCGTGCCGCCGCCGGCGTGCGCGAGGCGTGACAGGCGTCCGGCTGCCCGGGCAAGAGCGATCTCGACTGCGAGCCGCACGACTCGAGGGAGGCTATCCCAGCGCCGCTGATCACTCGTACGGGGGAACTTCCGCGGTTGTAACCCGGACGGGTGACGAAGCCCGCGCGGCGGCTCTCTACGTTGCGACCGTCAACTGCGGGCTGAAAGGGCGGCGAGGGATGCGGAACGGGGACGATCGTCAGGGCGTGCGCGCGAGCGCGATTTGGGGCAGCGGCAAGCGCGGGACCGGCTCGCGCTCGAATGCCTTGTGGGGTAGCGGCAAGCGGCGCACGGCGCTGCTTGCGGCGCTCGCGCTTGCCTTGCTCGTCCCGTTCGGCGCGGCGGCGAGCCCATCGAAGTCGGGCAACGTGACCGCCTTCGTGACGCCGTCGCTGCTGTCGTCGGCGCAGTCGAATGCGCCGGGCACGTTCAACGTGATCGTCCAGGGCAAGGGCGGCAACCAGGCCGCGAAGGCGATCGCGGACGTCCTCGGCACGGACAAGAAGGCCTACAAGGACTTCCGTTCGATCGACGGCGCCGCCGTCCAGCTCACGGGAGCGCAGCTCCTCGCCCTCGCCGCCGACAAGCACGTCACCTCGATCACGCCGGATGCCCGCGTGCGGCTGTCCGCGGCAGCGGACTCGGTCGACGCGAAGGAGAAGTGGCCGTTCGTCACAGGCGTCGACAAGTACAGCGACGCGCCGGCGGCGACGATCGCGATCGTCGATTCCGGCATCGATGCGACACGGCCGGAGTTCGCCGGTCGAATCGTCGCAAACGTGAATCTCTCGACGCTCCCCGACAACTCGCCCGGAGACGGACGAGGTCACGGCACGTTCGTCGCCGGCATCGCCGCGGGCAGGCTCGCCGGCAAGGACGGCGCAGCGCCGAACGCGAAGCTCGTGTCGATCGACGTGATGGACGACCAGGGCATGGCCCGCACGAGCGACGTGATCGCTGCCGCCGACTGGATCCTGGCCAATAAGGCGCAGTACGGGATCAAGGTTGCAAACTTCTCGCTGCACTCGTCGGTCGCGAACAGCTTCATGTACGACCCGCTGGACAAGGCGGTCGAGCGGCTCTGGTTCAACGGCGTGGTCGTAGTGACGGCGGCCGGCAACTACGGCTATCCCGATCGTCCGAGCGGCGTCCCGTTTGCGCCCGGCAACGACCCCTTCGTCATCACCGTCGGCGCGAGCGACACGGGCAAGTCGGTCTCCACGAACGACGACACCGCTGCGCCGTGGTCGGCCTACGGCTACACGCTGGACGGATTCGCGAAGCCGGACATCGCGGCCCCGGGCCGCTACATGGTCGGGCCTGTCCCGGTCACCTCGACGCTGTACAGCGAGCGGCCGGACCACATCGTCGACACGGGCTACATGGAGCTTTCGGGCACGTCTTTCGCAGCTCCGGTCGTGAGCGGTATCGCCGCTCTGCTCCTCGGCCAGCATCCGGCTTTCACCCCGGATCAGATCAAGGGCGCCCTCTTGCTCGGCGCTAAGCCTGTGCCGAAGGCGGCGGACCTGTCCGAGGGCGCGGGCGAGGTCAGCGCTGGCAAGTCGATGCAGTTCAACAACCCACCGCCGGCGAACAAGGCGCTGAACAAGTTCCTCGTCAGCGACCCCGTGACCGGTGCGCCCGTCTTCGACGCGGCCAGCTGGGCGTCGGCCGCAAAGGCGGACGCCTCGTGGGCCAGCGCGTCGTGGAGCGACGCCTCGTGGTCGTCGGCCTCATGGGCGTCGGCCAGCTGGGCAGCTGCCTCCTGGGCGGCGGCGAGCTGGGCATCCGCATCCTGGGACTCGAGCTCCTCGGCCGCGGCGTCCTGGGCGGATCTGAGCCTGGCGAGCGCCTCCTGGGCGGACAACGCCGAGGCTGAGGACGCGAACCCCGACGGCGGCCTGATCGACCCGCTCGAGCTCGACGCCGTCCTCAACGGCACGCTCGATCCGTAACCCATGGAACAGACCGGGGGTACCCCTTTTGGGGGAACCGATCGAGTGATCCCCGATCGGGGGATGCCTCGGCCTCTGTCCGACCGTACTTTGCGCGTTGGGCTCTCTGTCCTGCGGCCCTGCGTTGAGAAGGAGACAACCCGGCGGTGAGCGCGGTACCAAACGACATTCCTGTCGTCGCCGAGCCCGGCTCTGGCCGGAGTGAGCAGCTGCCGCGAAACGCCCGGCTCTACTTCCTGCTCGTCGCGGCCGCGACGGCCGCGGCGACGTTGCCGTTCATGGGGCGGCTGCAGAACACGCACCACTGGCTTGCGTTCTTCATTCTCGGCACGGCGGCGGCGACCGCGCAGCTGTTCCGCGTGCAGACGCCGCGCGACCAGGCGTACCACACGGCGATCGTGTTCGTGATCGCCGCCGCGTTCGTGCTGCCGCCGGAGCTCGTCGCGCTGATGGGGATCGTGCAGCACATTCCGGAGTGGCTGAAGATCCGTTACCGCTGGTACCTGCAGACCTTCAACATCTGCAACTACGTCCTCGCGTCGATGGCGGTGTGGTTCCTCGCGCACCGCCTCATGGGGTGGAGCGCGATCTCGGATCGCACGCTTCGCGTCGCGGTGGCCGGGCTCGTCTGCAGCATCGTCTTCGTCGCGATCAATCACACGGTGCTCGCCCTGATGCTGCACTTCGCGCGCGGCCACACGCTGCGGGAGACGGGGCTGTTCGAGGTCGAGCACTTCTCCACCGATCTCGTGCTCGCGGCGCTCGGCGTCGCGACGTTCGCCTTCTGGGAGAGCAACCCGTGGCTGATCCCGTTCTCGATCGCGCCGCTCGTGCTCGTGCACCGCTCGCTCGCGGTTCCGCAGCTGCAGGCGGAGGCGCGCGTCGACCCGAAGACCGGCCTCTTCAACGCCCGTCACTTCGCGACGGCGCTGTCGGAGGAGATCGGGCGCGCGCAGCGGTTCGAGCGGCCGATGTCGCTGATCATGGCCGACCTCGACCTGCTCCGCGACATCAACAACTCGTACGGCCACCTCGCGGGCGACGCAGTGCTGCAAGGAATCGCGGACGTCTTCCGCGCACAGCTGCGCCACTACGACGTGCCCGCACGCTTCGGCGGCGAGGAGTTCTCGATCCTGCTCCCCGAAACGCCGCCGGACCAGGCGATGGAGATCGCGGAGCGAATCCGCCGTGCGGTTGCGCAGAGGCGGTTCGACGTCGAGACGTCCAGCGAGCCGATCCGCGCGACCGTCTCGATCGGTGTCGCCGGCTTTCCGAAGGACGGCACCGACGCCAACGAGCTGATCCACCAGGCCGACCTCGCCGTGTACCGCGCCAAGCTGCAGGGGCGCAACCGCGTCCTGAGCGCGAGCTCCGAGCCGCTCCTCGTTCCGTCGGATCGCACCGCCCGCCTGATCGCCGTGCCCGAGGACGACGAGCCGACGCCGGTGCACGCACCGGCGCCTGTGCAGGCCAAGGGGGAGGAACGCAGTGAGGACGTCCGCCACCCGCGTCCGCATGCCGTGCACGGCCCGCGTTTCCTCTCGCTCGACCGGCGGCTCAGCCTCACGGTCGGCCTCGTCAGCGCCCTCGGCGTCACCGCCGGTGTCGCCGGCCTCGCGTTGAGCTGGACGTCCAAGGACCTGCTCGGCCTGCTCGCGATCCTGCTCCTGGTCGGAGTGGGGCAGGCGCTCGCGCTGGAGGCAGACGAGGGCGCCGCGGTTCTGTCCGTCAGCGCCGTGGGCTGCCTCGCCGCGTCGTCGCTCTTCGGCTTCCGTGCCGCGCTACCGCTCGCGATCACGAGCGTCGCGGTCGACTGGAGCGCGCGCCGCCACCCGCTGCACAACGTCCTCTTCAACATCGGCGCTCTCACGCTTGCGTCGCTGACGGCCGCGAGCATTTTCAACCTGGCGCGTTTCTTCCCAGAGGGGACGCCGCACCGGCTCGCGATCGCCGCGCTCGGGCTGCTGGCCGGCGCCGGCTACTTCGCCGTCAACATGGGGCTCGTCTCGCTCGCGCTCGCGCTGCAGGGCCACGAGCGCTGGTGGGGCGTCTTCCGCGAGCAGTTTGCCTGGCTGCTGCCGCACTACGTCGTCTACGGGTTCATCGGCGGCGTCATGGCGCTCGCCTACGAGGCGGTCAACCTGCTCGCGCTCGCAGTCTTCGCGGTGCCGCTGTTGCTGATGCGCAAGACGCAGGAGGCGTACCTGAAGCACACCCACCGCAGCGCCCAGAAGCTGCGCCAGGCGGCTGAGACGATCCAGTCGCAGAACGTGTCGCTCGAGATGGCGAACAAGCTGCTGAAGGAGCGCTCGACCGCGGCGATGGAGTCGCTCTCGGCGACCGTCGACGCCCGCGACTCGTACACCGCCGGTCACTCGCGGCGCGTACAGCAGCTCGCGCTGGCGATCGGGCGGGAGCTTGGCCTCTCGCAGGCCGAGCTGGACCTGCTCGGGCACGCTGCCCTCTTCCACGACATCGGCAAGCTCGCGATCCCGGACGCGATCCTCCTGAAGCCGGCGAGCCTCACCCCGGACGAGTGGGCGCTGATGCAGCGCCACGCCGAGGAAGGCGCGCGCATCATCGACCGGCTCGGCTTCCTCAACGACGCGGTGCCGGCGATCCGGCACCATCACGAGCGCTTCGACGGCATTGGCTATCCCGACCGGCTCGCGGGGGAGGACATCCCGCTCGGCGCACGGATCATCCACGTCGCCGACGCGCTCGACTCGATGCTGACGACGCGGATCTACCGCGCCGCCCGGCCCGCCGCGGAGGCGCTGCAGGAGCTGCGGGCGTCCGCCGGCACGCAGTTCTGCCCGCGCTGTGTGGGCGCGCTGGAGCGGATCCTCCCGCTCGACGCGCTCCGGCGGGAGGACGAGCCGCCCAGGCTCTCCGTCGCCTCGTAGGCGGGTCAGACCTTTCGGGTCAGACCCGTGGTGGAAAAAACTTGCGTCTTTTCCACCACGCTCTACTATTATTGGCATGGCCAGGAAGCCGCCCTACCGGGCGGTCGCCAAGATCGACCCGGACGCGCTGGCGTCGTTCCAGGCGGGAATCCGCAAGCGGTACACGAACGACCAGATCCTCGCGGAGCTGCGCGACTGCGCGGAGCGGCTCGGCCGCTCGCCGACGATGCGCGAGTTCGCGGCCGACGAAGAGACGACGGTGCACCCGCAGACGGTCATCGAGCACTTCGGCAGCTGGAACGCGGCCAAGCGCGAGGCAGGGCTCGTGCCGCGGCGGTTCGCGACCCGCGAGGAGCTGGTCGGGCTTCTCCGCGGCCTCGGCCAGGAGCTGGGGCGGACACCGACCGCCAAGGACCTCGACGACCGCCGCGGCTCGATGCCGTCGAAGTCCCTTTACTGGCACACGTTCGGCTCGCTCGCGGAGGCGCTGCGCGAGGCGGGATTCGACGTGCCCCTCGGCGAGGAGCGGCTCGAGCGCGCGGTCGAGCAGGGGATGAAGCTCGCGCGCCGGCTGAAACGGCTCCCGAAGTTCGCGGACTGGGCCGCAGCCCGGCGCAAGGACGACGCGATGAT
>DATIDT010000016.1:0-2997 GCA_035456125.1 Gaiellaceae bacterium
GGAACCTCTTCGACACGCGTCGTGCGCGCGTGACCCGGCTCGGCGACGAGCGCCAGCACGTCAGGCCGCGGTGAGCCCGCCGTCGATGACGAGCACGCTGCCCGTACAGAAGCTCGCGGCGTCGGACGCGAGGTAGGCCACCGCTTCCGCGATCTCTTCGGGCGTTCCGAGCCGGCCCAGCGGCTGCCGCGCGGTCAGCTCGTCGAGCGACTCGCCCACGTCGGCGACGAGCCTGCGCACCCATGGCGTGTCGACGGTGCCCGGACAGACGGCGTTGACGCGGATGCCGTCGTTCACGTGATCGACCGCGAGCGCACGAGTCAACGCGACGACCGCTCCCTTCGACGCGCAGTACGCAGCGCGGTTCCGCAGGCCGACGATCGCTGCGACCGACGCGACGTTCACGATCGACCCGCCGCCGCGCGCGATCATCCCCGAGATCGCGTGCTTGCAGCAGAGGAACGTTCCGCGCGCGTTCACCGCGAAGACGTCCTCCCAGACGTCGAGCGACGTCTCCAGTGCGGTAGTCGTCGAGCCGACGCCGGCGACGTTGACGAGCACGTCCACGTTACGCACGACGCGTTCCACCTGTGCCTCGTCGCGGACGTCGAGCTCGACATCGGTTCCGGTGAGGTCCGCGGCGACCACCGTCGCATCCTCCGACTCGAGCAGCCGCGCGACTGCCGCGCCGATGCCCGACCCGGCGCCTGTGACGAGCGCACGCTTGCCGGAGAAGCGTTTCATCCCGCCGGCGCGACGAGAACGGCGCCCCTGGAGGCGGAGGACACGAGCGCCCCGTAGCGCGCGAACACGCCGCTCTCGTAACCACGAGCAGGCGGCTGCCAGCGGGCGAGGCGCTCGGCCAGCTCGCGGTCGTCAAGCTCCACGACGAGCGTCCCCGCGTCGACGTCCACCGCGATCACGTCCCCGTCCTGCACGACCGCAAGCGGTCCGCCGCGTGCGGCCTCTGGTGCGACGTGGCCGACCATCAACCCGCGGGTCGCGCCGGAGAAGCGACCGTCGGTGACGAGCGCGACGGTCTCCCCAAGGCCCGCGCCCACGACGGAGGCCGTGATGCTCAGCATCTCGCGCATCCCCGGCCCACCGGCCGGGCCCTCGTAGCGCACCACGAGTATGTCACCCGCGGCGACGCGCCCGGCACGCACGCCGTCACAGCACGCCTCTTCGCTGTCGAAGACGCGCGCGGGACCGCGTTGAGATCGGCGGCTCGTCGCGGAGACTTTGACGAGAGATCCCTCCGGCGCGAGATTTCCGCGGAGCGCATGCAGGGCGCCGGTCGGCTTGAACGGCTCTTCGACGGTGTAGATGACGTCGCCGTCCGGCTGCGGTGCGTCGGCGGTGGCCTCCGCGAGCGTCCGTCCGTCGACGATTGGTGCGTCTCCGTCGACATGCCCGCCGCGGATGAGCTCGCGGATCACGGCCCGCGTCCCGCCGGCACGGTGGAAATCCGCTGCCGTCCAGCGGCCTGACGGCGCGAGCTCCGCGATCACCGGCGTCCTGCCGGCGACGCCTGCCAGCTCCTCGAGCGTCAGCGGCACGCCCGCCTCATGGGCAATCGCAAGCAGATGGAGCACGCCGTTGGTCGACCCGCCGGTAGCAGCGATCCCGGCCATCGCGTTCAGGAGCGCACGCCGATCGAGAAAGCGGCGAGCCGTGACGCCCTCCGCCACGAGCTGCACGGCAAGCGCGCCTGCCCGAGCAGCGGCGCCGTCCTTCAGCGCGCGCTCGTCGGCCGGCACGAGCGCATCCCCGACGCACGCGATGCCGAGACAGTCGATCGCGACGGCCATCGTGTTCGCCGTGAAGTGACCTGCACACGTCCCGGCGCCCGGACACGCGACGCGCTCGAGCTCGTCCAGCTCTGCCCGCGACATCAGCCCACGCTGCTCGGCGCCGACCGCCTCCCACACGTCCTGGATCGTGACGTCGCGCTCGCGCCAGCGGCCGGCGCGCATCGGCCCGTTGTAGAGCAGCACGGCAGGCTTGTCGACGCGCGCCAGCGCCATCAGCGCGGCGGGCACGGTCTTGTCGCAGCCGACAACGCAGACGACCCCGTCGAAGTCGTGGGCATGAACCATCAGCTCGATCGAGTCGGCGATGACCTCGCGCGAGATCAGCGAGGCGCGCATTCCCGGCGTTCCCTGTGATTGGTTGTCGGAGACCGCGATCGTGTTGAAGCCGAGCGCAAGGCCGTCGGCGGCGGAGACGCCCTCGCTGACGCGCTCGGCGAGCTCGCGCTGGTTGAGGTTGCACGGCATCGTTCCCGTCCAGGTCGACGCCACGCCGATGATCGGCCCGTCGAGGCGCGCGGGGTCGATGCCCATTGCGCGGAAATGAGCGCGCGCAGGCGCACGCTCGGCGCGGTCGCGCAGCCCGGTGCGGGCCCGTCGGCGAAGGGCGTCGACCGGCTCTTCGGTCACGTCGCCGACTGTACTCCACGTGACAGGATCGAACGAATGCGCATTGCGACCGTCCAGACGTCGGACGGAGAGACGCTCGCAGTCGACGTGGACCGCGACCTGCGGCGGCTCGATTTCGACGGAGACCTGCTCTCACTCGTGGGTGCCGGCGTCGACCCGCACGATCTCGCCGTCGGCGACACGGTCGCAGGCGAGCTCGCAGCACCGCTCCAGCCCGGCAAGATCGTCGCGATCGGGCTCAACTACCTCGACCACATCCGCGAGTCGAAGCTGCCGCAACCGGCGCAGCCGCTCGTCTTCGCGAAGTTCCCGTCGAGCGTCACCGGTCCGCGTGATCCGATCGTCATCGATGCGGAGCTGACCACGCAGGTCGACTGGGAGGTCGAGCTCGGCGTGGTCGTCGGGCGCCGCATGCGCGACGTCGCCGTCGACGCGGCGCTCGACCACGTGTTCGGCTACACGGTCGGCAACGACGTCTCCGCGCGCGACGTTCAATTCTCCGAGAGCCAGTGGACGCGCGGAAAGAGCTTCGACACGTTCTGCCCGCTCGGGCCGG